>JAUTXN010000267.1 GCA_030838045.1 Acidimicrobiaceae bacterium
CCCACAACACCCACAGCACCCACAAGGAGCCCCGGCCCCGTGAATCCGACAATCGACGTGCTACTCAGTGCCGACGACCTGGCCGCCGGCCTGCGCGCCGACGTCCGCTCCGGCCTGTCCGAGCCGACCGGTCGGCGCACACTGCCACCCAAGTGGTTCTACGACGAGCGGGGGTCGCAGCTCTTCGACGACATCACCCGCCTGAGCGAGTACTACCCGACCCGCTGCGAGCGGGCCATCCTCGAGGCGCACGCCCACGACATCATGGGCCCCGACGTCGCGACCCTGATCGAACTCGGGTCGGGAACCTCCGACAAGACCCGGCTGCTCCTCGACGCCGGCCTCGACGCCGGCATCGGCGCACAAGGCGCACAAGGCGCACAAGGCGCACAAGGCGCACAGGGCGGCAAGGGCGCCGCTCGCTCGAACAGGGGGCTGCGCACGTTCGTCCCCTTCGACGTCAGCGAGGAAACGCTGCGCGGCGCCGCCGATGCCCTCGCGTCGCGTTACCGGCCGGCGGGCCTGGCGGTGCATGCCATCGTGGGCGACTTCGAACACCACCTCGGCGTCTTGAAGGAGATCGGCCCGCCCGGCCAGCGCCTGGTGGCGTTCCTCGGCGGGACCATCGGCAACTTCGATCCCTCCGGGCGAGCCTCCTTCCTCAGTCAGCTGGCCGCGGCGCTCGCCCCGGGCGACCGACTGCTGCTCGGCACCGACCTGGTCAAGGACCCGGCCCGGCTGGTCCTCGCCTACGACGACCCGGCGGGCGTGACTGCGGCGTTCAACCGAAACGTGCTCTCCGTCATCAATCGCCAGCTCGGCGCCGACTTCGACCCTGACTCGTTCGACCACCTGGCGGTCTGGAACGACGCCGAGGAGTGGATCGAGATGCGGCTGCGCTCCCGCCGCGAGCAGACCGTCACGGTCTCCGACCTGGCCCTCGAGGTGCGCTTCGATGCGGGCGAGGAGATGCGCACCGAGATCAGTGCCAAGTTCCGACCGGCGCGTGTTTGCGACGAACTGGCGGCCGCGGGCTTCGATCTGGCCCAATGGTGGACCGACCCGGACGGCGACTTCGGCCTCTCGCTCAGTCGCCGGCTGGGTTAGCCAAACCGCTCAACTACCTCACGACCCGACATTCAACTGGTCACAAAGAGGTATCTCTCACCTCTCCCCATCCCCTCTGAGGTTATGCCATGCCTAAATCTTTGCCTTCGAGGCCGACAGAGCTTGCGCGCGTGGCGGATACCGAGCAGGATCTAGCTGCTTGCACAAAGATCTGTGCTGGCGGTCAACTGTGAGCCGAGTCGGGAAGGACTGGGGGATTACGTGCGAACAATCGGACGGCTGGCAATGAGGGTGACTCTGTGTCTTGGGTTCCTTGTCTGCCTGACGGTGGTCGGAGCTTCCGGGGCCAGCGCCCAGGCTTGCCCAGGATCAGGTGGCAGCGGAGGCAGCGGCTCGGGTGGAGGATGCGTGACCACCACGACTGCACCAGTCGTGAGCGGCGAGACCACTACGACCACAACTTTCATGCCCCTCACCGGTGAGCAGGCGGCCATTCCGTTGACCGCGGCCGCGGGCATCATCGTGGTGGTTCTGGCGGCTCGAGGCCTGCGGCGCCGTAGCAACAACTGACCGCAACAACAACTTCTAGAACACTCTGAACCGAAGGTGGCACCGTGAGGTGCCACCTTCGGGCGCGTGGTGTCGCCCTCGGGTCATCGGTAGTCTCAGCCGGCCGATCGATACCGAAAGGACACGTTGAACCAACGAGGGTCGTCCCGCCCCACCGGCCCTGCCGGCCCGACTGAGCGAGCCGCAGGCCGCACCCCCCGTTGGGTCTTCTTCGCCTTGGGCGGCCTCATCGTGCTGCTCGGGGCGGCGGCGCTGCTCGCCCGGGACGTGGTGCGCATCCGCCACGACCTGACCTCGGGCCAGGATCGACTCGGTCACCTCCAGCTGACCCAACTCGACTCCCGGGCGTCGATCGAGGCCACCGTCGGCCAGGCCGACCGCCAACTCCGGGCCGGGGCCAACCTCACCCGCGACAGCATCTGGCTCAAGCTTCTGGCCCCGTTGCCCATAGTGGGACCCCAGGTCAAAGCGGCCCAAGTGCTCTCGGGATCGGCCGCCCACGTCGGAGACATCGCCTACCAGGCGGCGGTGAAGGCCCGCACCCAGCTCGACGCCCCCCGATCCGGGCCGGCCGCCCGGCTCCATCTGATCGACGCCCTCCGCCAGGACATGGTGGAGGTGAACCAGCAGCTCGACCAGGTGACGACCCACACGGAGGGTCACCTCACCAAGTCGCTCGTGAAGGCACGGGAGAAGCTGGTCGACAAGTTGGTCCAGGCCAAAACCCAGCTCGACGACGGCATAACCATCACCGCCACCCTGCGGAGCATGCTGGCCGGCCCGAGGACCTACCTCGTGCTGGCGGGCAACAACGCCGAGATGCGCTCGGGTGGCATCACCACTGCGGCCGGGCTCATCCATTTCGAGGGCGGCGACCTCACCACAGGCAACTTCATCTCCTCGTTCGACCTGTTCCTGCCTGAGAGCAAGAGCGTGCCCGTGCCCGACGAGATCAAACACCTGTACGGGTGGATGCAGCCCGGCCAGGAATGGCGCACGACCGACACGTCACCGAACTGGCCCGCCGTGGCCAAGATCTACTCGCAGATGTCGGCCAACTCGCCCTTCGGCAAGGTCGACGGCGTTCTGTTCGTCGACGTGGTGGCGCTGCGCTCGGTGCTCAGCGTGGTGGGCCCCGTGACGGTCAACGGCTTCAAGTACTCGGCCGACAACGTCCTGCCCCGGGTGTTGTTCACCAACTACTTGCTCTACCCGACCCTGGACCAGACCAACGCCCGCCGAGACGTGCAGAGCAGCGTGGCCAAGGAGGCCTTCTCGGCGCTGCGCGGGGGCGCCTTCTCCATCCCCAAGCTGGCCCACGAACTCCAGATCGACGCCAAGGGCCGCCACCTCCTGGCCTGGTCGGCCGACCCGGGAGAGGAGGCCATGTGGGCCAAACTGGGCGCCGACGGGGCGCTCGGGCCCAACAAGATGATGGTGAGCGTGCAGAACGTCAGCGCCAGCAAGCTCGACTTCTTCATCAAGCCGATCGTGACCATGCAGGTCCAGCGGTTCTCCGAGCACCAGCAGGTCGACATGTACGTCACGCTGACCAACCCCCGCCGCCCGGTCACCAGCCCCTACATCGAGGGGGGCACGAAGTGCTGCGTGGTCCCGGGCGACCAGCGGATCTACCTGCTTCTGTACCTGCCCGCCTCGGCAACCAACATCAGGAGCTACAAACCCGACTTCAGCACGGCCGGCACCGATGGCGGCATGACGGTCGTCGGCATGATCTACGTCGTCCCCTACGGGCAGACGTCCCAGGTGCACATCTCGTTCTACCTGCCGCCGTCGCAGACCTTCGTCATCCTGGTGCCTTCGTCACGGGTGCTCCCGGTCCAGTACATCGTCAACGGCGGCTTCCGCACCGATGACGCCATGCCCCGCAAGCTTCCCATCTGAGCCACCGTGGGACCGGGCCTCGTAGTCGAGCAGCCACCGCTTGACCGCCAGTCCCCACCGGAAGCCGCCCAGGCTGCCGTCGCGGCGCACCACCCGGTGACAGGGCACGAACAATGCCGCCGCGTTCCGCTGGCAGGCCGACCCAGCCGCCCGGGCGGCTCCGGCCCGGCCGCAGCGGGCGGCCAGGTCGCGGTAGGTCACCGAGATGCCCGGGGGAAGGGCCCGCAGGGCGTCCCATGCCGACTCCACGAATGGTCCCGATTGCTGACGCACCGCGACGGCGTCAATCGCTCCCAGGTCGCCGTCGAAGTAGGCGTGCACCGCATCGGTGATGGGCCCGAGGTCGGCTACGACGGTCCAG
>JAUTXN010000271.1 GCA_030838045.1 Acidimicrobiaceae bacterium
TCAGCGGATTTGAAGGCGTGCTATCGCGTTGCCATTTGTACCGCTGGTGATCCACATGTTCCCGTCGACTCCGGCCACGATCGACGCCGGTGATGGCACCGAGTCGGTCGTTATGGTCCCGCCGTCGGCCAGGCGACCGACGGCGTTCATGTTGGATTCGGTGAACCAGATGGCCCCGTCGGGCCCTTGGGTGATCCCGCTGAACTCGACGTGGGCGGGGACGGCGAACTCTGTGACATGGCCGGCGGGGTCCCGGCGGCCGATGACCGCGCCGTAGGGACTCGACTGGTTGACTCCGGCGTACCAGAGATTCCCCGAGTGGTCCACGGCAAGTTCCAACACCGCGCTGACGTGGGCCACCGCGACGGGGCTCAACGTGCCGTTCGGGCTGATTCGCCCCAGCAACGAGGTGCCGTCGGTGAACCACAGATAGCCATCTGCGCCCTCAATGATCTGAACCGGCGTGCCGGTTCCCGCGCCGTATTCGGTCATGTGGCCCTCGAGGGTCACCCGGGCCACCTTCCCGACGTTGGCCTCCGTGAACCAGAGCGCACCGTCGGGGCCGACGGCGATGTCTCTCGGGTCGCTGTATTGGGTGGGGATGGGGAACTCAGTGAACACACCCGCGGTGGTGAGGCGGCCGATGTTGTTCCCAGACATCTCGGTAAACCAGAGATTGCCATCGGAGCCCACGGTGATGGCGCCCGGTTGGCTGAGGACCGTCGGCGTGTGGTACTCGGTGATCTCGCCCTTCGGGGTGATCCGTCCTACGACATCGCGATTTCCCTCGGTGAACCACAGGTTGCCGTCGGGGGCCCGAGACAATACCGAACGGTTGGCTCGCGGCTGTTGCGACCGGGAAGAGCGTCACCCGGGCGCTGGGCGGCGGGACGCTGATGGGCGGGAGGCTGATCGGGGGCGGGAAAGGCGCTGGCGCCGGCAGCGAAGAGTCGACGGGCGTCGCCGATCTGCTGCTCGACGTGGAGGGCGCGGTGGCTTGCGCGGTGACTTGCCCGGTGGTCGCCGTCGTCGGCTGGTGCGGCGTCAGGCGCGTTGGCTCGGTCGGGATCGCCGCAGAAGCGCCGGTCGCGGACGTCGACCGCCGGGCTTGTTGTTCGGCAGCGCTGCGCGACGAAGCTCCGCTCGAACCCTCGGCTTGCCCCCGAACGCCCACGGATACCGACAGGGGCGGGGAGCCGTGCCCGACCATGGCGATGAGAAGTGCCACAACGGAAACCACGGCAGCACCCACGGCCCAACGGCCCCACCGACGCCACGGAGGATCGAGGGCAGTCCCGGTATCCCGGCGACCGGCTTTCTCTCGGTTGGGACTGACCTTCACCGCCGCACCGCAGCCTTGCCTCCGAATCAAACTTGAACGAGTTCGCGCTTTTGTGCAAGGTGACTACCGGCCGTCCGCTCGAGGACGATGGGCGTCGGCATCACCGGCCCGATGATGTCAGCGGTCCATCGACAGTGTCCGCTCTCGACCGTGTCCCCGCAATAGTCCGAAGAGGCCATTTCCCCGTAGTCACCGGTCCGGTTCGGGACACCACACGACCACGGGCTCACGCGCGTTCTCGTTCAGCGTTTGGATGAGATCGCACCTACCGGCGGGGGAGTGGTGCCACTCGCAGTCGACGCCGTGTGCGGCGTGGACCGAAGCGCGCTTTCCGTCCGATCTGTCTCAAAAACGGCATACGGTGGCCCTATCCGGCACGACTGCTTGCACACATCGCTCGACGGTTCGCCGCCCGACGAGCTGCGCTCGATGCGCCCGTATATTACGCGATACGCGTCAATCTGGAGCTCCGAACCGGCGACACGGGACCGATTCGGACGCCCAAATGGATCCTTATGGCGCGCCGGATCTGGCCGTAGACGATTTTGGCTCGGCGGGAGCCCCGTGGCAACTCGGCCCGAATATTCCTCCTGAATGTGCGCGCCCGCACCCCGTCGATGGGTCTTTCCTCCGAACTGAGTGTCATCGCAAGCTGGAAGAGCTCACTCGGGTCAACTGTCCGGCAACTGGTATGCGACGGGCTTGGCGGACTTGGGGACATACAGGGGATGGAGAGGTTCTCCACGGGCCGTGGTCCCAAGGCAAAGGGACCCGGGGAGTGACGCTGCGACGGATCGACCTCGGCCACGCAAGCGGCCGGCGCCGCCCCAACACAGGATCACTTGGGCGGCGCCTTCAACCGCATCGGCGATCGCGACGTCGTTCCGGCACCCGATCGGATCGGCCGCGGTACGCAATGCCTTGGGATCCGTTGACCGCCACGCGAAGAGGTTGACGATCGTCAGGGCCGTCCCGTTCCAGAGACGGGTCCAGGCCACCATTCGAGCCATAGTCGGCCTGCGCCGATGATCAGTGTCGCCGGTGCCAGGGTTCAGGCCGACCCAGACGATGCGACCGCCATCTTCGGGTCCACCCCATCGGCGGTCAAACCGGTAGCGGTAACACCGATCGTCGCTGTAGTCGTAGAGATCTTCTTCTACTGCATTATCGCTGTCATCAGTGAACCCCATATCTCCACGCTAGGACCACCGGCCCCGAACTCCTGCATCGGCGGGCTCCCTGCTCGTCGGCTCGATCATCCATCTGTCTCGGGTTCCGAGTACTAACGGAACGAAATTCGCGCTAGGCGCCAGCGCGCTGAGCGGGGCGTAGGAAGCCCTCTGTCGGAGCAGGTCTGCTCATCGTGGTCAACGCCCCAGCGAGACTTATCCCGCCGAGTATGGCCACGTCTACTGAGGCTGCCTCGAAGGCTGCGGCCCGGACCGCTGCGTACCCGGCGTATCTTCCAAAGATCTCTACTGTGCCGACCGCGGCGCTGCAGGCCTGTCCGAAGTCAGACTCAGCCGATCGGGCGACGGCCTTACGGCCGGTCGAACTGCGCTGCTCACGGTACATACATATTGCCATGACATGATGTACACATGAAGAGCCGAACGACGATCGAAATCGATGACGAGCTGCTTGCACGAGCCAAGCGCGCTCGAGGCCAGAAGACCACCCGGGCGACGGTGGAGGAGGCGCTACGGCGGGCAGCTCAATCAGCCGAAGAGGAGCGGACCGAACAGGCGGAACGCCAAAAGGGGTTCCTGCGCCGTCTCGGTGACCGGGTCGACGTGGACGTGCTCGCCTCGGGGAGATGTGGCAGTAGCCGGCTGGCTGCTGGACAAGAGTGCGGCGGCGCGCGCCATTGACGCCAGTGTCGAAGCCGAGCTAGCAGCACTAGCAGGATCCCTTTTCGTCTGCCATGTGGGCGAGCTTGAGCAGCTCTACTCGGCACGCTCGACGCGCGACTACGACGCGCTGAAGGCCGATCTCCGCGAGAGCTTCCCCTCAGTGCAAGCGCCTCCCGACATCCTTGAGAGGGCTCTCAATCTCCAGCACGATCTAGCGCACCACCATGGCATGTGGCACCGAACTTCGATCCCGGACCTCTTGATCGCCGAGACAGCGCTCCATCACGGTCTCGGAGTCGCGCACGTCGATGCCGACTTCGACCGCATCGCTGAAGTTCGTCCTCTCGTCCTTCGTCGCCTTCCATAAAACTGAGCTCGAGACAGACCAGCAGAAGGCGCAACGGCTGGAGCCCAACCAAGCGGCGACACCCAGCAACCCCTAGGGCAGCCTGCGGCCGCAACCAAAGGCCCGTGTTCTGGTCGGACGGGTCGGGTGGTGGGGGCGGCCGCAGGCTGGTTTGACGCGGCCTGGTCTCGGTTCGGGTCGGTTGTCGGGCCGGCAA
>JAUTXN010000278.1 GCA_030838045.1 Acidimicrobiaceae bacterium
ACGCGCACATTGGGTCGGAATGCTAGGAAGTATGGCGACAAAAGGCCCGGTGCGCCGGGGTCCGTGGGCGGGTCGCCACGCCCCCGGTCGAGTTGTGACAGATTCTGAACCAAGAGGGTGGGGTAGGTCAGATCGCTCAGGGCGACGTTGTCCTGGGCGAACAGGTCGATGCCGGTGGTACGCGTCGTGACCTGTTTGCGAACATGTGCAATGAGTGCCTTCGGATCAAGGTCGGTTACCAGGTTCACCGTCGGTCCCAGTGGCTGGCGGAAGCGGCTCAGCTGCTCGAGGTTGACCGTTACCTTTTCTTGCCGTTGGAACCGTGTCAGAAGCGCCTGTATGGCCGGCCTCTCGGAGTCGTCGACCTTGATGCTGAAATTTATGGTGGTGCCTTCCAGCCCTTTGGACGTTCCTGCCTGCCCGCATCCCGCAGCTACCAAGACGGTGAGGAGCGCCACGGCGGCGAGGCGGCCGCGGCGCGTCATGGGTCGCATCCCCGTTTGCGGCCCAACCCGGCCTCCAAGGCGACGCCGATGGCCTCCACTCGACCAGAAACCCCCAGCTTGGCGTAGAGCTGGCTGACGCAGTTCCGTACCCGCTTGTCACTTACATACAGCTCCCGGGCAATGCCCGGGTTGTCGAGGCCGTCGACGATCCCCTCCCACACCTCGAACTCGCGGTCGGTGAGCTGCGGGTACGCCCTTCGAACACTCGAGCGGCCCGGCTCGAACCACGACGCCACCCGATTGGCGAACGATGGGCCGAACACCACGCTGCCCCGGGCGACCTTCTCGATATCTCGGCGGATGTCGTCCTCGTCCGCGTCTTTCAGGAGGTACCCATGCGCCCCGGCCCGCATCGCCTCCAAAACCCAGTGATCCTCGCCCCTCACCGAGAAAATGAGCACCGCCACGTCCGGTTGGTTCTGGCTCAGCCGACGGGTGGCCTCAATACCGCCCATCTCCGGCATCACGACGTCCATGATCACCACATCGGGGTGCAGGAGGGCGCATTGCTCCAACGCCTCGGCGCCGGTGGCCGCCTCACCGACCACCTCGATACCCTCGTCCGGCCAGGAGTTGATCAGCTCCCGCAGGCCGTTGCGGGTGATCTGCTTGTCGTCGACCACCATCACCCGAATGGGCGCACCGGTCATTGGTCGCCTACCGGGATCTCCACATACACCCGGGTCCCCCGCTCGGGGGCCGCCTCGACGCTGACGCTGCCTCCCAAGTCCGACGCACGCTCCCGCATGCACGCCAAGCCGACCCCTTCCCGAAAGTCGGGGGCCAAACCGACGCCGTCGTCGGTGACCTCGAGCTCCAACCACCCGTCGTCGACGTCCAGGCGGATGGTGCAGCAGCGGGCGACGGCGTGTCGCCGTACGTTGGTGAGCGCCTCGGCAGTGATCTGGTAGGCGGCCACCTCAACCGCAGCCGGCAGATGACCCAGGTCGGCTGCCTCGACGGTGACGCTCAGCGAGCGTGGCGGCAGCGCCGACAACGCCGCCTGACGCTGCAAGGCGCCGGCGAGGCCCAACTCGACCAGGCTCCTCGGGCGCAGCCGGCCAATCAGGGCCCGAATGTCATCGATCTCGGAACGAAGCTCGGTCCTCAGGCGGCCCAACAGAGCCGAGCCCGCGAGGGCGTCGCCTCCGGCCAGGACGTTGGCTCCCGCCGCGATCCCCAGCAGAATGCCATTGAGAGGTCCGAGGCGATCGTGCAGCTCTCGTCGCACGTGTCGCCACTCCTCCTCCCGCGCCGTCACCAGCCGCTCCTTGGAGAGCCGCAGATCGGCGGTGACCCGCACGCTGTAGGCCGCAGCCCCCGCTTGACTGGCCAGATCCCGCAAAAGACGCAAGTCGGCGGCAGGCAACGGTTTGCCGGGCCGGGAGGCCACGGTCAGCCGGCCCACCACCTCGTGCTGATGGACCAGAGGTACGACCACCATCTCCTCGCCTGGTTCGCCGTGCACCGCGGCCGCGGTGACCTCCTCCCCACGTCCGACCTCCACCGCCACATACGAAAGCTCGAGGGCGGAGGCAATGGTGCCCGCCAGCGCAGGAAGGACGTCATCGGGAACGATGCTCGCCTCCAGGCAGCGGCCGAGACTGATGAGGGCCTGGTAGGCGCGCCGAGGCGCCAGGAGATGGTCGATGCCCTTGCCGATGAGATTTCGCAGTGGCCGCCACGCCGCGGCGGCGGCCAATACGCCAAGAACCGACGCGCCCAGGCCAGGCGTCTCAGCCACGCCGCTGTCCAGCAAACGCCCAGTGATCCAGTAAACGGCAACGGCGCCGGCCAGGGAGACTCCATTGACCATCGCCATCAGGCCGACCTCCTCCCGGTCGATCTCATAGCGGTGACCCTTGACAGCGGCGACGAGAACTCCCGCCGCAAGTCCGACAAAGGCGACCAGGCCCATCGCCTGGTGAAACCCGAGAGGAACCAAGAGCCCCGCGAACGGGCTCAGAACGGCAAGTATCGCAGGCCCCAGGAACCATCCCAACTGCCTCCTGGCCTGCGGCGACGCCCCGAGGTAACGGCCAATGAGAGCGGCAAGGCACAGCGGGCCGAGCAAGAAGCTGCAGGCGCCCGTCGCCACTTCCGCCAATGCCGACAACTGCGGCAAGACTGAAACGCCGACAGGATTGACAGGTGAGGCGGAACCGGCCCGGTCGGGTGCCATCGCCGCGCAGACAACCGCCACCGCGAAGGTGGCGACGACCGCCCATGCCACCCGCCGCGACTGGCGCGAGGGCAGATGACCGTCAGGAACCAGCAGCAGGAGGAGAGTGGACAGCGGCAGGAGGCCGAGCATCCACGTCCAACTGCCGATCCAACCCATCCAGACACCTCCGGGAAGTGATCCCCGGTGAGCCACGAGCGCGTAGACCGCATACTGCTCGGCGAAGAAAGCCAACGC
>JAUTXN010000281.1 GCA_030838045.1 Acidimicrobiaceae bacterium
CCCACGCCAGCGCCCGATCCTCCTCGTCGTGGGTCGCCAGACCCTCCGAGCGGTACAGCACGATCGGACCTGGGTAGGCCGGCGGCGTGTACGCCAAGGTGGCCTTGATGTTGACCGCCTCCATGGCCAGGTGATTGCGGGGCACCGGCCTCCCGAGGCGGATCCGGCGCTCCACGACGACCCCCCACGCCGTCACCCGAGCCACGCCGGTGACGATGGCCGCCGTCTCGGCGAGGAACTTGTTTCGCTCCCCGGGCGCCACCCGGCGGAACTTGGCCACTCGTCGCCGCAACTGCTCTGCGACCGTGCGGGTGGGCAGCGGCGTGGGGTCGACCAAGGCCACCAGCGCCACTTCGACGCCGTAGAACGTCGTCAGCTGATGGGCCATCTCGTAGGCCACCAAGGCCCCGAAACAGATGCCCGCCAGGAGGTACGGCCCCTCGGGCTGGACGGCGCGGATCTCGGAGATGTAGTGGGCCGCCATCTCCTCCACGCGGGTGTACGGCGGTCGGTCCCCGTCGAGGCCCACGCACTGGATCCCGTACAGCGGCTGGTCAGGCCCGAGGTAGGGGAGAAGATGGCGGTATCCGGTGACGTCGCCCGCCAGGCCGTGCAGGCAGAAGAGTGGCGGGCGGGCTCCCCCGACCGCTCCGGGGCGGATCGGGAACACCGAGCGCCACACCTGCCCCGAGTCCTCGGCGTCGAGGACGACGGCCAGCGCCCTGATGGTGGCCGCCTGCAGGACCAGAGTCACGGGCAGCTTGCGCCGGAACGTCTGCTCGACCCGGGTGACCATCTCCGCCGCCAGGAGGGAATGGCCGCCGAGTTCGAAGAAGTCGTCGTCCACGCCCACCTTCGGGAGCCGCAGCACATCGGCCCAGATCTGGGCCAGGGCCACCTCGGTGGCGGTGCGGGGCTCGGCGCTCGCCTCGACATCGGCCGGCCGAGTTTCCGGTGCCGGCAGGGCGCGGCGGTCGAGTTTGCCGCTCGGGTTGCGGGGCAGGGCGTCGAGGTACACCAACGCCGACGGGATCATGTAGTCGGGCAGGGTCCGGGCCAGATGGGCCCGCAACTCGGCTGCGTCGGGCGCCCCTGCGGGCGCCGATGCGGGCGCCCCTGCTGGCGCCCCCACGGGCGCTGCGGTGGGCGCCGATGCGGGCGCCGCGACCAGGTAGCCCACCAGACGGCGCTGACCGGGGCTGTCCTCACGGGTGACAACCGCCGCCTGGGCGACACCGCGATGGCTCAGCAGGGCGGCTTCGATCTCGGCCGGCTCGATCCGGAAACCCCGGATCTTGACCTGGTCGTCCACCCGGCCGAAGAAATCGATGGTCCCATCCGCCCGGTACCGTCCGAGATCACCGCTGCGGTACAGCCGTTGACCGGGCCGGAAGGGATGGTCGACGAATCGCTCGGCCGTCAGGTCCGGGCGGTTGAGGTAGCCCCGGGCCAAACCGGCACCACCGATGTAGATCTCGCCCGTCGCGCCCCGGGGCACCAGGTGGCGATGGGCGTCGAGCAGGTAGATGTCGGTGTTGGCGACCGGGCGGCCGATGGGGACCCGCTCCCCGTCCTCGGCGCCCGCGTCGATCACTGCGGCGGTGCAGTACACCGTCGTTTCCGACGGCCCGTACAGGTTGAACACCCGCTGCGCGGAGCTGCGGGCCAGCGTGGCCCGGACCAGGTCACGCCCGAGCGGTTCACCGGCCAGGTTGACGGTCACCACCGATTCCGGGAGGTTCCGGTCGCCGAGCACGGCAGCCAGCACCGAGGGCACGGTGTTGATCAGCGTGGGCGCCGCCGCCCGCCAATCCACGGCCAGAAGGTCGTTGGCGACATACACCGACGTCCCGCCCGTCAGGGGTACGAACACCTCGAACACCGACAGGTCGAAGCACATCGACGTCGAGGCCAGCACCCGTTCGAGCTCGTGCCGCGAGAACGTCGCCCGGGCCCAGCACACCAGTGAGACGATGCCGCGGTGCTCGACCAGCACACCCTTGGGCCGTCCCGTGGAGCCCGACGTGTAGATGGCGTACGCCAGGGTGCCGGGACCGGCTCCGCTGTCGGGGTTGTCACGGGGCTCTGCGGCCAGCGCCGCGGCGTCCCGGTCGAGGCACACCACCTGGGCATCGTGGTCGGGCAGCCGGGTCAGCAGGGCGGACTCGGTGATGAGCACCGCCGCCCCGGCGTCGTCGAGCATGAACGCCACCCGGTCGGCGGGGTACTCGGGATCGAGCGGCACATACGCCCCGCCCGCCTTGAGCACACCGAGCATGGCGACGACCATGGCGGAGCCGCGGGTCAGGGAGATGCCGACCAGGGACTCGGTGTCGACGCCCAAGCGCCGAAGGTGATGGGCCACCTGGTTGGCCCGGCGGTTGAGCTCCCGGTAGGTCAGCCACCCCGTTCGGTCCCCGACCGCCAGGGCGTCGGGGTGGCGTTGGGCCTGCTCCTCGACCAGCTGGTGGACCGTGGTGGGCGGCAGGTCACCGGCGGTGTCGTTCCAGTCGTCCACCAACAGCCGCCGCTCCCGATCGTCGATCAGCCGGAGATCGGAGACGCGCCGGTCCGGGTCGGCGCCGATCTCCTCAAGCAGCACCTGGAGGTGGCCCGCGATCGCGGCTGCGGTCTCGGCCGAGAAGAGCTGGCGGTCGAACTCCACGACCCCACCGGCGGCATCGACGCGAACCTTCAGCTCGTGCTCGACGGTTGCGCTGCCGGCGTCGTCGCCGTAGCCGAGGACATGGGGGAAAAACGGGGCGCCGCCGCCGGGCCGTCGCGGACCGACCACGGCCGGCTGGGTATGCGGGGGCGGGGTGCGGCGATCACCGGAACCTCGCATGGCCTGGTGCACCCCGCGTAGCAACTCGGTGAAGGTCGGATCGCCCGCCAGGTCACTGCGCACCACCTGTTCCCGCAGGGCCACCGCGACCTGCTCCTGTCCGGAGTAGCGGGCCAGGAGGACTTGGAAGGCGGCGACGAGCGCCGCCTCCAGCGTGCATCCCGACGCCTCCGCCAGGCGGGCGATGGTGTCGAGTACCGACGGGTCGACGGCGAGTGACACCCGTTCCATGACCGGAGTGCCGGCTGATCCGCGGACGCGATCGGTCGGGAGCTCCAGAATCGGGGCCGGGTACTCCTGCGTCGTAGCCCGAAACTCAAGCTGCTCGATGCGCGACGTATCTTCAGCGAGCACGCGCCCGTCCTCGACGATCACTTTCCGATGAAAATAGTCGAGATCCGCGGGCGACGAGCCGAAAACCGGTCAGTTCGGTCCATTCGGACAACAACCCGGCGGAGCCACAGGTAACGGTACGGGAGGTTGACCCGCCCGGGTGGGAGCCGGCCGTAGTGGCGGCGCAGAAGGCCGTCGAGGCGGTCGAATCGGCGCCATTCGCCGGAGGTCAGCTGCAGCCCCAGGCGCTGCGCCAGGCGCGGGTCCACCGTGCCGATGGCCAGGATGCGCATGGCCGACATGGCGGGCGGGGGTAGGAACCACCGCCGAAACCACAAGATGTCCCGCACGACCCGAGCGCTGGTGGCGCTGGAGCCGAGCAGGTCGCCGTCGAGCATGGCATCGAGGTAGGTCGCGAACGCCGGCCGGTCGGGCGGGATCAGGTCGGCCGGAATGCCGAAGAACCGGGCGAAGGCGCACATGTCGTCGTAGAAGGCCTCCCCCTCGCCGGGCCGGTAGGGGCGCACCCAGCGGCAGAACGCCACGTCGCAGCTGTCCACCAAGGTGGCCCAGACCCACAGCAGGAGCGTTGCGTCATGGGCGGTGTACGACCCGTCCGGGGTGGCGCCGTTTATGTGGTCGTGGAACCGGTAGATCTGACGGGCGGCGCCCATGGGCTCGTCGCCGTCGCCGAAGATCAGGCGCAGCGCGGCATCCGAGGTGGCGCCGAGGCGATGGACCGGCTGCTGCTGGAATCGGC
>JAUTXN010000287.1 GCA_030838045.1 Acidimicrobiaceae bacterium
CCGGCGGGACCGTCCTCAACAGCGGCGATGGCTATTCCTCACTCGGGTTGACCGTCGACCGCCGCTTGATCTCCTCGACCACCGAAGCGTCCGCCAGCGTCGTGGTGTCACCCAGATCGCGGCCCTCGGCCACATCTTTCAGCAGGCGCCGCATGATCTTCCCGGACCGGGTCTTCGGCAGATCGTCGGTGAACACGATCGTCTTCGGCCGGCCGAACTTCCCGATCTTGTTGGCCACGTACTCCCGCAGGTCCTCACCGTGCGACTCGTCGGCCTCGGCGTCGGCTTTCAACGTCACGAAGGCGATGATCGCCTGACCGGTCGTCGCGTCCTTCGCCCCCACCACCGCCGCCTCGGCCACAGTCGGGTGGTCCACCAACGCCGACTCCACCTCGGTGGTGGAAATCCGGTGCCCCGACACGTTCATCACGTCGTCCACGCGGCCGAGGAGCCACAGGTACCCCTCGTCGTCCAGTTTGGCCCCGTCCCCGGCGAAGTACCGCCCCTCGAACCGGCTCCAATACGTCGACTGATATCGCTCGGGATCCCCGTAGATCCCCCGCAGCATCGACGGCCACGGCTGGGTCAACGTGAGGTATCCCCCACCAAGGGTCACACGCTGACCGCTCTCGTCCACCACTTCCGCCCCGATCCCCGGAAGGGGGAATGTCGCCGATCCCGGCTTCAATGTCGTCACCCCGGGCAGGGCCGAGATCATGATGGCGCCGGTCTCGGTCTGCCACCAGGTGTCGACGACGGGACAACGCCCGCCTCCGATGTTCTGCCAGTACCACACCCAGGCTTCAGGGTTGATCGGCTCGCCCACCGTCCCAAGGACCCGCAAGGACGACAGGTCGTGGGCCTCGGGGTAGCGCAGGCCCCACTTCATGAACGTCCGGATGGCGGTCGGGGCGCAATACAGGATCGTCACCCCGTACTTCTCGATCATCGACCACCAGCGGTCCTTGTCCGGCGTGTCGGGCGCCCCCTCGTACATCACCGACGTGGCGCCATTGGCCAGCGGCCCGTACACGATGTAGCTGTGCCCGGTGACCCAACCGATGTCGGCGGCGCACCAGTACACGTCCCGATCCTCGTGCAGGTCGAACACGTACTTGTGCGTGAACGCCACCTGGGTCAGGTAGCCCCCGGTCGTGTGCATGATGCCCTTGGGCTTGGCCGTGGTCCCGCTGGTGTACAAGAGGTAGAGGAGGTCCTCGGCGTCCATCTGCTCAGGCTCGCACTCGGCGGGCAGGTCCGACGCGGACATCAGGTCGTGCCACCACTGGTCTCGGCCCTCGGTCATGGACACGTCGGAGTCGGTGCGGCGCACGACGACCACGTGATCGATCGACGGCGTGTCCTCGAGCGCCACGTCGACCGCGGGCTTCAACAACGACGGCGCCCCCCGCCGGAACCCGCCGTCCGCGGTCACGAGCACCTTGGCCGACGCGTCGTTGATACGGTCCTTCAGGGCGTCGGCCGAGAACCCGCCGAACACCACGGAGTGCGCGGCGCCGATGCGCGTGCACGCCAGCATCGCCACCGCAAGCTCGGGAACCATCGGCATGTAGATCGCCACCCGGTCGCCACGAGCGACGTCCAGTGACTTGAGCACGTTGGCGAAGCGCTGCACCTCGTCGAGGAGCTGCTCGTAGGTGATGGTCCGGGTGTCGCCTGGCTCGCCCTCCCAGTGGAACGCCACCCGGTCGCCCCGCCCAGCCGCCACGTGGCGGTCGAGGCAGTTGTACGACACGTTGAGCTTGCCGCCCACGAACCACTTGGCGAAGGGGAGGTCCCATTCCAGCACCGTGTCCCACGGCTTGTACCAGTCCAGCGCCTTGGCCTGCTCGGCCCAAAAGGCCTGCCAGTCCTCGGCCTGGGCGTAGATCCCGTCGTCGCCGATCAGTGCCTCGTCGGTGAAACCGTCGGGCGGGGGAAACGTGCGGCTCTCCAAGTAGTAGGCCTCGATGGTCGGGCCGTCACCGTCTGCCTTCTCGTCTGTCGCCGTCATGACTGCGACACTACGCGGCTCCGTCGATGATCCACTGGAGAACCCGATGGCCCCCCAAACCACCCGGGTCGGTCAGTGCCTCGGCCTCGTGCACCCGGCTCCGGGCGACCAACGCGGCCAGGTCGCCGACGCCGGCCCGATCCCGCCAGAGCGCCCGGGCCGCCTCGACCAGCGAGTGCAGCCCCTGCTCCGCCAGCCACTCCGCCTGCGTCCGGTTGTCATCGGGCGGCCGGACCGCCGCCAGCTGGTCCCACGCCACCACGCACGTGATGTCCTGGGTCCCGGGCGACTGAAGCGGGGAAAGGGCGCCCTGGTGCTGCCGGAACGTCCTGAGCCAGTCGCCCCACCTTCGCCGAGCGAGGGCGTCGGTGGTGTCGGCGTAGTCAATGACGATCACGCGCCCCGCCTCGACGGTGGCCAGCGCCTGCCGGAGCCATTCGACCGCCGCCCGCTGCAAGGGGATCCGGGCGCCCTCGGCGGGTTCGCCGGCCAGGCGGGTCGCCTCTGCCGCCACGTCGGGCGGGGCCTCGACGAGCAACTCGACCAGCTCGTCGGCCGCCGGGGCGGCCGCCGCCACCAGGACTTCGTGCCAACGGCCGTGGCGCCACTCGAGGAGGTCGAACGCGAGGTTGTCGAGCAGTTCGTTGGCCAGCACCACCCCCGTGATCGGACCGGCCGGGAGCTCGGCCAGCGACGTCAGGAGCGGCCCCGTCCCGGGCATGGCCCGGGCGTCGTCGTCGTCGGGATCGGAGTCCGCCGCGATCGGTCCCAGCACGAAAGCCGGCAACTCGATGGGCAGCACGTCGCCTTGGGCGCCTCGCAGCGCCGCCGAGCGCTCGACCAGCACGTAGCGCAGGGCGGGCGAACACGCCGGCGCGGCCGCCAGCACGTCGCGGGCCAAGGTGCCCGCCCCGGCCGCCGCTTCGACCACCACGAAAGGGTCGGGCCGCCCCAGCTCCTCCCAGCACCGATCGAGGGCACGGGCCACCACCGCGGCGAACAGCGGTCCCAGTTCGGGGCTGGTCACGAAGTCGCCTTCCCGACCGGCCCGGCCCCCAGCCTGGTAGAAGCCGTCCGCAGGGTCGTAGAGGGCCGCCTCCATGAACGTCGACCACGGCAACGGACCGAACCGCCGGGCGCTGGCCGCGATGCGGGCCCCCAGCCCGCTCCGCGGCCCGCCCCCCAGTCCCCCGCGGATCGCGTCCATGGCGACACCATGCCCCATCGGCCCTGGGGCCGGCCATTCAGCTAGTCGGCAGCGTCTATTTGGCTCAAGTTGTGGTTATGGCCCCGGGACGCAACGACACATCAACATTCAGTTTGAAATTGGTAAACAGTTGTTTGGGTGAAGCAATTCGAATTCAACCCGCAATGCACACAAATTGGCTCCGCTCGCCTTTTGGGGTTTAGGGTTGCCTTTCGATAGGAAGTGTCAATAAGAAGGTTGGCCTTTCCATGACTGCTCGGTTGGGCCGCTCCCCCGGCATTCTCGTACTCGCTCTCGGCTTCGCCCTCACCGTCATCGGCGTGAGCCCTGCGCCCACCCCGGCATCGGCCGCAACCACTGCGGTCAACCAGTGCAACGGCTTCGACAACGTCGGCGGTCAGGCGACGGCCTGCGACGTCACCGTCACCAACAACCTCGACCTCGCCACTGGGACGACGAGTTCGACGGTGACGATCAAGGAGTGCCACGGGTTCGCCCATGCCGCTCTGACCTGCACAACTTCGACCACGCCGTCCAGCCAGCTCACCACATCGGTCACCCAGTGCAACGGTTCCGGTAACGGCGGCGGCTCGACGGTCACATGCAATGTGCACATCGTCAACAACATCACCGGTGTGGCGCCGACCAGTCCCGCCACTGTCAACCAATGCATCGGATCGGGTCAAGGCGGCGGCACCCAACCGACGGTGGTGTGCACCCCACTCGGCAGCACCACGAATGCCACCGTCACCCAGTGCAACACCTCCGGCAACGGCGGCGGGGGCACGATGCGGGTGCAGTGCACCGTCGGTCCCTCCACGCAGACCTCGGCGCTGCCGGTGACCATCAATCAGTGCAACGGCTCCGGTAACGGCGGAGGTGGCACGGTCACGTGCACCACTTCGGTGACCAACAACATCATCACCCCGCCGCCGACCACGACAACGAGCACCACCATCGCACCAACGACCACCACCAGCACCATCCCCGCCACCACGACCACCACCAGCACCATCCCCGCCACCACCACGACCACCAGCACCATCCCCGCCACCACCACGACCAGCACCATCCCCGCGGCCAGAACAACCACGACCAGCACCATCCCGGCGAGGACCACCACCACCAATGGGGGCAGAGCCACCACGACCACCACCGGGGCGCCGGGGACCACCTCGACCACGAGGGGACCGTCGCGCGTGACAACGACCGTCGTCGGCTCCACAACGACCGTCGTCGGCTCCACAACGACCGTCGTCGGCTCCACAACGGGCACGACGACGACCGTGGCGGCCAGCTCGGGCGGCGGCGGCGGCAGCAGCTCGGGCGGAAGCGGTGCGACCGGTGTGAGCAGTGGCGGAGCGACCGGGGTGGTCACCGGCAGGGAAGCGCTCAGCTCGACGTTGCCCCTCACCGGGACACATCACGTCGCGGCCACGCTCGTCGTGGGCCTCCTGGCAACGCTCCTGGGCTGCCTGATGGTCCTGGCATCCGACGCCCCGCGACCGAATGCGTAACTG
>JAUTXN010000289.1 GCA_030838045.1 Acidimicrobiaceae bacterium
GTCCGTCAGACCGACGGCACGAGGCGTGTAGTTTCAGGGAACGCAGAACTCGATCAGGACCGTGTGCCTGGGGTCGAGCATGCCTCTCTCCTTCCGGCCAGCTGGGGAGCACACAAACTACCGCTCCTCGGCGGCTTGCTCCACCAGTCGTCGGGCAACAACTTTGAGCGCCAGGGTCTCGTCCGCCCCTTCGAAGATCGACAGCACCCGGGCGTCGACGAAGTAGCGGGACACCGGGAACTCCTCGGCGTATCCCATGCCCCCGTGGATCTGCATGGCCTCCCGCGTGACCCATTCCGCAGCCCGGCAGACATAGGCCTTGAGCATGGACGCCTCGACCGCGCCCGTTCCCGTCGCCATCAGGCGGGCCACCTCGTACATGTGCTGGCGGGCGGCCTGGATCAGGGCCGCCATGCGGCCCAACTTGGCCTGGGTCAACTGGTACTGCGCGATCGGCCGGCCGAACACCACCCGGTTGGCGGCGTACTCCCGGGCGGCTTCGAACGCCGCCTGCATGACGCCGATGGCCCGGGCCGCGGTCTGCAGGCGTCCCGCCTCGAAACCCTCCATCTGCAGGTAGAAGCCCCGGCCCTGGCCCGCGGGCCCCCCGATGAGGCAGTCGTCGGGGACCCACCAGTGGTCGAAGGCCAACTCGAAGGAGTGCATGCCGCGGTAGCCGATGGTGTCGATGGGGCGCCCCTCGAGCCGGCCTTCGCCCGCGCCGCCCGCGCCGCCCGCCTCCGCCTGTGACAGAACGAAGCCCCGCCCGTCGGCCTGCGCCTTGGGGACGATGAACAGGCTGAGTCCGCGGTGGGCCTTGCTCCGGTCGGGGTCGGTCCGGGCCAGGAGCATCAAGATGTCGGCTCGGGCCGCGAACGTGCACCAGGTCTTGACCCCGTTGACGACCCAGCCGCCGCCCGCGCCGCCCGCGGCCGTGGCGGTCACCTTGAGTCCCGCGACGTCCGAACCGAAGTCGGGCTCCGTCACCGCCACCGCCACCATCAGCTCGCCCGCCGCGATCTGGGGCAGCCACGCCCGCTTCTGCTCCTCGGTGCCCCCCTTGACCAGCGCCCGGGTGAGGATCTCGGGCCGAGTGATGAGCGATCCACCCGCGGCGAGCGACGCCCGTGACAGTTCCTCGGTGGCGATCACCATTCCGAGCAAATCGCTCGAGCCCCCCGACGCGAATCCGCCGTATTCCTCGGGGACCGACAGGCCGAAGCAGCCCATCTCGGCCAGGCCCGCGATGAGCGACTCGGGGATGTCGCCGTTGTTGCGGTGGATCTCGTCGGCGAGGGGTCGGATCCGCTCCTCGGCGAAGCGGCGAAACGTGTCCTGCACCATCTCGAAGTCACTGTCGAGGTGGCGGTCACCGTCGACCGAAGCCAGCGACGCCAGGTACGCCGGGTCGCGATAGGCCTCGATCACCGGTCGCAACCGTTCGAGGGCGGCCCCGGCGACGCCCCACCGCTCCTCCCGGCCGAGGATCTTGGTCGTGAGCTCGAAGAGGGCGTCGGCCACGAAGGCACGGGCCAGGGCGGCCTCGTCGCCGCCCAAGGCGGCGTAGTTGACCGCGGCGCGGGCCACCGCCACGCCCGCCGCAGCGTGCGCCAGGTCGTAGGCCACGACCTGGTGGGCGTCGACCGCGCCCGCGCCCTGCGCCGCCAGGTGGGCCGCGGCCCTCCCGATCACGTCGTCCGCGGCCACCACCGCAGCTTCGAGCGAGGCCAGCGAGGCCAGATCTGCGTCCGCAGGCATGGCCCGAGGGTATAACTGCCCTCAGCCGGAGCGGCGGGCGACGACGGTCACGAGCGGCGGCAGCACCACCGGGTCGTCGCCCGGGTCGACGCCGGTCAGGGCCTCCAGGTACTCGCTGATGGGGCCCGGTCCGACCCACGCGGGCGCCTCGGCCCAGGCGTCAACCAGTTCCAAACCGGCGTCTCGTACCAGCTTGGGGAGTACCGCACCCACGTCGGGGTGTCGTGCATCAGGGTAGGAGAAAGGCCTCCCGTCGATCCGCCCGGCCGACGTTATGGGCTCCTGCGCCACCACCCAGCCCCCGGGGCGCACCGCGGCTCGCATGCGCAACAACACATCGACGGGGTCGTGGACGTGGAGCAGCACGAACCGGCAGTACGCCAGGTCCACCTGTTCGGGCAGCATCAGGTCCTCGCCTGCTTGGGTCAGGGCGATCACCTGGGCTTGGGCCGCCTCGGCCGCGGCCTGGGCGACGGCATCACGGGCGGCCGGGTCGCTGTCGACTGCGTAGACCCGACCGTCGCGGCCCACGATGCGGGCCAAGGCGATGGTGACGTCGCCGCCTCCCGCCCCGATGTCGACGCAGCACCACCCCTCGCGAAGTCCCAGACGGTCGAGGGCGGTCGCCAGGGGGCGGCGGTAGACATCGTTGCGGAGTTCGAGTTCGATCACGAGTCAGGACCCGGCGTCGGGGGCGGCCATGGCGGCCATTTTGGCAGGGTGGGCGGACGATCGGCCGGGGTCGGCGGCCGCCGCCCGGCGCGCCATGGCGCGGTGCACCTCGCCGTCGGCCTAATGTTCACGACCTGCGAACGAACGTCTGCGTCTAGTCCAAGGGGAGGGCTGAATGTCCAAGCTCATCAAGCCGCGATATGGGGCGGTTCTACTGGTTGTCGGTGCCGTGCTTGCCGCTGGCTGCAGCAGCAGCAAGAAGACTTCGACCACCGGCACAACGACCGCGCCGACCTCGGTGAAGATTGGCTTCATCGGCGCCCTCACCGGTCCCGACGCGCAGCTCGGCATCAACGAGCACGAAGGCGAGAAGCTGGCCATCGCCCAGCACAACGCCAAGTCCGGGTCCACCCAGGTCCAGCTGCTCGATTACGACACGACCGGGTCGGGGACGGTTTCGCCTCAGCTGGCCCAAAAGGCCATCACCGACAAGGTCGTTGCCGTGGTCGGTCCCGCCTTCTCGGGCGAGTCCAAGACCGCCGACCCCATCTTCGAGCAGGCGGGCATCGTCAACATCACAGCGTCGGCGACCAACCCGAAGCTGGCCGACAACGGCTGGAAGTACTGGCACCGGGCGGTCGGCAATGACAACGCCCAGGGCCCGGCCGCAGCCAACTACATCCTGAAGAAGCTCAACGCCAAGAACATCGCGGTCATCGACGACAACGAGGAGTACAGCCTCGGTATCGCCGACATCGTTCGCAGCACCATCACCGCCGCGGGTGCCAAGGTGGCGGTGACCGACCACATCGACAAGAACGCCCAGGATTATTCGGCCACCGTCAACAAGGTGAAGTCGGCCAACCCCGACGCCATCTTCTACGGCGGGTACTACTCCGAGGGCGGCCGGTTCCTGAAGCAGATTCGTGACGCCGGCATCACCGTGAAGTTCGTCTCCGACGACGGCGCCGAGGATCCGAAGATCATCGACAGTGCCGGCGCGGCCGCGGCCGAGGGAGCCCTCCTCACCTGTCCGTGCGGTGACATCACCAAGAGCACCAACTCCAATGCCCCGTCGTTCGTGTCCGCCTACACGGCGTCCGCCAAGGCGGCCCCCGGCACGTACTCCGCTGAGGCCTACGACGCCACCAATGTCATCCTTCAGGCCATCGACGCCGGCAAGACCTCGTCGAAGGACATCAACGACTTCCTGTCCACGGTCAGCTACGTGGGCCTGACCAAGACCCTCAAGTTCGACAGCAAGGGCGAGGTCGCCAGCCCCACGGTGTACATGTGGGAGGTCAAGGGAGGCAAGGTCGTATTCGACGGTGCCGTTGACCAGTTGATCGGCGGCTAGCCGAGGCTCGGAAAAACCAACTGGGGCAAAATTGTCGGTACCCGGAGCGGGAGCGCCTAGCGCTCCCGCTCCGCTCGTTGAAGGGACGACTGCAGCGTGCACAATCTCATCAGGGAGTTCTGGCCGTCGACGGTTGACGGGCTGACGCTCGGCTCCATCTATGCGTTGATCGCGCTTGGCTACACGCTGGTCTACGGCGTCTTGCGGCTGATCAACTTCGCCCACTCCGAGGTCTTCATGGTGGGCACCCTCGGCTCACTGTTCATGCTCCATGCCATCGGTGTGAACTCGCCCCAGACCGGTTTCGCCCTCGTCGGCGTCCTCCTCCTCATGTTGCTGGCCGCCATGGCCGTCTCGGGGATCACTGCGGTGCTGCTCGAACGGATTGCCTATCGACCGCTTAGGCGTCGAGGAGCGGGCCGGCTGGCGGCGCTCATCTCCGCCATCGGTGCCTCGTTCTTCCTGCAGGAGGTGGTGGCCCTGCGCTACGGCCGGGACCTCATCGCCTTCCCCCGGGTGATGAAGAAGGTGACGCTGTTCAAGATCGGGGCGGGCGACGTGCGCAACGACAAGTTGATCGTGTTCGTCGCCGCGATCGTGCTCATGTTCGTGCTCGAGCGCTTCGTGAACGGCACCCGCCTCGGCCGGGGGATCCGGGCCACCGCCCAGGACGCGGAAACCGCAGTCCTGATGGGGGTCAATATCGACCGCGTCGTCGTGGCCACCTTCGTCCTCGGGGGACTGATGGCCGGCGTGGCGGCCATGCTGTACGGCCTGCGCTTCGAGAACACCCAGTACATCGCGGGGTTTGTTCCCGGAATCAAGGCGTTCACGGCCGCGGTCCTGGGCGGCATCGGCAACCTTCGGGGCGCCCTGCTCGGCGGTCTCCTGCTCGGTCTGGTGGAATCCTACGGTGCCTCGTTCTTCGGCTCGCAGTGGCTGGACGTCGTCGCCTTCGCGGTGCTGGTGATCGTGTTGATGTTCCGACCAACCGGTCTGTTGGGCGAGGCACTGTCGAGGGCACGGGCATGAGCCCCCTCGCCAAGCTTCGCGGCGCCATGGCTCGGGCCCGGCGGGCCATGCCCGACATCGTGGGCCCGGTCGGGCGGCGGTGGGAGCGCCTCAGCCAGTGGCAGCGCAGGCCGTTCTACGTGCTGGCCCTGGCGATTGCCGTCTTGGCGCCCGCCAACAGCGTCGGGCGGATCATGGCCCCGGCCAGCGACTGGAAGACCATCCTGTTCAATCCCATCGGCGTCTACATCCTGCTGGCGCTCGGGCTGAACGTGGTCGTGGGTCTGGCCGGGCTGCTGGACCTGGGCTACGTGGCGTTTTTCGCCGTCGGGGCCTACACCATGGCGACGCTGGCCACCCACCGACACTGGTCCTTCTGGCTGGTGCTGCCGATCGGGATCATCCTGGCCGCCTTCGCGGGCGTCATCCTCGGAGCACCGACCTTGCGGCTGCGGGGTGACTATCTGGCCATCGTGACGCTCGGGTTCGGAGAGATCGTCCGAAGAATCGCGATCAATACCAATTCGCTCGGCGGGCCGCGGGGGATCTCGGGCATCCCGCATCCGCCCAGCATCGGCCACGTCAAGGCCCTGACCTACGGCGTCCTCGACCCGAAACCGTATTACTACCTGCTGTTGGCGATGATCGTGCTGGTGATCTTCGTCGGGCGCAGGCTCGAACGCAGCCGGGTCGGGCGGTCGTGGCAGGCGGTTCGCGAGGACGAGGACGTCGCCGAACTGATGGGGGTGCCGAGCTTCAAGTTCAAGCTCTGGGCATTCGCCATCGGGGCGTCGATCGGTGGCATGTGCGGGGTGATCTTCGCGTCCAAGCAGATCGCCATCACGCCCGACAACTTCCCGTTCCTCCTGTCGGTCCTCATCCTGGCGGCAGTCGTCCTCGGGGGCTCGGGCAACATCCCCGGCGTCATCCTGGGTGCCTTCCTCGTGGCCTGGCTGCCCGAGTACCTCCGGGACGCCAGCTTCGGCAAATTCGTGGTGCGCCAGGTCCACCACGTGCTGCCCCGGGCGGGCAGCTTCTCCGATCTCCGCGTCCTCATCTTCGGCGGGGCGTTGGTGGTCATGATGATCTTCCGTCCCGAGGGGCTGTTGCCGTCACGCAAACGCCGGGCCGAGCTGGCCGAGGGCCAGGGCGGCATGGGATCGCTGGGTGGCACGGTCGTCGTGCCGCCCCCCGAGGAGTCGAAATGAGCGCCCCGGAGAACCTGCTCGAGATCGATCACCTGTCGGTTCGCTTCGGCGGAGTGGTGGCCATCAACGACCTCGAGCTGCAAGTGCGAACCGGCGAGATCTTCGCCCTGATCGGACCGAACGGTGCGGGCAAGACCACCGCCTTCAACATCATCACCGGCGTGTACCAGCCGTCCGAAGGTGCCGTCCGTTTCGCGGGCGTGTCCGTTGCCGGTAAGAAACCCCACCAGATCACCCGCCTCGGGATCGCACGGACGTTCCAGAACATCCGTCTGTTCGCCAACATGACCACGCTCGAAAATGTCATGGTGGGTGCCGACGCCCGGCACCGCACGAGCGTGCCCGGTGCCGTCCTTTCCCTACCCCGCCACCGGGCCGAGGAGCGCGTCGGCGAGGAGGTGGCCCGTGAGCTGTTGGAGTTCGTCGGCATCGCCAAGGGCGCAGACGAAGTGGCCAAGAACCTGGCCTACGGTGATCAACGCCGGCTGGAGATCGCCCGGGCGCTGGCCACGGAGCCCAAGTTGCTGCTGCTCGACGAGCCGGCCGCGGGCATGAACCCCGCGGAGAAAGCGTCGCTGCAGACGTTGATACGAGCCGTGAGGGACCGGGGACCAACGGTGCTCCTGATCGAACACGACATGAGCCTCGTCATGCAGATCAGCGACCGGATCGTCGTGCTGGACTTCGGGCGCAAGATCGCCGAGGGGATCCCAGCGGAGATCCAATCAAATCCGGCGGTCATCGAGGCGTACCTGGGAAGTGCCGCCGATGCTTCTTGAGCTGAAGGACGTCCACGTCCACTACGGCAAGGTCGAGGCGCTGAAGGGGATATCGATCACCGTCGACGAAGGCGAGATCGTCACCCTCATCGGTGCCAACGGGGCCGGGAAGACGACAACCCTGAAGACGATCTCGGGCGTGCGTCCCGTGACGTCGGGGTCGGTGACGTTTCGGGGCGACAACATCACGTCGTTGCCCGGGCACCGCCGGGTCGAGAGGGGTCTGAGCCAGGCTCCCGAGGGCCGGGGGATCTTCCCTGGCATGACCGTCGTCGAGAACCTCGAAATGGGGGCATATGCCCGCCGGGGCAGCCAGCGCAAAGAGGTGCCGGCCGATTTCGAGCGGGTGTACCAGCTGTTCCCCCGCTTGGCCGAGCGTCGCAGTCAGATGGGTGGGACGCTCTCGGGCGGCGAACAGCAGATGCTGGCGATCGGCCGGGCGCTCATGGCCCGCCCCCAGGTGCTGCTGCTCGACGAACCGTCGATGGGGCTGGCACCGAAGCTCGTTTCCCAGATCTTCCAGATCATCCGGGAGATCTCGGCGCAGGGCACGACCATCCTCCTCGTCGAGCAGAACGCCGTCCAGGCGTTGTCGTTGGCCCACCGCGCCTACGTGCTCGAAAGCGGCCTCGTCGTCCGCAGTGCCGACGCCCACTCGCTCCTCGACGACGAGTCGGTCCGGGCGGCCTACCTCGGCGGCGCGGTCGGCTCGGGCGGCTCGGGCGGCTCGGGCGGCTCGGGCGGCTCGTGATCCCTGCGGTCCTGCTGGACGTGGGCGGGGTCATCACCACTCCGGACCACGACATGTTGCGCAGTGCCCTGGAGCCGGCCGGCGGTGACACCACCGCGGCGGCGCTGGATCGGGCCCACTACGCCGGCATCTCGGCTCTCGACGGGGGCTTCCTCGCCAGTGGCGTGCTCAACTGGCGGCAGTACGACGCCGCCGTGGCCCGGGCGGTCGGGGTGGCCGAGGAGCGCATCGACGGCACCGTGGAAGCGCTGGAAGCGGCGTGGCGCCTGGTCCGGGGGTGGCACCGTATCGTGCCCGGCGCACTGGAGGGGCTGCGCCTGCTGGCCGAGACCGGCGTCCGCCTGGGTGTCGTGTCCAACGCCGACGGCACTGTCGCCGACCAGCTGGTGGCCGCCCGGGTGTGCCAGGTGGGTGCCGGCCACGGCGTGGCGGTGGCCGTGGTGATCGACTCGACCGTCGTGGGCATCGAGAAGCCCGACCCCCGGATCTTCACCTTCGCCCTGGACGCGCTCGGCGTCTCGGCCGAGGACGCAGCGGGCGTGGTCCACGTGGGCGACACCATTTTCGCCGACGTCCGGGGCGCCCGGGCGGCCGGACTGCGCCCCCTGCACCTCGACCCCTACGGCGATTGCCCGGCCGCCCCCGACGACCACGAGCACGTCCGGTCCCTGGCCGACGTGGCCCAAATCGTCCGGTCCTCCCAGGAGGCTGGTTGACCGTCCACGACCGGCCGTTCGGCCGGGCCTTCGAGGACTTCGAGGTGGGCGACGTCTACCGGCACTGGCCGGGCAAGACGATCACCGAGGCCGACGACCACCTGTTCTGCATGATCACCATGAACCACCACCCGCTTCATACCGACGCCTGGTTCGCGGAGCACGAAACGGTGCACGGCCAGAACGTGGTGGTCGGCAATCTGGTCTACAGCCTGGTCCTCGGCATGAGCGTCCCCGATGTCAGCGGCTCCGCCATCGCCAACCTCGAAGTGGAGTCGCTGACCCATGGCCGCCCCACGTTCCACGGCGACACCATCTACGCCGAGACCCGGGTGCTCGACAAACGGGAGTCGTCGTCGAAACCCGACCGAGGCGTGGTGACCGTCGAGACCAAGGGCTTCAACCAGCGGGGCGAGGAGGTCTGCTACTTCCGCCGCAAGGTCATGGTGTGGAAGCGAGAGGCCCTGCCCCAGCGGCAACGCCCCTACCCCGACGAGGTGTGGCCCGAGCCGACCGAGCGACCCTCGCCGCCCCCGCCGCCGCGTTGACGCCCTTTCAGGAGGCGGTACTGCGGTGGTCCGATGCCGGTGGGTGGCGGGACCTTCCCTGGCGCCAGACCCGAGCCCCGTGGGCGATCCTGGTGAGCGAGGTGATGCTGCAGCAGACGCAGGTGGTGCGAGTGATCCCCCGCTGGGAGGCCTTCCTGGCCCGATTTCCCGACCCGGCGTCGTGCGCCGCCGCCCCGGTCGCCGAGGTGATAGGGCTGTGGTCGGGACTGGGCTACAACCGCCGGGCGGTGCACCTCCACCGGGCCGCGGCGGCGATGGTGGTACGCCACGACGGGCAGCTGCCCTCGACGCTGGCGGAGTTGCTGGCCCTCCCGGGACTGGGCCCCTACACCGCCCGGGCGGTCATGGCCTTCGCGTTCGGGTTCCCCGAGGCCGTGGTCGACACCAACGTGGCCCGGGTCCTGGCCCGGGCGGTGGCGGGCCGGCGGCTCTCGGCGGCCGAGGCGCAAGCGGCGGCCGACTCGCTGGTGCCGGCGGTGCCCGCGTCTTTGGCCTGGACGTGGAACCAGGCCCTGCTCGATTTGGGCGCGCAACACTGCACCAGCCTTCGGCCCTCCTGCGCTCAATGCCCCCTGCGAGCACAGCACTGTGCCTGGGCGACGGCCCATTTTCCCCAACCTGACCCCGCCACGGGATCGGCCGCAGTGTCGCAACGTCAGGCGCCCTTCGCCGGCTCTGACCGTCAGGGCCGGGGCCGCCTGGTCAAGATGCTCCAGCGGGGGCCGCTCCCGAGGGGCGAATGGGCCGGGGCCGCCGGCTGGCCGGGCGACGACGGCCGCGCCGCGCGGGTCGCGGCCTCGCTGGTCGCCGACGGCCTGGCGGTGCAAGCGGGCGACCAACTGGCGCTGCCGTAGCTCGTTGGGCGGCGCCTGCCCGTATGCTCGCCGCAGGCTTGCAGGGGGGGCACACCGTTGCGTAGGCGTCCGAGATGACAGACCGCCCGTTTCAGTTCGGGGGGATCGACCAGAGCCCTGATCCCGCGACGGTCCAGCAGGCGGTGACCACCATTGCCGCCCGCGACCCGCTGTTCAACCTGGACACCTTCCTCGCCGAAGCGCAGCAGGCGTTCTGGCTGGTCGGCCAGGCCCACGCCCGGTGCAAGCCCGAGCTGTGCGCCGGTGTCCTCGCCCTGGCGCTGGCCGAACGGGAGCGGGCCACCATAGAGAAGGACTGCCGCGACGGGGAAGGCAGCTCACCCGAGGACGGCGATGCCGAGACGGGGCGGCTGGTGTCGATCGCGTCAGATGCCAGTCACGACACGATCGTCGTTCATTTCAACTCGACTTGGCGTCCAGTCGGGGGCCGGGGGAAGGCCGACCGGCGGGTCCAGAACTGGTGCTTCCAGCGCCCCGCCTCCGCCCAAACCACCGAAGCGGCCGCCGCGGGTGAGCACTGCCGCAACTGCGGCGCCCTGCTCTCCGAGAGCGCCGGGGGAACCTGCCGGTACTGCGGCACACCGATCGCGGCGGGCGCCGGCTGGCGGATCATCCGCGTCGATGAGGTCCCGGCCCAGGACGCGGCATCGGCGGTCGCCACCATGCAGTCGATCGTGTCGGCCATGGCGGCCGCGGGCCGCCTGCAACAGGCGACGACCACGGCGCCGACGACCGCGGCATCGACTCCTTCCGGTACGGGGTGGGGATTCGCCCGGGTCATGCGCATCATCCGGGCGCTGTTCATCGTGGCGGTCATCCTGGCGGGACTCGGGCTCTACACGGTGTACAGCACCGGTTCGGTGCATCACGCGGCCGCCAAGGTGTTTCCTGCGATCCGCCACCCCCGCCTGCGGGGTCCGCTCGACTTGAGCGGCACCTTTACCCTCCAGCATCTCGTCGCCACCCAGGTGCCGCCGACCTTGCAGTCGGGCGGCACGTGCGACCAGGCGGCGCAGCGCACCGCGTGGGATTTCAAGACCAAGCTTCCCGACGGGTCGACGTTCCATATCCAGATGGCCCTGCCTCCGGGCACAGGCGCGCCGGGTGTGTACAAACGGCCGCAGCTGTCTCTCGAAGCCAACGCCGCCAACAAGTCGCGCTCGGAGTCATGGAGCGACACGTCAGGCAGCACCGCGGTGCTGACGGTTCAAGCCGGAGGGGGCGGGGACCTGCAGTTCGCCAACCTTCCCGTCTCCGAGACCGGGGCGCCGGCGCTGTCGGGACACCTGACGTGGACCTGCGCGCTGTTCTGACCCGATGAGTTCTGACCCGATGAATCGGCGTTGTCGGGCCGCCCACCTACGCTGAGGCGCAAGCATGCGTGACGTCTTCCTCTTCATCGCCGGGTTCCTGGCGTGCTCGGTCGAGATGGTAGAGGCGCTCACGATCGTCCTGGCGGTCGGCGTGACCAGGGGCTGGCGGTCCACGGTCATCGGCGTCGGCGTGGCCACGGTCGCCTTGGCCGCGGTCATCGCGGCCCTCGGCCCCGCCCTGACGGCAATTCCGATAGACGCGCTGCGGGCAGTCGTCGGGGGCCTCCTGCTCATCTTCGGACTGCAATGGCTGCGCAAGGCCATCCTCCGCGCCGGTGGTGCCAAGGCGATGCACGACGAGGACGCCATCTACAACGAGGAGGTCCTCGCGGCTCGCGCCGCGAGGTCAGAGGTGCACGCCGGCCTCGACTGGTACTCGTTCACCGTGGCGTTCAAGGGGGTGTTCCTCGAGGGCCTCGAAGTGGCGTTCATCGTCGTCACATTCGGCAGCAACCAGCACAACGTCGCCCTGGCGGCGCTCTCCGCCGTGGCCGCCCTCGTCGTGGTCCTGGCAGTGGGATTGCTGGTGCACGCACCACTGAGCCGGGTGCCCGAGAACACCATGAAGTTCGCGGTCGGGGCCATGCTCACCACCTTCGGGATCTTCTGGGGCGGCGAGGGTGCCGGGGTGGCGTGGCCGGGCAACGACGCCGCCATCCCCGCGGTCCTCGTCTTCGTCATCGGCCTGTCCGTGGCCCTGGTTGCCGTCGTGCGCCGGCGCCACGCCGCCACCTCGCAGGTGTCGGGCGGAATGGCGGTCCGGTGAGAGCGTTTCTGCGCTTCTGGTACGACTTCATCGTCGGCGACGACTGGACGATCGCAGTGGGGGTGGTGGTGGCCCTCGGGGTCACGGCCCTACTGGCCCATGGGGGCATGACGTCGGTGTGGTGGCTGCTCCCGCTGGCGGTGGCGGTGGGGTTGTCCTGGTCGGTCGTGCGCGCCTCGTCGAAGGGGCACTGAGACCGGCCGGCCGTCAGGACCGGGCGGCACTGAAGTCGGCCCGGCCGTTGGGACCGGCGGATGCCCGGCGGCGCCAGCCGGTGCCAGTCTCCCGTCGGACCCGGCGGCGCCAGCCGGTGCCAGTCTGTGGGCTATTTGTGGCTCTGTGGGCGAGTTAGAGCGCTGGACGACCATACGACGCCCACAGAAACATAAAACGCCCACAGAGTGAGCCGGAAAATCAACTGGTGCTGATCGGCCCCTGCATGGTCGCCCGGATGGTGTCCCCCGATGCCGACGGGGTGAGGTCGATCTCGAAGCTTCCCCGGCCGAAGGCAGCCGACTTCACCAGACGGGTCCCGGTGCTGGTCTGTATCCGGAGGTCGCCCTGGGCGGTGACCGCTCCCGGGCCGGTGAGATGCAGGGCCGCCGGCGCCAGGTGCACCTGGGCGTGACCCGTGGTCTGCACGGTGGCGCGGTCGCCGGCATCGAAGGCGACACTCTGGCGGGGTGTGGCCAGGCCGCTTGTTCCCACGGCCACGGGCGCCCCCAGGTTGAGGTGGCCGGTGAGCGAGCGCGGAGCCCCGTCCAACTGCCAGGTGATGCCCGAGGCGTCGACCACCAGGCCACCACCGTCCACGGCCAGCTGGCCCGGACCGCTGACCGGGAGCGGCTGGCCGCCGTACCAGAAGATCTGCGAGTTCTGGCCGCCGACCGTCACGCCTGTGATGTCGGCATTTCCCTGCCCTCGGGAGGCGATGGTGATGGTGAACGGCGGCGTCAACGCGGGGCCGATGGCGTTGTCGGCGGTCAGCGAGGTGATGGTCCCGGTCAGAAACGTCTGCCCCGCTCCGGGCACGATGTCAACGGGCGGCACCCCCGTATCGCCGGTGCCGGGCAGCGTGGTGCCGCCGGTGCCGCCCGTGCCGCCGGTGCCGGGCAGCGTGGTGCCGGTGCCGGGCTGCGGTCCCCCCGCCGACGGCCGGTGGTGAACCGCCACGCTGATCCCGAGGCCGATCGCCACCAGGACCACGAGGGTGATGACGACCCCCAACGCTCGTCGCATCTCACCGACCTCCGATGGGCATGGTCGCAATGTCCTAGCAGGCCCGCGCCGCTCATCCCCGTCGCTCGTGGCCGCCAGTAGGGTGCGGTTCGGCATGTCCGATGGCGTCGAGGGGATCAGTGACCTGGTGGAGGGCGGTGCCGGCACCATCGACACCGCCCATTTCCGCTCCGTGCTCGGGCATTTCGCGACCGGGATCGTGGTGGTCACCGGGGTGCTCGACGGGGTGCCCTCAGGGCTCACCTGCCAGTCGTTCGTGAGCCTGTCGCTCGACCCCGCGCTGGTCGCCTTCTGCCCGTCCAAGCGGTCCAGTAGCTGGAAACGGATCCAGGAATCCGGCGCCTTCTGCGCCAACGTCCTCACCGAGGACCAGGAGGAGGTCAGCCGGGTGTTCGCCACCTCGGGGGCCGACAAGTTCCGGGGGATCGGCTGGCGGTCGTCCGAGACCGGCTCGCCCATCCTCCAGGACGTGCTGGCATGGGTGGATTGCCGGATCGAGGCCCGCCACGACGCCGGCGACCACGACATCATCGTGGGCCGGGTGGTCGGTCTCGAGGCCGCACCGCGCGGCCGGCCCCTGCTGGCATACCGGGGCGGGTACGGTCGCTTCGACGCCTGACGCCGGCCGCCCCTAGGGTACCGAGCCGTGCCTCAACTATCGGAGTCCGACGTCATCACCGGCGTGTACATCGTCCAGCCGGACATGCACGGCGACGAACGGGGCCGCTTCATCGAGACCTATCGCCGGTCGTGGTTCCCCTTGGGCCGCGAGATGGTCCAGGGCAACCGTTCCGACAAGACGGCGGGCACCGTTGTGGGGCTGCACTACCACCTGCACCAGGCGGACTACTGGCTGGTCCCCCGGGGCACGGCCCGGGTGGTCCTGCACGACCTCCGGGAAGGATCGCCGACCGACGGCGCCACCGAGGTACTCGAGATCGGCGAGGCCGACAGCCGCGGCGTCTTCATCCCGCCCGGCGTGGCCCATGGCTTCGCCGCCGTCACCGACATGATGATCACCTACCTGGTCGACAGTTACTACAACCCCGACGACGAGCTCGGGGTGGCGTGGGACGATCCTGCGATCGGTGCCGACTGGGGCGTGGCCGACCCCGTCCTGTCGGCCCGGGACCAAGCCAACCCTCGCCGGGCGGACATCCCCGCGGGCCGCCGCCCCTACGCCGGCTTGCGCCGCTGACGCTTCAGCTCGAATCGGCACAGATGCCCAACGCAGGCCAGGCCGCGCCGGCCTAACCCGCTGATGGCAGCGCCGACTCGATGGCCGAGCGCCCGATCAGTCGGGCTTCCACCTGGCCGTAGCGGTTGGCCAGCAGGACCGCCGGGACCTCCCGGACATGGAACGCCTCGGCCAGAAGGGGCTCCCTCCGGGTGTCGATCTCGGTCACCTGGGACGCCGGCTCCGAGGTCCGGAGGCGCTCGGCGATGGCGCGGCAGCGATCGCAATCCGGGGTGGTGAACACGACCCAGGTGCGCTCCGCCCCCCGCAGCACCTCGGCCGGAACCAGCGGAAGCTGGGAAAAGGGGTCCCGCCCTCGTCGCCCCCGGCGCAGCCGCCAGCGGCGCTGACGGAGGGCCCGCCCCGCCAGTGCCAGGCCAAAGCACACAAAGAGGATGAGGGCGATCCGAGGCACCAGAAAGAACATGTGAATACCGAGGATAAGGCGCCGTCACCTCTTGATCGGCGAGATGGCATGCGTAGAATTGGTCATGGAACTCTCATCCCTCGGCCAGACCCAGGTTTTGCGATCGGCCACCGCTGATGTGGTCGTCGCCCGAGAGCGGGCTCGACAGCGCCGGATCCGGAACATCGTGGTGTTCCTGGCCCTTCTCACCGCATTCGTCGTCATACGGGATTTGGGTGGCCATCCCATCGGGTTCGGGTTGCCCCATCTGCCGTCGAGCATGTCGAGCATGGCGCCCGCCTTGGTCCTGGTCCTGCTCCTCGGTGTGATGCTGGCGGTGCCGATGATCGGCGCGGGCAAGTCGCCCCACGTCACGTTCCGGGCCGACGAGATCGATGTCTCCTTCGACGACGTCCGGGGGGCCACGGTTGTGGTCGAGGAGGTCGTGAAGTCGCTCAACCTGTTCCTCGCCTACAAGACCTTCCAGGAGCGGATGGGTGGCAACCCCCGCCGAGCCATCCTCTTCGAAGGCCCACCCGGGACCGGCAAGACGTATCTGGCCAAGGCCATGGCGAAAGAAGCGGGAGTTCCGTTCCTGTTCGTGTCGTCGTCGGCGTTCCAGTCGATGTACTACGGCCAGACCAACCGCAAGATCCGCTCCTACTTCAAGGCCCTTCGGGCTGCGGCCCGGCGCGAGGGCGGCGCCATCGGATTCATCGAGGAGATCGACGCCATTGGAGCGTCGCGCAGCGGCATGGGTTCCAGCACCCAGCGTGAGGGCATTTCCGGGGTGGTCAACGAGTTGCTGATCCAGCTGCAGTCGTTCGACCAGCCGCCGTCGGGGATGCGCCTCGTCGGCTGGGGGATCGACCTGCTCAACCGCTTCATCCCGTCGAGCCGCCGGTTGCGCAAGCCTCGGCCAAGCCATGCCAACGTGCTGGTGATCGGGGCCACCAACCGGGCCGCCGACCTCGACCCGGCCCTGTTGCGCCCGGGGCGCTTCGACCGCTCGATCTACTTCGACCTGCCCTCGCGTGCCGGACGGCGCGACATCATCGACTACTACCTGGCCAAGAAGTCGCATCACGCCGATCTCGACGATCCCGTTCGCCGCGACACCCTGGCCGCCATGACCCTCGGCTACTCCCCGGTCATGATCGAACACCTCTTCGACGAAGCCCTCGTATGGGCGCTGCGCCGCGGCGCCGAACACCTGAACTGGGGCGACATCCAGCAGGCCAAGATGACCGAGGAGATCGGACTGGCCCAGCCGGTGGCCTACACCGAAGCCGAGCGCCGCACCATCGCCACCCACGAGTCGGGCCATGCGACCGTGGCCTACCTGGTCGGGGCGGGCCGCAAGCTCGACGTCCTGTCGGTCATCAAGCGCAAGGACGCCCTGGGCCTGCTGGCCCATTCCGACACCGAGGAGCGGTTCACCCAGACGAGGACCGAGATCCTGGCCCTGATCCAGATCGCGTTCGGCGGCCTGGTGGCCGAGGAGCTGTTCTTCGGCGAGACCAGCACCGGCGTGGCGGGCGATCTGCAGATGGCCACGACCGCGGCCGCCCAGATGGTCGGAACGCTCGGAATGGCGGGATCACTGGTGTCGCTCGACGCCGCCGCCAGTCCCGGTGGTGCCAACATCGTGGCCAAGGTGCTGTCGACCGACGACGGCCGCCAGGCGGTGGAGAAGATCCTCGACGACGCCCGGTCCAAGGTGCGCAGCCTGCTGGCCGACAACCTGGTCACCGTCGAAGCCCTCCGTGACGCGCTTCTCGATCGCGACGAACTGGTGGGCGACGAGATCACCGCGGTGATCACGGCGGCTCGCGAGGCCCCGGTCTCCGATCAGACCGTCCCCGAGATCATCGACCTTCGCTAGCCCGTCAATTCTCAGCCTCCCCGTCCCTGGCGGCCACCGTGGTCGCCGGGGGCGGGGCCAGGCCCACGGACGACAGGATGAACGCCTGCACCTGGGCCTCGTCCTTCCACGCGTCGTATCGTCCCGACGGGCCGCCGTGGCCGGCGTCCATCTCGGTCTTCAGGACCAACAGGTTGTCGTCGGTCCGCTGCACCCGCTGCTTGGCGACCCACTTGGCCGGTTCCCAGAACCCCACCCGGGGGTCGTTGAGCCCCCCCGACACGTACATCGACGGATAGCCGCTCGCTTCGACATTGTCGTAGGGCGAGTACGACTTGATGTACCGGTACACCTCGGGGTCCTCGATGGGGTTGCCCCACTCCTCCCACTCCGTGGCGGTGAGGGGGAGGCTCGGGTCCTCCATCGTGGTCAGGACATCGACGAACGGCACCTCGGCAACCACCGCCTTCCAGAGGTCGGGGCGGAAGTTGGTGACCGCTCCCATGAGAAGGCCCCCGGCGCTGCCGCCGCGAATCACGAGCGTGGCGGGGGCGCTGTAGCCCTCGGCGATCAGGTGCTCAGCGCACGCGATGAAGTCGGTGAAGGTGTTGCGCTTGCGCAGCAGCTTCCCGTCCTCGTACCACCGGCGGCCCAGTTCACCTCCGCCTCGGACGTGGGCGATGGCAAACACGAAACCCCGTTCCAGCAGGCTCAGCCGGGCGGAGGAGAACGTCGGGTCGATCGATATCTCATACGCCCCGTAGCCGTACAGCAGGCACGGGCTCGACCCGTCCCGGGGCAGGTCCCGCCGGCTCACCAACGAGATCGGGACCAGGACACCGTCGGATGCCGTGGCCCACCGCCGCTCGGTCGTGAACCGCTCGGGGTCGTAGCCGCCCAGCACCGTCTGCTGCTTGACGAGGGACCGTTCTCGGGTCTCGAGGTCGTATTCGATGCTCGACGGAGGGGTTACGAGCGAGGTGTAGCCGAAACGCAGGGTCGTCGTGGCCCACTCGAGGTTGGCACCCACACCGAGGCTGTAGACGGGTTCGGGTTGGTCGATGACGTGATCCGCACCGTCGGCCACCCGTATGACCCGGATGTGCTCGAGGCCGCGCTCCCGCTCCGAGACCGCCAGGTAATCCGCGAAGGCGTCCACCCCCTCGAGGCGGACGTCCGCCCGGTGCGGGACCATCACCTGCCAGTTGGCCCGTCGGGGGTCGTCGACGGGGGCGCGGAGGATGGCGAAGTTCTCCGCCCCGTCGTCGTTGGTGAGGATCAGGAAGACATCGCCCGTGTCGGGCAGCACGGCGTGTTCGATGCTGTATTCGACCCCCTGGCGCCGGGCCTCGATCAACCGGGGCGCCTCTTCGGCCCGGCCGGCGTCGATCACGTGCGCTTCGGAAGTCACCTTGCTGTCGCAGGAGATGACGATGAAGCGATCGCTGCGGGTGCTCCCGACGCCCACGAAAAACCGCTCGTCGTCCTCCTGGAACACCAACGCGTCGTCGCTGGCCCGGCCGCCGAGGCGGTGACGCCAGATCTGCCACGGTCGGAGGGAGGTGTCGGGGCGGGTGTAGAACAACAGCTGCCCATCGCGGCTCCACGCCGATGAGTAGTACACGTCCTCGATCTCATCGGGCCGGTCGAGTCCGGTGGCGAGATCCCGGAAGCGCAGTGCGTACCGCTCGCCACCCGTCAGATCGACGGCGTACGCCAGACAGGTCTGGTCGGGGCTGAGGTCGAACACGCCGAGCGAGAAGTAGTCCGAACCGGCCGCCATCTGGTTCTCGTCCAGCAGCACCTGTTCGCCCGGGGCGCCCTGTTCCTCGAGCGCCAGCACCTCCGCCGCGCTCATCCGCCGCTCGGGATCGGCCCGGCGGCAGTGGATGGGGTACTGCTGACCCTCGACGGTCCGGCCGTAGTACCACCACGGGCCCTTGCGCGCCGGCGCCCCGACGTCGGACTCCCTAACCCGGCCGCGAATCTCCTCGTACAGCGTCTGGCGGAGGTCCTGGAGTGGCGCCAGGGCCTCGGTGGTGTAGTCGTTCTCCGCCCGCAGGTAGGCGATGACCTCGGGGTCACTGCTGTCCTTCAGCCAGTACCAGTCGTCCTCGCGCTCGTCGCCGTGAGCGACGAGAACGTGCGGGCGTCGGGGGGCGAGCGGGGGCGGGCGCATGCACGAGAGCCTGGCACGCCTCGGGCCGTACCATCTTCGGCGTGGCCATGGTCGCGGTGTGCGCCGCCCCCGACCTGGCTGCAGCCCTCGTCGCAGGCGGTGTCCACGTGGTGTTGTGCGGGACCGACGGCGCGAGCCTGGCGACCACGGTCATCTCCCTGCGGCGGACAGCTACCCGCCAGATGGCGCCGGACGCGGCCGCGATGGTCGCCCCGACGGACGCCCCGAGGGACGCCCCATCGGATGCCCCGACCTCGACGCACTCCCCGACCGAGGCGACCGCCGGGCGGATTGCGGTGCTGGTGGGCGACCTGGGCCAGCCGGAAGTCGAAGCGGCGGCGCGGGCCATGGCCCGGGAACTGTTCGGCGCCGAGCCGGTCACGGT
>JAUTXN010000308.1 GCA_030838045.1 Acidimicrobiaceae bacterium
GCTTAAGGGCGGCGTCAGGATGAGGCTTGGGCGGAGCGCCCTCCCACGCCGAGCAGCGAAGCGCCCACGGCGATACCCAGGACGACAATCACCGAGACCAGTTCGACCCACGTCGGCAACGGGTGGAACTCGTCGAGGATCAGGCTGATGCCCGCGATGCCGAGGATGACGCCGAGGCCGTGCTTGAGAAACCGCAGGCGTTCGATGAGTCCCGACACCAGGAAGTACAGCGGGCGCAGTCCGAGCAGGGCGAAGGCGTTGGCGGCCAGCACCACCCAGGTGACGCGGGTGAACGACAGCACCGCGGGCACCGAGTCCAGCGCGAAGACCACGTCAGCCGCCATGACAGCCGCGATGACCGGGACGAGCGGGGTGACCTTGCGCCGTCCGTCGCGGCGGACCCACAGGGCCCGGCCCTCGTAGTCGGCGACGCTCGGCAGCACCGCCCCGGTCCAGCGTTGCAGCCGTCCCGGGCCGTGATCGGTGACCAGCTTCTCCTGACCGAACAGGCGGAGTCCGGTGACGATCAGGATTGCGCCGAGTACCGCCGCCAGCCCCGGGATCACCTGAAGCAGCGCCACCCCGGCGACAATCAGGATCGCCCGGAGGCCGAGCGCGCCGACCAAACCCCAACTGAGTGCCCGGATTTCGGCCTCGGCCGGAACGTGGGCCCCACCGAGCACGATGAACAGCACGGCCAGGTTGTCGACCGACAGGATTCGCTCGAGCAGGTAGCCGCCCAGGTACTGCCCGGCCAGATCGGCGCCGTCGACGGCCCAGACGAAGAGGGCAAAGGCGGTCCCAACGACGAGCCAGGCGATGCTCCATCGGGCCGCTTTGGCAGTCGAGATCGCTTGCCCGGCCCGCCCGAAAAATCTGAAGTCGAGGATGAACAGCGCGCCGATTGTGACGCTCGGTACCGTCCACGCCCACCACGTCATGTTTCCTCCTCCGGCTTGCATGCTTTGCAGCCGGAGGTCTCTCCCGCTCTCCCATTCGGGTGAGCCGATGCTGCCGGGTCAATCGTGCTGGACCGACCGTGCTGACGACAGCACCGCAGGGGATACTCCCCTCCGATAACGATCCGATCGTACAGCACCCTCGACCTTTCTTCCCACACCGCCGTTCCCGGCCGTCACCGGGACTCCGCTGTGGGCGTCGACGCTGACTGTGGCGCCGCGGGGGGCACCCGGACGACGAGGTGGCCGACCGCGTGCAGAGGAGGTCCATGACCAGCTCGCACGAGCCGTGGTGGATGTATCGTCACCTTCGGCCGCTGTGGAATGTGCTCCTTCATGGCTACGGCCTCCGTCGCCCTTTCGTTGCCCCTGTTCTTCCGTCGATGCTCGTAGGCAGATAACGGACACCGACAGTTCCGCGGTGACATCAGATCATCTGATCTCGTGACTGAGGTCAGCGCGACCGATGCAGCCAGGAACTTCTCCGACATCCTCGACGCTGTTGAGCATCGAGGCGAGCGATTCACGATCGTACGGCGGGGCAAAGTCGTCGCCCGGCTCGACCCGGTCAGCACTGGCGCGGGCCGTGACGTCAAGGCCATGCTTCGACGCCATCACCTTGATCCGGGCTTTTCCCGGGATGTCGCCATGGCCCGGGAGCTGCTTGAGATCGAAACCCGAACCTGAGACTTCTTTTCGACACGACGTTCCTCATTGACGCCGACCGGTCGAGATCCCGGCTCGACGAGATCATCGATGACGATGACGAAATAGCGGTGGCCGCCATCACCATCGCAGAGCTCATTGTCGGCGTTGAGCTGACGTGGACATCCCAGCCTGAGCACTCCGACTGATGCGTGCTTCTCCACCCGAGAGCACGCCGAACAGTTCATCTGATCTCCCACGGTCAGGTTCTGACAGCGCGGCCCGCCGTCAGTTACCGGTCGCCAGCGATTGGGCTCCAAGATTTCGGCAGGGTCCGAGGCTCACCCGGGGCCAGCGGACAATGGGTTCACTTCTGCCAGTGCCGGGTCATTCGGGTGGGGCGAGAGCGGCATGACATCGTCGGTGCGCCACACACGAAGTGGCATCGAGGCGAGGACTTCCTCGAGTTGGCCGCCGTCGTCGCACCCACTAATGAGTGGGATCGCTGGCCATATAAGTTCCAGCTCCAGGATCCGCCGGTCGCTACTAGTATCGAACCATGCTGGCGACTGCCCCAGACCTAGCGAGATCGGGGTTTCATCCGCGCGGTAACACGCTTCATCGAGGGCGCGCAGTTGGAGCGGGACCGTCTCCTAGAAGTCCGATCTGGACGTGACGAGCACCCCAAGCAGACTTACGGTGCAACTGGTAGGCCATCGAGCGGTGTGAAGGAAGCGTTCATAGTCCCGGTCAAGGTGACCGCATAGACGAACTTCGGCGGGTCAAGAGATCCCGGACCGACCACCCAGAGGTACCGGGGGGCGAGGTCTAACACGTACTCAAGTTCCTTGACCGCGGTCGTCGGAAGCTCGCTCAGAGTACCGTGATGCTCGATGGAGCGAGCCAGAGCGTTCGTCTGTTGCTCGCTAGCCTTTGCCTCGATCTGGAGGTGGATCCCACCCTCCGAATCGTAGAATTCCGCGTCGGTCTCATAGCTGCCGCCCGCACGTCTCAGAATCAGGTCGCCCTTGAACTTTCGATATAGAGAGAACGAACTGCGTCTCTGCGAGTAGCCGTGTTCGATGATGGCGACGGCATACGCCGCCAGGTGGGGCACGTATTCGCGGTTGAGCCATGCTTCTGATCCCACGGGCTTGGAGAAGAGATGCCTCGGCTTGCCGGCCGGGGTGATGAAATGGTCCGGCCCGGAAGCGCCCCACTTCTTGACCCTGAAGCAGCCAGGTGGGCATGTCTCGAAGCGGACGACCTGGCGGTCGACGGCTAGGAGAAAACCCCGACACTCGTCAGGCAACAGCGGGATGCGGATGGGCACGGGTGCTCCAGCGGGCGCGAGCGAGTCAATGAGACGCGTGGCGAGAGCGACCACGTGAAACCCCCTGTGCAAGTTGCCGAGCCGACACCTCGGTGGGGGGTCAGTGGTCCACTGCCCGGCCAAGGATGTCTCGTCGTACTCCGTACGATTGTCAGGATTGGAACCTTCGCCCGGTCGCATCATGCGCTGCAATACCATCCTACTTGCGGCACCCGTAGGGGAGAGTTACGGCTCCTCCGGTCGCCAGTCGACCTCCGGATGTTCCCGGATCCAATCTTCGCAAGCGCCGTTTTTCTCCATAGCGAACACGACCGTGACTGTCGCCGGTCGGCCGCAACGGTCACTGCCATGCATCGCGCAGCCCCCGTTGCGGCTGACGGTCGCCGTCCGTGCGAAGTGGTCGCCGTTCCATGGCTTGGCGTATAGAGCAGCGCTGGGCATCTCTCGCTCCTTCCCATTCCGAGTCCGAGTGCCGGACAACTCCGGTCGGGCCCTTGGGTGAGTGTAGCTTCTAGCCGTCTCGAGCATCAGTCCTTCCCTGAGTCTGGGATAGTAATCCCCCCAATTCGCCGGACAGATGTAGAGGTTTGCCATCGCGCGAATCGAGACGCTATTCGGCACCTTCCTCGAACATTCTCAACTACTGCTGCTCGCCATATCTCGATTACATTCGCGATTCCTTTTCGGGAACCCTGCAGCTATGCCGATTGTTCAGATTCACTGACTCGATTGATCATCCAGTAATCAACTTCACTGCTCATTGATCAAATAGATTGACGCCCTACAACCGCGCCGCATGGGTAAAATGCAGCGCGACGGCCGGGGACTACGACGACGGTGAGCGCTATTTCTCCCGCCGGGGCATCGTTACGCTGATCGGCTCGAGCCGGACCCGCCTTAGGACGTGAGATTCCGTGCAACGGGCGGCACGGGCGTGTTTCTCCCTGACAGGGCCCCCACATCATGTGCCGCCCCTGCCGTGAAGATCGTTCCCTGCAGATCCCGGGTCAACGAACCGAACCCGGGACTGCCCCGCCCGACGAGTCAGCCAGCCTGGCTACGCACCGTCTGATACGTCCAATCCGCCTGCTTGAGCCTGATGCGCTTGTCGTACACGACGCGCCCGTCGGCCACGTCGACGATCTTGGGCACGACGTACTCCCGGCCCGACGACACCGGTTGATCGAGGTGGCCGACGAACTCCTCGGGGAAGGACCGCATGATGCTGCTCACCACGGTCTGCTCTTCTTCAGGCAAGAAACACCTGTTCTGGTCGGTCACCTGCTGCAGCAACCCGCCGATCTCGTTGACATCCTGAATCGACGCCAGACCCTGTTCGAGGCGCTCCAGCCGGGCGGTGATCTCGCCGCTGTTCAGCT
>JAUTXN010000309.1 GCA_030838045.1 Acidimicrobiaceae bacterium
CGCCTCGCTCTGTCTACTCCCCAGCCACCCCGGATGGTGATTCTGTGCTGCTTATCGTGACCATCGGCTTGGTACTGGTAGCTGCCGTGACGCTCGTGATCGGTTTCGTCAGCAACACGCTGGCTCCAATCATCGTGTCGATCGTTTGCAGTTTCTTGGCCGCGGTCGTTCTCTCCATCTTCTATCGGATGAACCGCAGTCGGCGGGTGGCATCGGGCGGCCGGCCCTCCCCGCTGGTCGACACCACGCCCCCCGTCTTCTCCCGCACCTCGCCCGCCCCATCGCCGCGCCGCCAAGGCCCGAAGGTGGTCACCGGGGGCGACTCGTACGCCCCGGAGTCATTCGCCGAGCCCCCCCAGTACGGAGAGGATCGCCCCCGCTTCGCCGAGCCGCCGGTGGCGGCCGACCGGCCCACCCGCCAGTTCCGTCGGGTCCCACCGCAGGCCGCCCCCGCACCTCCGCCGCCCCCGGCCGCTCCCGCCCCGGCCCCTGCCCCGGTGGCCGAAGAGGCAGCGGAAGCCCCCGCGCCCGCGCCCCGGCCCGAACCGTTGGCCGTTGCCGAGGCGAGTCCCGACGCGGCACCCGCAGGCGCCACGTCCATGGCGTCGCGTCCCGCCCCGACCAGTACCGCTCCTGCGGCCCCGGCCCCGGCCCCCGCGGCGCCGGCCCCCGCGCCGGCCGCCCCGGTCTGGGACGATTCGCTGCCTTTCCCGATCGAGGAGTACGACGATCTGCGGGTCGTGGAGATCATCCCGCTGCTGCCGGAACTGGACGACAGCGAACTCGGCGCAGTCCGGGCGTACGAGCAGAACAACCGCAACCGGGTGGCCGTCACATCCCGGATCGACGCCCTGCTGAGCGAAGCGGTCGTGGCCGAGCCCGAGGACGAAGGTGCAGACGAGGTCGAAGAGGTCGCTCTGACCAGCGATGACCTCCCGATCGCCGACTACGACTTCCTCGGTGTATCCGAGATCCTGGCACTGCTCGGGGAGTTGGACGACGACGAGCTGGAAATGATCCGGGATTACGAAGAGGGAGGGCGCGGCCGCGCCACCCTCGTGTACCGGATCGACTCCCTGCTCGGTGCCGCCGAGGCTCCCGAGCCGCCGGCCCCTGCGGCCGCCCCGGCGCCGCCACCCGCGCCGCCCGCACCCGCCCCCGAGCCCGCGGCGGAGGCCGCGCCGCCGGGTCCCGATCTGCCGCTCGCCGACTACGACCGGCTCCGGGTGTTCCAGATCCTCTCGATGCTGGGCGAACTCGACGACGACGAACTGCAGGCGGTGCGCGACTACGAACAGGCCGGTCGGGGACGGATCACCATCCTCAACGAGGTCGACACCCTGCTGGCCGGCGGTGCCCCGATGTCGGCGGCGCCCCCCGCCGAAGCACCGGCGCCGTCGACGCCGCCGACCGCGGCGGCTGAGCCCGAGGCCGCGGCTGCGCCCGAGGCCGAACAAGGCGACGAGGATTGGACCGGACTTCCGATCGCCGATTACGACAGCCTGTCGCAGGGCGAGATCGTGCCACTGCTCGACGAACTTGACGACGACGAGCTGGAGCAGGTGCGCGACTACGAGGATGCCAACCGGGCCCGAGTGGCCATCATGTTCCGCATCGATTCCCTGCTGCACCCCGAAGGCGCCGAGCCTGAGGCGGACGCCGACTCGCCCGCGGAGTCCGAGGTCGGGGAAACCGCAGCAGCGGCGGTAGCCGAGGAGGCAGAGGAGTTCGACGAGGACGAGGGGGCCGACGAGGTCCCCGAGGCTCCGGCCGCCGAAGCTGCCAGCGAGGACGAGGAAGAGGTCTGGGGCGAGTTGCCCATCGCCGACTACGACGATCTGTCGCAGGGCGAAATCCTGCCGCTGCTCGACGAACTCGACGACGACGAGCTGGACGACCTGCGCGATTACGAGGAATCGCGTCGGGGACGCGTCGCCATCCTCTACCGGATCGACGCCCTGCTCGCGGCCGAGCAGGAGCCCGAGGCCGAAGCCGAGCCCGAGGCCGAAGCCGAGGAGCCCGAGGCCGAGGTCGCCCCTGAGCCGGAAGCCGAGACCGCGGCGGACGCTGACGCCGTCGACGAAGCGGTCGCCACGCCCGAACCTGGCCCGGAGGAAACAGCCGAAGACGGCGGAGGGATCGACGCGGCTGACCTCCCGATCGCGGACTATGACGTCCTGACCGTCAGCGAGATCCTGCCCCTGCTCGGGGAGTTGGATGACGACGAGCTCGAAGACGTCCGCGACTACGAGGACGCCAACCTCGGCCGGGCCGCCATCATCACCCGCATCGACGCCCTGCTCGAGCCCTACGAGGAGCCCGACGCCGAAGAGGTGTTCGGTGACGAGGCGGACGAGGCTGACGGGACCGACGAAGCGCCGGTCGCCGAATCGACGCCCACCGAGGCGCCGCCCTCGCCGCCCGAAGAGGCCCCAGAAGAAGAGCCGGCCACCGAAGATGCCCCTGAAGAAGAGGCACCCACCGACGACGAGGCAGCCGCCGAAGACGAGGCAGCCGCCGAAGAGGAGCCAGCCGCCGAAGAGGAGCCGGCCGAGGAGGACTACGAGGACGACGAGGAGGAGTACGAGCCCGAGGACGTCGCGTTGTCCGAGGACGACGACGACACCTTCCCGATTGCCGACTATGACGACCTGCGGGTCGGCGAGATCCTCCCTCTGTTGTCCCAGCTCCACGCCGACGAACTCGAGTTGGTGGCCCGCCACGAAGAGCAGCTGGCCAACCGGTCGGCCATCCTCAACCGCATCGAGCGCCTCCTTCAACTCGCCCCGAGGGACGCCACCTAGTCAGCCCTAGTCAGCCGATCGGCTGGTCGACCCGGCGGATTTGGAAGTACACGGTCGGACCGTCGGGGAGCAGCTCGGACAGCCAACCCGCGCCCGAGTCGGGGCCTGGTGCATCGGCCGGCGCGGCGTCGAGCGACACCGACGGCGCCAGGACCTGCTCGCCGATCCACGCCCGGTGGACTTCCAGCGCCTCGGTGACCCCGGCGGGCGCGCTCAGCCGGAGGGCGATGCGGTCGGTCACCCGCAGGCCCATCTCCCGACGGCCCTTCTGAACCATCCGGACGACGTCTCGGGCGTGCCCCTCGGCCTCGAGATCACCGGTGAGATCCACGTCGAGGACCACCACACCGTCCTCACCGGGCAGCACCCGGCTGACCTCGGGCCAACGCGGCGTCAGTCGCAACTCCCACTCGCCTGGCTCCAAGACCGCCGGGCCGACCCGTGCCCGGCCGTCGGCCAGGACCTCCCAGTCGCCGGCCCGGGCGGCGGCAGCGGCTTGCTGGGTCACCTTGCCGAGCCGGGGAGCGGCCACGCGGAAGACGACGGTGAGCAGTTGGTCGGCGACGTCGCCGACCGACGACGTGAGGCGCAGCGCCTTGACGTTGACCTCGTCTTTGATCAGGTCCTCGAACGGCGCCAACAAGGCGGCGTCGGCGGCGGCCACCGTCAAGGCGGCCAGCGGCAGCCGGGCCCGCAGGCCTTGGGCCTTGCGGACGGAGTGGGCGGCCGAGCACACCTGGCGTACCCGGTCCATCACCGCGACCAGATCGGGGTCGTGGGGCAATGCCGCGGCGTCTGGCCAGTCGGTCAGATGGACGCTTTCGCCGCCCGTCAGTCCCCGCCACACCGACTCGCTGAGCAGGGGCAGTAAGGGAGCAGCCGTCCGGCACAGCACTTCGAGCACCGTCCCCAGCGTGTCGAAGGCGTCCTGCTGGTCGCTGGCGCCCGAATCGCCCGCCGCCGAAACGGCCGACGTCCCCCAGAAGCGGTCCCGGCTGCGGCGGATGTACCAGTTGGTCAAGGCGTCGAGGAAGCCCTCGATGGCGAGGCACGCCCCGGAGACGTCGTAATGGTCCAGCGAGTCGGTGACGGCCGCCACCGCCCCGTGGAGCTTGGCCAGTACGTAGCGGTCCAGCACCCCGGTCGCGGGTGCCCGTGCGGTGTCGGCTGTCACACCGTCGGCATTGGCGTACAGGGTGAAGAAGTACCAGGCATTCCACAGCGGATGGATCGCGGAGCGGACGGCGTCGCGGATGCCCTGTTCCTTCACCGCCATGTCGCCGCCTCGCAGCACCGGTGACGAAAGGAGGAACCAGCGCATGGCGTCGGCCCCGTGCTTGACAAACATGGCCTCGGGATCGGGGTAGTTGCGGAGCCGCTTCGACATCTTCTGGCCGTCGTCGCCGAGGAGGATGCCGTGGGCCACGCAGGTCCGGAAGGCCGGCCGGTCGAACAGTGCCGTGGCCAGGACATGGAGTGTGTAAAACCAGCCCCGCGTCTGGCCGATGTATTCGACGATGAAATCGCCGGGAAAATGTCCGTCGAACCACTCGCCGTGCTCGAAAGGATAATGCACCTGGGCGAAGGGCATCGAACCCGACTCGAACCAGCAGTCGAGCACATCGGTGACCCGGCGCATCGTGGACTGACCGCTCGGGTCGTCAGGATTGGGGCGCGTGAGCTGGTCGATGAATGGACGGTGCAGATCGGTCGGACGCGCGCCGAAATCGGCGGCCAACTCGTCCAGCGAGCCGTACACATCAATGCGCGGGTAGGCGGGGTCGTCGCTTTTCCAAACCGGGATCGGAGAGCCCCAGAAACGATTTCGGGAGATCGACCAATCCCGGGCATTTTCCAGCCATTTTCCGAATGAGCCATCCTGGACGTGCGATGGGACCCAGGTGATCTCCTCGTTGAGTTGGAGCATCCGGTCCCGGATGGCGGTCACCTGCACGAACCACGAACCGACCGCCTTGTAGATGAGCGGCGTATCGGTTCGCCAACAGTGCGGATAGCTGTGCACATACGAATCGTGGCGCACCAACGACCCCCGGGCCCTCAGGTCCCGGACGATCGGCATGTTGGCGTCGAACACCTGGACGCCTCGATAGTCGGGCACCTCGTCGGTGAACCGGCCTCGGTCGTCCACCGGGCAGACGACGGGGATCCCGGCGGCCTCACAGGCCCGCTGGTCGTCCTCCCCGAAACCGGGAGCCATATGCACTACTCCGGTCCCCTCACCCGTCGTCACGAATTCCCCACCCAATAAACGGAAGGCGCCCGGGGTGTCGGCGAAATAGGGGAAAAGGGGACGGTAGGTGCGACCCACCAACTCGATCCCCTTTACCATCCCTATGCGGTCGAAGGATGCGACTTCCTTTTCGTAGCGGGGAATCGCCGCTTCCGCGAGGATGACGCGCCGGCCGCCCGACTCGAATACTGCGTAATCGATGTCCGGCCCGACGGCCACCGCCAGATTCGACGGCAGCGTCCACGGCGTGGTGGTCCAGACCCAGAGCGAGACGGGTGGGTCGCCGTCCAGTTCGAATGCCACCGTGACCGCCGGGTCCTGTCGGTCGCGATAGGCATTGTCCTGTCGCGTTTCGAAGTTCGAAAGGGGAGTCTCGCATTCCCAGCAATAGGGAAGCACGCGGAGGCCCTCGTACAGCAACCCCTTTTCCCAGAGGCGCTTTATGGCCCACATGACGCTCTCCATATAGGAGAGATCCATCGTCTTGTAGTCGTTTTCGAAGTCGACCCACCGGGCCTGGCGGGTGACGTAGCGCTCCCATTCGTGGGTGTAGCGCAGGACCGACGTGCGGCAGTAGTCGTTGAACCGGTCGATCCCGTACTCGGTGATCGGCCCCCGCCCGGACACGCCCAGTTCCTTTTCCGCCTCGGTCTCGGCGGGCAGCCCATGACAGTCCCAGCCGAACCGGCGCTCGACGCGATGGCCTCGCATCGTCTGGTAGCGGGGGATGGAGTCCTTGACAAAGCCGGTGAGGAGATGGCCGTAATGCGGCAGCCCGTTGGCGAAGGGGGGCCCGTCGTAGAAGACGTACTCGTTGGGTCCCCCGGGGCGCTGCTCGACCGAAGACTCGAAGGTCTTGCGCTCGGCCCACGACGCCAAGATGTCGTCCTCGACCGAGGGGAGGTCGGGGGCGGCGGGGACGTCAGGGTAGGGACGGGGACCTTCAGGCATGGCTCCACGATAAGCGCCGGTGCCGGGATTCCCGACGGGTTTGGCCTCGGAGGGAGGTAGGGTGCCCCGGACCGAGAGCCGAGGGAAGCCATGGCAGGCAAAGACACCGTCGATCTGCTGTTCGACGTGATCGAGCGTGAAGACGGGGATCCGGAGAAGGTTGACATCGTGTTGCGGGTCTGGTTGCAACCAGGCGCGGGACGCACGACGGTGGTGGGTCGTCACGGCGACGCGCTGAAGATCAAGGTGGCGGCGCCGCCCGAGGGCGGCCGGGCCAACCAGGCGGTGGCGCAACTGCTGTCGTACATGTTGGGTGTGCCGGCCACGAGTGTGAGCCTGGAGTCGGGCGAGACCAGCCGGTCCAAGCGGCTTCGGGTCGGTCCGGTCGACCTCGACACCGTGCGCACGCTCATCGCCAACTCCGAACCCAAGCCCAAGGTCACCGGCGCCGCCCGCTCAGGGGGGAATGTCCGAGGTACAGGCGGCGTTCTGTGAGCGGCGAGGCGGATTTTCTGCCGCTGGCCCCGTGCTAGGGTCCGGCCCCGCTGACAGGGGTGTGACAGGTCTGATCATGCCGGAAACCGAGAGATCCTCTGAAGTGGCCGAGGCGCCAGAAGAAGCGGGAGGGCGCGACGAGGCGACAACCACGGCGCCCGCGGAGTCCGCGGAGGTGGGTGTGTCGAACCCGGGGAGTGAGCCGGCCAAGGCAGCCGGCACCAAGTCGACACCTGCCAAGAAGAGCGCCCCGAAGAAGGCCAAGGATCCCCACAAGGCGGAGTTCCTGGAGGAGCAGCGCATCCTGTTGCTCCAGGAGCGTGAAAGCTACACCAAGCAGGCCGACGAGCTGAAGGCCGAGGCCGACTCGCTGGCACTCGAACACGAGCCGGGCGACGTCCAGTTCGACGAGGAGGGCGGCGAAGGGGGCACGTCCAACGTCGACCGCGAACTCGACCTGCTGCTGTCGGCCCAGGCCCGCGGCGCGGTACTGGAGATCGACCGGGCGCTGGCCAAGATCGAGGCCGGCAACTACGGCTCCTGTGAGCAGTGCGGCCAGCCAATCCCGCAAGCCCGCCTGAAGGCGCTGCCGTATGCCGCTCTGTGCGTCGGTTGCAAGAGCGGCGGGCTCTCCCGGCGCTGATGAGCCCCGGCCTCGGCCGGCCGGCTGAGGAGCGCCCGACGACTCCGGCGGGACGCGAGGAAGGTGGTTGCCCTGCGGTCATCCCGAGGGGTGCGGTGTCCATCCGGCACCGGCGCCTGTCGATCGTCGCCATCGCGGCCCTCGTCATCGCCTTGGACCAGGCGGCCAAGTCATGGGCGCTCGGTCATGCCCGGGACCCGGTCCACGTCATCTGGACCTTGCGGTTCTTCGTCCAGTTCAACTCGGGTACCGCGTTCGGCCTCGGTCAGGACAGCAGCGCCATCATCGTCGGTGGGGTCATCGTGCTGGTGGTGGTGCTTCTCGGGCTGGGCCGCCAGGCCAGCCGAACCGCCACCTGGCCCGCGGCGGTGGCGATGGGCTTGTTGCTCGGGGGGGCGCTCGGCAACCTGGCCGACCGACTGGTCCGCCACCAGCACGGGGCCGTCGTCGACTTCATCGACTTTCGCTGGTGGCCGGTGTTCAACCTGGCCGACGCCGCCATCACCGTCGGTGCGGCGTTGCTGGCCCTGGTGTTCTTCCGGGCTCGGCCCACCGCGTCGGCCGCACCGGCTTCCGCGGCATCCTCGGGCTCATCGGCGGGTCCGGAGCGGCCGGCCACAAAGATGTCCGAGTGATCGAGGTCGTCCCGGCGGCGCTCGCCGGTGAGCGGGTCGACCGCGTCGTATCGCTGCTCACCGGCATGACCCGCAGCCAGGTGGCCGCCCTGGTGGACGAAGGAGTGGTGCGGCTGGACCGGGTCGCGGTGCGCACGAGGAGCCACCGGGTGTCCGAGGGCGAGACCCTCGAGGTGCCCGACGCGCCGACTGTCCCAGTGGCGGGGCTGGAGGCCGAGGCCGACGTGGCGTTTTCGGTCGTGCACGCCGACGACGACGTGATCGTGGTCGACAAGCCGGCGGGCCTGGTGGTGCACCCCGGGGCGGGCAACGCCCGAGGGACGCTGGTGGCGGGGCTGCTGGCGCGCTTCCCCGACCTGGCGGGGCTGGCCACCGCGGGAGCGGAGTATCGCCCGGGCATCGTCCACCGCCTGGACAAAGGGACGTCGGGGCTGTTGGTCGTGGCCCGTACCGAGGCGGCCCGCCAGTCGCTGGTGGCCCAGCTGGCATCCCGGGCGGCGGAACGGCGCTACCTGGCGTTGGTCTGGGGTCTGGTCGACTCCAACGAAGGCCTGATCGATGCGCCGATCCGGCGGGCCGAGTCCGATCCGACCCGGATGGCCATCCGCTCGGGTGGCAAGGAGGCGCGGACCCGTTACCGGGTCGAAGGGCGGTTTTCGGCGCCGATGGCCTCTTCCCTCGTCGAATGCCGGCTCGAGACTGGGCGGACCCATCAGATCCGGGTGCATCTGTCGGCGATCGGGCATCCCGTCGTCGGCGACGCTCGGTACCGCCGCCAGGGCAAATGGCCGGCCGGCCTGCCCCGGATGGCCCCCGAGCGGGTGTGGCTGCATGCCGCCGCCTTGGGTTTCGACCACCCCGTCTCCGGCGACCGACTGACCTTCAGCTCACCGCTGCCGGGCGACCTGACGGGCCTGCTGGCCCACCTGGCGCCGGTCTAGATCCTCAGGCGCGCTCGGTGACGGCCCCGGCGCTCACCGGCTGAGCCGGGGTGCTCGTCGACCCGCCCCCGGCGCTGACGGGCGGGGCGGCGCTGACGGGTGGGGCGGCGCTGACGACGGGTACCTGCAGAACCATGGGGGAGACGGGCACGGTGTTGGCCTGGGCCTGGGTCACCATGTCGGCCAGGGTGAAGCTGTCGAGGTGGACCCGCATGTGCTCGCCGACATCGGCCCACACCGCCAGCAGGACGCACTGTCCTTCGTGGTCGCAGGCCCCGTTTTGGTGGGGCTCGCCGAAGTCACCGGCCACGATCGGTCCCTCGACCGAACTCACGATCTGGCCCAGCGTGATGGCGGCGGGGGAGCGGGCCAGCACGTAGCCGCCTCCGACGCCCCGCTTCGAACGCACCAGGCCCGCCCCCTTCAGGGCCAGCAGGATCTGTTCGAGGTAGGGCTGCGGCAGCCCGGTGCGTTCGGCGATGTCGCGCACCGATGTGGGCTTGCGTTCGCCGTCGTGCAATGCGAGCGACAGCAGCGCTCGGCTGGCGTAATCGCCTCGCGTCGACACTTTCACGACAGCCATGGTAGGCCGCAGCCAGGCCTGACTTCCGGTTCATGTTCGAAGTGGGCGATAACGGTCACACGCCCCCGGTACCGTCGGCTGTATGGACCCTCCTCCCGACACCCCACAACCGGTCCTGCCCCACTACGGCGGCCCCTGCCTGGATGCCATCGCCCCGGCGCTCCTGGCGCCACCGGGTCACCGGCCGGACTGGCTGCCCGCCCCGGCCCGCGACGCCCGCCAAGTGGTGCTCCTCGTGCTCGACGGGCTGGGTTGGGAGCAACTGATCGAGCGGTTGGCGTTGGCCCCCGCCCTGATGGAGATGGTAGGCGGCCCCATCACCTCGGTGGCGCCCACGACGACGGCCACCGCCCTCACCTCCATCGCCCTCGGGCAGCCTCCGGCGGCTCACGGCGTGGTGGGCTACCGCCTGCGGGTGGAGGGGCCGACGGGCGACGAGGTGCTCAACGTCCTGCGCTGGCGGACGGTCTCGGGCGACGCCCGGCCCTTCGTTCCGCCCGCCACCTTCCAGCCGGCTCCGGCATTCGGCGGGCGGGGCGTGCCGGTCGTGACCCGCAGCGAGTTCCTGACGTCGGGCTTCACGGTGGCCCATCTGTCGGGCACCCGGCAGGTGGGATGGTGGACGCCGTCGGCGATTGCGGTCGAGGTTCGGGCCCTGCTGCAGGCGGGCGAGCGCTTCGTGTACGCCTACTACGACGGTGTTGACAAGGTGGCGCACATCTACGGTTTCGGCCCGCACTACGACGCCGAGCTGGTCACGGCCGACCGGCTGGTGGCCGACCTCCGGGCGGCACTCCCCGCCGGCGCGGCGTTGGTCGTCACCGCCGATCACGGGCAGGTGCAGGTCGGCACTGCCGTGACGCCGGTCGACGAGGCCGTGGCCGCGGAGACCGTCACGATGAGTGGCGAGGGCCGCTTCCGGTGGCTGCACGCCCGTCCCGGCCGGGCGGCCGCCCTGGCCGACGCCGCCCGCGGGCGCTATTGCGACGAGGCATGGGTCTGGACCATCGACGAGCTGGAGGGCGGTGGCTGGTTCGGGGGGCCGCTGACGCCGACGGTCCGCCGGCGCCTGGGCGACGTGGCCCTCGTGCCGTTCCGGCCGGTCGCCTATCTCGACCCGAGCGACACCGGCGAGATGCGGCTGGTGTGCCGCCACGGGTCGCTGACCAGCGCCGAGATGCTGGTCCCCTGCCTGGCCGCGCCCGGATCTGGCTGATGCGTGGGCAAGGTGTGCGCATACCGCCCGATCGGGTGGTTCGTAACGACCCCGGCCTGGGCAGGATTGGTGATATGTCTGCCGACAATCGTGTCCAGCCCGATCTCGTGTTCCCAGGCGGTCGGCCGACTGGGCAGCCGGAGGCCGCCCCCGGGGCGGCCGGAGAGGCGGTGTCGCAGCCGGGCAAGGTCATGCGGATCGGCGCCATGATCAAGCAGTTGTTGGAGGAGGTGCGTCAAGCACCGCTCGACGAAGCCAGCCGGGGCCGACTCCGCGAGATCTACGACACCTCGATTCGCGAGCTGGCGTCGGGCCTCTCACCGGATCTCAAGGCCGAGCTCGGCCGCATGGCACTGCCGTTCGGGGACCAGACCACACCGAGCGAGTCGGAGCTGCGAATCGCGCAGGCGCAGCTGGTGGGATGGCTCGAGGGGCTGTTCCATGGAATCCAGGCCACGTTGTTCGCTCAGCAGATGGCGGCGCGCAGCCAGCTCGACGAGATGCGCCAGCGCGGCCTTCCGACGGGGACCGATGTCCCCCCTTCGCCGACCGGGACGTACCTGTAAAACAGACAAATGTGCGCTCGGATGTTTGAATAGACGTGGGACAATATGGTCTATCCAGACACAACCGGGGGGAACCGATCCCGGAGGGGGGCGCAGACCGTGCCCCAGCGACGGTGACTGCCTCTAGATCAGGCCCGGGCTTGGACCGGGACGTTGGGGCCCGTCTCGACGGGCTCATCGTCAAGCACGTGGCCGATGTGGCGGCGTACTGCCGGTGGCGATGTGTTTCCGAGGAGGATGCCCAGGACGCCGTCTCGGAGGTCTTCCTCATCGCGTGGCGCCGGTTGGGCGACGTCCCTGACGGCGACGCTGGCCGGGTGTGGCTGCTGGCCACGGCGCGGCGGGTCATTTCCAACGAGCGCCGGGCGCGCGGGCGGCGTCACCGTCTGGTCGAGCGCCTGCGCCTGTTCGAAACCCACGAGCCGGTGCAATGGCCGGTCGACTTGGTGCCGGGCGATGTCGCCGATGCCCTCAGGCGCCTGGAGCCCGCGGACCGCGAGATCCTGCTGCTGGCGGAGTGGGAAGGCCTGAACTCGACCGAGATCGGGGCGGTGATGGGGTGCCTGGCGGTGACGGCGCGTGGGCGCCTGCACCGGGCGCGGCAGCGCTTCGGTAGCGTCTACCTCGCAGGCGAGACCGCCGTGGGGACCGCCTTGGAGACCGCCGTGGGGAGCGCCGCCGGGCCCGCGCCGTCGACGTCGGGCACCACCGGCGTGACCGCGCCCCGAACGACCGGGAAGTCGGCTGGGTCGGGGGACACGACCGAGACCCGCTTGTCGCCTGCCATGCCCAGTGTCACGACCTCTCCTCGGAGCGGCTTCGGCCCGCAACGGGGTGGCTGAGGGGACGTCGCCACCATGCCCGACCGCGATGCCCTCCAGGATCTGAACAAGGCCAACCCGCGCCACTCACCGGGCTTCGATGCCGCCGTGGGCGCCCTGTCCAAGCGGACCAGGCACACGTTGGCGGCCGCGGCCGCGGCCGCGGGAGTGGCGGGCGGGTCCGTACCGTCGGGTTGGGCCCGCTTCCGGGGCGGTCTCCGGGGCGGCCCGATCGGGCGAAGCCGCCAGCTGTGGGCCGGTGTGGTCGGGGCAGGTGCCCTGCTGATCGTCTTGGCGCTCATCGCCACGGGAATCGTCCCGGCGCCGGGATCCGACCCGTCGACGCTCGCCCGGCAGGCTTCGACCAGCCGGCACGCGGGGACCCGTGGGCGACCGGGCGCGGCGGGGACGACGGTGCCCGCGGTGCCCGGCACAGGCGGGTCGGGCGCCGTGCCCTCGGGCACGACTGACACTGCCGTGCCTACGACGCCGGTCGCCAGCACCCCGGCCCCGGGCACCGCGGCTCCGAACACCGCCGCTGTCGGCGGCCCGGCCGACGCCGCCCCCTCATCGGGCCCCGGCGGCGGCACGCCGAACGGGGGGACAAAGGTGCCGACGACGACCGGCACCACCGCGCCGAGGACCTCGACCACCCGGGCCCCGACGCCGCCGACCAGCCCGGCGCCGATCGCGGCTCCGACCTGCGTCGTGGCGATCTCGCAGCCCCCGGCCTATCAGTCGGTCCTGGTGCAGGACTCCGTCAGCGGCCTGGCATCGATCACGAATGTCGCGATCACCAACGGGGCGGTGCACGTCCCGGGCTTTGCCGCGGGGACGAAGGCGGCGGTGTTGGTCGTGGCGACCAAGACCGATTTGACCAAGCCGACCGAGTGGTCCTTCGACGTCACCAATGTCGCGGGCCGAACGACCCATTGCGTGTAGGTCTCGTCCCTGCGAGGCCACACTCGTGCCGACAGGTCCTGCCCCGCCCCGCACCGGGGCAGGACCGTCAGGCGGTTTGTTGGCCCAGGTGGGGTTGGTCGGCCAGCTGCAGCATGGCCAGCATCCGCTCGGCGTCGTGGATCAGCGCCGGGAGGGATTGCTCGACCGTGAGTCCCGCCATGCTGGCGGCATCGGCGGTGGCGAACATACGGTCGCCGGGCGCCAAGGCCAGGTCGACCGACACCTGGCCGGAGAAGTACTGGAGCTCGCCGATGTTGACCGTGCCACCGGCGGCGATCACGAAGCGGGTGAGGACCTGGTCGATCCCCGCCCGGGAGTTCGCACGGAACAACGCCCGGGTGGCCTCGTACAGCGCGGTCGGAATCAGGGCGTCGTAGACCCGTCCGACCGGCGCCTCGGCCGCCGTCTGGCCCACCGAGTGCTTCAGCTCCCCCAGGGTGAGCACCTCGGTGCGCAGCAGGGTCGGGGGCGCGAAACCCAGCGCCTCGATCGCCTCGTCGTGGGCGGCCAATGCCAGCGAAAGGGCCTCATGGTGCGTGGGCGAGGAGACTTGGACCTGCACCGCGTAACGCTCCAAGCTGTACAGGCCCGACGAGTGCCACCGGTCGAGCCGGGTCACGAGTTGCTTGACGTGGTGGAACTCGAACGCCGGGTCGGCCGTCGCTTCGACGATCACCACCCACTCCTGAGGCGGGGTGGTCGTCAACGATCCCGGGTCGCCGTTGGGCTCATCACCCCACCATGTCCAGATGGCGGCCCAACGTTCGACCCAAACGGGGATTCGACGCAGGTGCCAAAGCGCGGGCGTTACCGTCAGTCCGGTGAGGCTAGAATCACAGACCTGTAACTCATCCACAGGCTGTGGACGACGACACGCGAGGGCACGGAGGTAACGGCGCCGTGGGGGACTCTTTCACCCACCTGCATCTGCATACCGAGTTCTCGATGCTCGATGGGGCGGCTCGGGTCAAGGACGTCATCGCGGCCGCGGTCGCCGACGGGCAGAAGGCAATCGGGATCACCGACCACGGCAACATGTACGGGGTCCTCGATTTCTACAAGGCGGCCCGGGCGGAGGGGATCAAGCCGATCATCGGGACCGAGGCGTACATGGCGGGCGAGTCCCGTTTCGAGCGCCCGGCGCGGCGGGGCCGCATGGACGACGGGGGCGGTGACGGTGCGGAGGGCGAGAAGCTCTACTACCACCTGACCCTGCTGGCGGAGACGACGGCCGGCTACCGCAACCTGATGAAGTTGTCCAGCGCCGCCTATCTCGAGGGCTACTACTACAAGCCCCGGGCGGATTGGGAGCTCCTGGACCGCTATCACGACGGGGTCATCGCCACCACCGGTTGCCTGGGCGGCGTGGTGCTGCAAGCGCTCCTGCGGGGTGACTTCGAGGCGGCCTGCGGCCACGCCGCCCGGCTGCAGGAGATCTTCGGGCGCGACAACTTGTTCGTGGAACTCCAGGACCACGGCCTGGAGAAGCAGCGCAAGACCAACCCGCAACTGATCGACATCGCCCGGCGCATCGGTGCCCCGCTGCTGGCGACCAACGACAGCCACTACACCCACCGCGAGGACGCGGTCGCCCACAACGCCCTGCTCTGCGTGCAGACCGGGTCGACGATGGACGACCCGAAGCGGTTCAAGTTCGAGGGCGACGAGCACTACCTCAAGTCGTCCGCCGAAATGCGGTCCCTCTTCGTTGACCAGCCCGAGGCGTGCGACAACACCTTGTGGATCGCGGAGCGGGCGGATGTGGAGATCGACTTCGGCAAACCGAAGCTGCCCTCTTTCCCCAGGCCTCCTGGGTTCGACGACGCCGACACGTACCTCCGCCAGCTGGCCATGGACGGCGCCGCGGCGCGGTACGCGACGCCGATCCCGGCCAAGGTGGCCGACCGGCTGGAGTACGAACTCGGCGTCATCTCGAGCATGGGGTTCTCCGACTACTTCCTCGTGGTGTGGGACCTGATCGACCACGCCCGCAGCAAGGGCATCCGGGTGGGGCCGGGGCGGGGGAGCGCAGCCGGGTGCTGCGTGGCCTACTGCCTGCGCATCGTCGACCTCGACCCGATCCGCTACGACCTGCTGTTCGAGCGTTTCCTCAATCCGGGCCGCCAACAGATGCCCGACATCGACATGGACTTCGACGAGCGCTACCGGGGCGAGATGATCCGCTACGCCACCGAGCGCTACGGCTGGGACCATGTGGCCCAGATCGTGACCTTCTCGACGATCAAGGCCCGGGCCGCGGTGCGCGACGCGGCGCGGGTGCTGGGGCTGCCCTACAGCGTCGGCGACCGCATCGCCAAGGCCATGCCGCCGCTGGTCATGGGCCGCGACACGCCGCTCAGCGCCTGCCTTGAGAAGGTCGCGGGCCACGAGGACGGCTATCACGCGGCCATGGAGTTGCGGGACATGTACGCGGTCGATCCCGACGCCCAGAAGGTGATCGACGTGGCCCGCGGCCTCGAAGGGCTGCGCCGCCAGGACGGGATCCACGCCGCCGCGGTCGTCATCTCGGCCGATCCGCTCACTGAGTACCTGCCCATCCAGCGCAAACCCGAGCCGGGGGGCCGCCCCGAGGACTCGCCGATCGTCACCCAGTACGAGATGCACGGTGTCGAGGAGCTGGGCCTGCTCAAGATGGACTTCCTCGGGCTGCGCAACCTCTCGGTGATGGAGCGGGCCCTCGACCTGATCGAGACCAACACCGGGACCCGGCCCGACATCGACCGGGTGGACCTGGACGACCCGGCGGTGTTCGAGATGCTGCGCCGGGCCGACTCCATCGGGGTGTTCCAGCTGGAGGGCTCGCCCATGCGGGCCCTCACCCGGGCTCTGGCGCCCACCAGCTTCGACGACATCTGCGCCCTCATCGCCCTGTACCGGCCCGGGCCGATGGCCGCCAACATGCACTACGACTACGCCGACCGCAAGAACGGCCGCAAGCCCATCACCTACCTGCACCCCGACATGGCCGAGGTGCTGGCCGAGACCCAGGGCCTCATGATCTACCAGGAGTCGATGATGCGCGTGGCCCAGCGCTTCGCCGGGTACTCGCTGGAAGAGGCCGACAACCTGCGCAAGGCGGCGGGCAAGAAGAACCGGGTCATCATGGCCTTGGAGCGGGAAAAGTTCGTGGCCGGGTGCGAGGCGACCGGGTACGGGCGGGAGTTGGGGTCGGCGCTGTTCGACGTCATCGAGCCGTTCGCCGACTACGCCTTCAACAAGAGTCACAGCTACGGCTACGGGCTGGTCAGCTACCAGACGGCGTGGCTCAAGGCCAACCACCCCGTCGAGTACCTGGCGGCGCTGCTCACCAGTGTCAAGGACGACAAGGACAAGACCGCGGTCTACCTGTCCGAATGCCGCTCGCGGGGCGTCGAGGTGCTGGTCCCCGACGTCAACCTCTCGGTGGCGGAGTTCACCGCCGTGCGCGGGGGCGGCTCGCGGGGGTCGGGGGCCATCCCGTTCGGGCTGGCCGCCATCCGCAATGTGGGCGAGGGGCTGGTCGAGCGGATCATCGTGGCCCGAACCGAGGGGGGCGCGTTCCGCGACTTCTACGACTTCGCCGAGCGGGTCGACCAGGTGGTGCTCAACAAGCGCACCATCGAGTCGCTGATCAAGGCGGGGGCGTTCGACTCCCTGGGCCACCCCCGCCAGGGCCTGTGCCTGGTCGCGGAGCAGATCGTGGAGCGCACGCTGGCCCGCCGTCGCGAGCGGGAGCAGGGCGTCATGAGCCTCTTCGGCGACTTCTTCGGTGGCTCCGGGTCGTCGGGCTCCCCCGATGGCGTGGCCGGGTCCGGGTCGGCGGTGTACGACGACACGAGGGTGCCCATCCCCGACCAGGAGTTCGACAAGCGCCAGCGGCTGGTCTTCGAGAAGGAGATGCTGGGCCTGTACGTGAGCGACCACCCGTTGATCGGCGTGGAGGCGGCGTTGCGCCGCCATGTCGATGTGAGCGTCCGCGAGTTGCGGGAGCTCAACGAGGGAGACCTCCGCTGGGTCGGTGGGGTCATCACCGGGCTCAACCGCAAGTACACCAAGCGGGGCGAGCTCATGGCGACGTTCACACTCGAGGATCTGGAGTCGGCGGTCGACGTGTGGGTCTTCCCCCGCACCATGGGTGACATCGGCTACCTGCTGGCGGACGACGCGGTGGTGTGCGTCCGGGGCCGGCTGGACATGCGGGAAGACGAGCCCAAGGTGATCTGCATGGATCTGAAGCGGCCCGAGCTGGTGGTCGACGAATCCGAGCCGCTCCACCTGGTGCTTCCGTTGCACGCCCTGTCCGATGATCGGGTGCTGCGCCTCAAGCAGCTGCTGGTCGACCATCGGGGCGAAGCGCCGGTGTTCCTGCACGTGGGCAGCAAGATCATCCGCCTGGCGGCGGAGTTCAACGTCAATGCCCGCGCCGGCCTGCTGGCGGAATTGCGGGTCCTTCTCGGGGCCGGATGCCTGTTGACCAGCGCTGCCGGTGTGTGATCCGCGCGGCCGCGATGGGGGCCTTTGGAAAAAAGGCCCCGAAACCGCGTAAACTTAAGCCGGTAACCCACGCGGAGGAGACGAGCTGTAAGGAAATGGCGATAGACGTCGGAACCAAGGACTGCACAGCCCTGAGCGACAACGAGCTGGCCGAGATGGCGGATATCTGCCTCGACGGCCCGGCTGGCTTCGACATCGGCCTGCTGTCCAAGCAGCGCGATGTATGGGTACTGATCACGCAGGGCTACGAGGGAGGCAAGCTCGTCGGGTTCTCCTTCTGCACCCTCGAGCGAATCGGCGGGACCCCTTGCCTGCTGTGGGGTCTCGCTTCGATCAAGCGCACCGCCAGACGGGAGGATGTGCTGCGAGCGGTGACCGCCGACCAGTTCCGACGGGCCGTGCTCGCCTTCCCGGACGAGGACGTGCTGATCGGGACGCGCTTCATCGAGCCCGGGGCCTTCGTCGCCTTCGACGGGCTTGAGGACATCTGCCCCCGCCCGAGCCACAAGGCCAGCGGCGAGGAACGGGCCTGGAGCCGGCGGCTGGCCAAGCGTTTCGGCGCCGAGGGACGCATCAACGACCGCAGCTTCGTGGTGGAGGGTGACGCCAACTCGGTCGGGGTGTTCGACTACAGCCCCGTCAGCGACGACGTCGTGCCCGAAGAGGTGTCGGAGTTCTTCGCCCCAGTCGATCGCAGCCGGGGCGATGTGCTCATCGCCTTCGGGTGGGGCATGGCCGAAGACCTCGCCTCCCGCTACGGCCCCTGATCCTTCGGCGCCGGTGCCCGTGCTGGTGCCGGCCCGGTGCTGGGTGGCGCTCGTCGTGGGCGGGCAGCATTGTGTTCAATGGATGTATCTATACGGTCGCGTAGTGAACACAATGGCCCCGGCCCCCGACCTTTCGGAGCCGTGGCCCCCCTATGGGCGGGGGATGAGACCGGCGACCACCTTGTGGCAGTGACCGTCGACCGGCGGTGCCAGGGCGACCAACAGACGCTCGCCTTTTCCTGAGTCGAGGCGGGTCCGGCCCGCCAACGCCAGCGCGCCATTCAGGCGCCGGTCCACGCACGGCAACTCGATCGGGACACCCCGCCAGCGGAACAGGCACGACGACCCACCGTCGCGCAGCCGGATCACCGCCGGCCCCTCGGGTTCCACCACCGCGATCGAGGGGTAGTCCGCGGTCCGCTGCCAGAACGGAACGGCCGGCCCGTGGATCGCCAGCAGCGGCTGTCCCGGTGGGTGGATCAGGGCCCGCAGGTAGCGCTCGGCCCGGCGCCCCACGATCCGCCCGATGTGCCGGGGCGGCTCGATCAACGGCACCGCCTCCGGCTGCGAGGGGTCCGGGAGCAGGTCGACGGAGTCATCCAACGTGCCGCCGACGACGTCGTAGGGCCGCAGGTCGGGATCGAGGGGCGCCGGGCTCCAGGCCCGGACGAGCGCCCCCGACATCAGATCGATCCCGGCGCAGTGGTCGATATCGGCGGCCAGGACCAACAGTTCGAGCTCCGAGCCGGGCGTGTTGCTGCGGCGGGGAAGAGCCTCAGCCTCAGGCGCGATCGGGAGGAACAGGGACCGGGCGGACGTCGATTGCACGGACCCTTATCTTGGCCGCTTTGGCGTTCTCGCTGGTGGATACCCGGCCCCACCGGCCCCACCGGTCCGACCGGCCCCCACCGGCCCCACCGGCCCCCTGAGGCTGACCGGCCGGGGGGCCGGGACCTACACGATCCCCGCCAGCTGCTCCAACAGGCTGTCGATGTCCTCCGCCGGCGCGCCGCAGGTGTAGTTGCGGCACACGAACGCCTTCCCGGCGTTCTCGCCGCCGGTCCGCCCCTCCCACAGCGGCGACGGGTAGGGCTCACCCCACGCCAGTACCGAGTTGGGCAGGTAACGGTTGGCCACCGCGGCCACCAGGTCGCCCCGGTCACCGGTCACCGCCACCTCGGTCACGCCCGAGACGACCAGGTCGACCGCGGCCAAGAAATTGGTGAAGGCGGTGGGGTGGCGCGCCAGCAGCGGGGCCATGCCGGTGACAACCACCGTCCCGGTGGCGCCGTAGCTCTCCTCGCCCGTCAGGGCGGACAGCCGGAGCAGGGCCACCGCGGCCACGGAGTTGGCCGCCGGGGTGGCCCCGTCATAGGTGTCCTTTGACCGCACGATCAGCTTCTCGGCGTCCTCGCCAGTGGTGAAGAAACCGCCCTCCTGCCCGTCCCAGAACAGCCGTACCAGGTCGTCGGCCGCCGCCCGGGCCTCGGCCACCCACCGGGCCCGCCCGGTGGCCTCCGCCAGCCGGGTGAACGCCTCGACCAACCACGCGTAGTCGCTGGCGTAGGCCAGGTGCCGGCCCGCCCGCCCCCCCTGCCAGGCGCGCAGCCAGCGCCCGTCGGGCCGCCGCAGCGACGAGAGCAGGAACTCGGCGACCTCGGCCGCAGCCGCCACCCAGTCCGTCCGGCCCATGGCCGCCCCGGCCTCGGCCAGCGCCGCCACCGCCATGGCGTTCCACTCGGTCACCACCTTGTCGTCCAGACCGGGGCGAATCCGCAGTTCCCGCGCCTCGAACAACCTTCGGCGCGCCTGCTCCACCTCCGGCGGCCGCAGCAGGTCGCCGCGCTCGGGCCGCCACAAGATGTTGTGCCCCTCCCAATTGCCCTCGGCCGTCACGCCGTACCAGCCGACCGCGGCCGGACCGCCGATCGCCGCCACGTCGTCCAGCGACCAGACGTAGAACCTGCCCTCGACGCCCTCGCTGTCGGCGTCCTCAGCCGAGTGGATGCCGCCGGCGGGCGAGCGCATCGGCGCCCGCAACAGGTAGGCCACGGTCTCCTCGACGACCTGGCGGTAGCGGTCGGCACCGGTGACCTGCCAGCCGTGCGTGTACAGGCTGATCAGCTGGGCATTGTCGTACAGCATCTTCTCGAAATGCGGCACCAACCAGCGCCGCTCGACGGCGTAGCGGGCGAACCCGCCGCCCAGGTGGTCGTAGATGCCGCCCGACGCCATGGCGTCGAGCGTGGTCGTGACGATGTCGTTGGCCCCGCCCCGTAGCGCCAGTTCGACCATCGAGGCCTGGGGGAACTTGGGCGCCCGACCGAACCCGCCCCACTCGCGGTCGAAGGCGCCCCGCAGCGCCTCCACGCCGCCGCTCACCAGGCTTGGGGAAAGGGGGGAGGGGGCGCTCGGATCGAGTTTGGTGATCCCGGTCACACGGATGCCGGAGCGCACGGCGTCGGCCAGGCGGTCGGCATCGCGCTCAATTTCGGACCGCCGGTCCCGCCAGGCGGCCGTCACCTGGGTCATCAGGTCGAGGAACACGGGCTTGGGGAAATAGGTCCCGCCGAAGAACGGGCGGCCGTCGGGCGTGAGGAACACCGTCATGGGCCAGCCCCCGCTCCCGGTCTGGGCCTGGACCGCCTCCATGTAGATGGCGTCGACGTCGGGGCGTTCTTCCCGGTCGACCTTGATGTTGACGAACTGGTCGTTCATCGCCCGGGCGACCTCCTCGTCCTCGAAGCTCTGGTGCGCCATGACGTGGCACCAGTGGCAGGCCGAGTACCCGACCGAGAGGAGGATGGGGCGGTCGAGCTCCCTCGCCAGCGCGGTGGCCTCTTCGCCCCATGGGTACCAGTCGACCGGGTTGTCTCGGTGCTGGCGCAGGTAGGGGCTGGTCTCGTCCGCCAAATGGTTCACCCCGGGCAGCCTACGGTCGCGGGTAGGGTCGGCACGGTGGACGAGACCCCTTTGGAAGCTTCACCTGAGGACGTGGCCGAGCAGCGTGCGGAAGTAGTGCCTGCCCACGACGGCGCGACGCTGCCGTCGGCCCCCGACGCCGTGCCGTGGGACGCCGATCCGGCCGACGTCGCCGAACAGCGGGCCGAGGTGCCGCTGGCCGACGACGACTGGGCCTAGCCAGTCACAGGCGGCGGCCTTCACCAGTGGACCTGCGTCTCGACGGCCGGGTAGCGTTGGTCACGGGCGGATCGCGTGGGATCGGCCGGGCCATCGCCGAGGCGATGGCGGCATCGGGGGCGGCCGTCATGATCTCCAGCCGCAAGGCGGCCGTCCTCGAGCAGGCGGCGGGGGAGATCGCAGGTGAAGTCGGGTGGTTCGCGGCCAACGTGGGCGACGCGGATGCCGCGGCGGCGTGCGTCGCGGCGACGGTCGAGCGTTTCGGCGCCGTGGACATCCTGGTCAACAACGCCGCCACCAACCCGTACCTCGGACCCCTGATCGACATCGACCAACCACGGGCCGACAAGATCATCCAGGTCAACCAGTGGGCGGTGCTCGAGTGGACCAGGCTGGTGTACCACGCCTGGATGCGCGACCACGGGGGCTCGGTCGTGAACCTGGCGTCCATCGGCGGGATCGGGGTCGAACCGGCGATCGGGTACTACAACGTCACCAAGGCGG
>JAUTXN010000350.1 GCA_030838045.1 Acidimicrobiaceae bacterium
CGCGGCAGGCGCGGAACGCGGGGACGGCGGGCCAGCTACGTCGGGTTCGACGTCCTGCGCCCTCGCCGCTACGAGAACGGGCGTGTCTGTCGCCGTGTCACCCTGCTTGTCAGCCAAAGCGGCGACCCACTGCCATCTCTACCATCCCGGCTCATGGCAGGCTGTGGCGCACTTCCGCCTGCGCACGTAGCGTGCCCGGGCCGCCGCTACGAGAAGGTGACACCCGAACGTGACCACGATCGATCCGATGGTACCGGACGACATCGGCGCGGACCCGGGCAGCCCTCCCCGTCGCCGCCACCGCTGGCTGCTGCCGACCCTGGCGATCATCCTGGTAGTTCTCGCCATCAGCTACGCCGTGGCAAACCACTTCACCTCCCGGTATTACGCCATTGCGCCAGGTGACGCCCAGCCGGTCCAGAAGTACATATCGGTCCCAACGGACAAGCTTCATACACACACCGGCCGGATTCTTCTCGTCACCGTATCCCTGCTCACGGTCAGGCCGCTCAGCTGGATAACCGACAAGCTGAACTCCGACGTCGACGTGCTCAAGCAGGAGCAGATCACCGGTAACACACCGCCCAGTCAGCTGAACCAGCTCAACGCGGTCGAGATGCAGAACTCGACCCAGACGGCGGTCATCGTCGCTCTTCGTCGCCTCGGCTACACGGTCGACCTGAACGGACAAGGCGCCGAGGTGGACGCGGTCGTTGCCAAGTCGCCGGCCGCCAACATCCTGATGCCGGGTGACGTCATCGTGTCCTTCGACGGCACGCCCATCCGGTCCAACGACACGCTGGTCCAGGCCATCCGCACCCATCATCCCGGTGACCGGGTCGAATTCGAGGTACAGGAGTTCTCGCCGCCTCGAACCGAAAAGAAGACGGTTGTGCTCGGCGAGGCCCCGGCGGACAGCACGACGCCCACTCCGCACGCCTTTCTCGGCATCGCCACGACGACCAAAGAGCAGCCCAACCTTCCGCTCGACGTCAAGGTCGCTCCTGGGGACATCGGTGGTCCGTCAGCCGGCCTGTCGTTCACCCTCGGAATCATCGACAACCTCCTTCCCAATGACCTCACTGGCGGCAAGACCATCGCGGTGACCGGCACCATCAATCCGGACGGCACCGTCGGCGACGTCGGCGCGGTCGCCCAGAAGGCGGTGGCGGTCAGAAAATCCGGCGCGATCGCGTTCCTCGTCCCGAAGGGCGAGGGCAAGGTGGCCCAGCAGCATGCCGGCTCGCATGTGAAGGTGATCGAGGTGACGACCCTCGAGGAGGCCCTGAATGCCCTGCGGTCCCTCGGAGGTGACCTCAACGGATTGCCCGCCGCGCCAGCCAACCTCTCCGGCTGACACAGGCCGTCGCGGGTACACCGCCGAGACCAGCAACCTCGACGCCACCGGCGCAGGCCCGACAACATTGGCGCAAACCGGGCGAAACCCGACGAAGCACTCCCGGCGAGTCGCCGCCAAACGCAACAAAGCGTTCTGCCAGCAAGCGGGCGGCAGAACTTCAGGTCCACAATGGTGTGTGCTTCTCCGTCCCCCTATTTAGCGGCCGCATTCAGCGGGCGCCGCGACCATGCCGATATCTAGATCGGCCTGCGAGCCACACGTACCGCCACCTCCCCCATGACCTCCACTGTCGCCCAAATCCAATTTGCGGCCGAGTTCGTGACCTTCCTTGTCGCGGCCGCGGGTCTGGCGCTGGTCGTGCTGCGCAACGAGCTCACCACCAGCCGCCCGCCCGAGCGCCTCGCGCTGACGATCGGCTTCCTCGCGACCGCGGTGGCCGCATTCACCCACGGCGCACTTCTCCTGACCGGAGATCTCGAAGCGATCGTGATCGCGCTGCGCATAGGCGGTGTCGTCGGACTGGCCATCGGCTCGATCTGGTGGTGGCGGGGCCGTGGCATCGCGGGGCATCTTCTCTGGCTCGGCCTGTTCGGCACCAGCATCGCCATCGTGCTCGAAGGGCTCGGCGCCGGCCGGGCATCGGACGCGGTACTGGCCACCGGCAGCATCATGATCGGCACTGCGCTCCTCGTCGCCAGCCGGCGCTCGGTTGCGGCGCGGGTGGCCGCCAGTGCCGCGGGCACGCTGCTTCTTGTCGTGCTCGTCCTGTCGGTCGCGCTGTCCGCCGTCCTCTCGTCGTCCATCCAACGCGAGGAGCTCAGCCGCCTGCAATCGCGGGCCAGCACCGAAGCCAACTTGGCGAGCACCGCCTTCAACAACGAGTTCGCCACGGCCCGCTATGCCGGCTTGTTCCTGACAGGCAGGGGCCAGCTCACCGACATCCAGGTGAACGACCTGTTCGACCTGATGCAAGCGCTCTACCCCGTCGGCGGACTCGAGTTCCTCGCGGCGCCCGCTCCGGCGGCCAACGGGGTCCCGAGCGGCGGGGGCCGCATCGTCGCCGCCAAGGGCCTCGACAAGGTCACGGCGACCCTCCTGGCCGGGATACCGATCGTCTCGAACCCATCGTGCAGCGATCGGAATCGTGGTTCTGCCTACGTCATCAACAACCAGGTTCTGGCCGTGGCGGTCTACCCGCTGTGCGGGTCGGGTACCCCAACCAACCCGAATCCGGTCGTCATCGGAATGGTCGTACGGGCTCGACCCCTCGACAATCGCTACCTCGCCGACCGAAACAACGACGAACCGCTCTTGTCCCTCGCCATTGTCGACCAGCGAGGTCCGCTGGCCACCGTCGGTCACCTGCCGCCCACCCGTGACCTGATTTCGATCGGCGCGGCGGTGCTGGCGACCAGCCAGCCGGTCAACCGGGTGGTCGGCAACCAGTACGTGGCAGCCAAACCCATCCAAGCCGGAAACCAGGCCGGAAGCCAGGTCATCGCGGCCGCCGTCGTATCGGCGCCCACATCCGCCGTGATCGCGACTCGTGACCGTCTGTTCCGCACCTTGTTCCTCATCGCCCTCGGGGGCACCCTCATCGCCCTCGGGCTGGCCGTCGTTATCGGCGACCGCATCACCGCTGGTCTCCGACGCCTGACGTTGGTCGCCGAGAGCATCCAGCGGGGTCAACGAGGCGAGCGTGCGGGTATCACCAGCGACGACGAGGTCGGGGTGTTGGGCGCCGCCTTCGACTCCATGGCCGATTCCATCGAGGAGCAGACCCGCGCCTTGCGAGCGGCGGCGGACGACGAGACACGGCTCCGCAGCCGGCTGGAGGCCGTGGTTGCCGGTATGGGCGACGCCCTGGTCGCCGTGGATGCGCTGGGCAAGGTCACGGACTTCAACCAGGCAGCCGAAGAGATGACTGGTATCGCCGCGGCGCGTGCCATCGGACAGCCGGTGGACCAGGTGGTCAGGCTGGTCAACGAGGACGGTGCGTCGCTCGGCCCGCGCCTCAGGACGCCCTCCCCGTCGAGATGGGGCATGCTCGCCACAGCGCTGGAGCTCACCGGTGCCGAGTTCCCTGTCGCCATCTCCGCCGGCGCGCTCCGCGGACCGGGCAACGAGCTCGTCGGCCAGGTCCTCGTCCTCCGCGACCTCCGCCGTGAGCGCGAGGTCGAACGGATGAAGACCGAGTTCCTCTCCCGAGTGGGCCACGAGCTGAGGACACCGCTCACCGGGATCATGGGCTACGCCGACTTCCTGCTGCGCCGAACGGTCCCCGCGGAGCGGGCCCAGGTCGCCTACGAAGAGATCCTGGTTTCGGCGAAGCGGTTGCTGCGGGTCGTCGAGATGCTCGAGTTCTTCGCCTCTTCGGGCGCCGGGCGGGTCCTGTTGCGGCCCGAACCGATGGACGTGCGCCAGCTCTTGGACGCGGTGGTCACCCCGTGGTCCGAGCGACTGACCCCTCCGAACACCATTACCCGGCGGTTGGCTCGGCGGATCCCTGAGATCAATGGAGACCGGCGGTGGCTGGCTCTGGCGATCGACGAGCTGCTCGACAACGCCGTCAAGTTCTCACCCGGGGGGGCCCAGGTCACGGTGACGGCAGTCGTGACGACGG
>JAUTXN010000010.1 GCA_030838045.1 Acidimicrobiaceae bacterium
CCCATTCGACCTCGACGATCCAGAACCGGTCCTCGGCGAAGATGCCGGTGTCCACCAGTTCGTACTCCGGGTCGAGCCGGCTGCGGCGGCGGTTCTCGGCGAGGAGGTCCTCGTACGGGAACCGGCCCTGGGGGTAGTGGTAACGCCAGCGCAGGTAGGAGGCGGTGGGCGTGGCGTCGAGGAACCACCAGTACTCCTTGGCGTCCTCGCCGTGGTTGCCCTGCGCTCCGGTGAGCCCGTACATCCGTTCCTTGAGGATCGGGTCCTGCCCGTTCCACAGTGACAAGGCGAGGCACATGAGCTGGTTGTCGTCGCACATCCCGGCCATGCCGTCGTCGCTCCAGCGAAACGCCCGGCGGTGGGCGTGCTCGAACGGGAAGAACTCCCAGGCCGACCCATCGGCGCTGTAGTCCTCCCGCACCGTTCCCCAGGCCCGATCGGCCAGGTAGGGACCCCAGCTGCGCCACGGCGCCGCCCCCCGGTCGGCCTCTGCCAGACGGGCTCGCTCCGCGCCACCCGCGCCACCCGCATCGCCGGGACCACTGCCTGCCTGCATGGTGTTGATCGTGGCTCACGCCGCCGTGTTTTGCACGCGTTGTCGACGAAAGAAGAGCGAAAGTGGCGGTACCGTGGCGTGTTCACGCAAAAGACTCACCGAAGTTGCGTGCCTCCGGAACAACTTCGCCAGCAGTGGCGTTATCATCCCCGTACTTACACCATTACAGAAGTAGGTGGTCATGGCTACGCTCGACACATCGACCCTGCCCCTCGTCCCCTTGAACGCCGGGGTAGTCCTTCCCGGCATGATCGTGACCTTGGCGCTGGAGACCCCTGAGGCCCAGGCCGGGGTGGACGCGGCCACGGGTTCGCACAACCTTGTCGTCCTGGTTCCCCGCCTCTCCGATGCGGGCGAGACCGGCACGGCCACCTATGCACGAGTCGGCACCGTGGCGTTGGTCGAGAACGCGGCCGAGATGCCCGGTGGCTACCGCGCCGCCATGGTGCGCGGCCTGCACCGCGCCGTCATCGGCGCCGGAGTGGCCAGCACCGGCAACGCCCTCTGGGTGTCGCTGGAGCGCGCCGAGGAGCCCAACGGCGACACCCAACGCTCGGCCGATCTGGCCCGGGAATACCGCGTCGTCGTGGAGAGCATCCTCGAGCAGCGCGGAGCCCGGCGCTTTGCCGAGCTGCTGCACGGCGTGACCGAGTCGGGCGCAGTGGCAGACACCGCGGGCTATTGGCCCGAGCTGTCGATCGAGCGCAAGGTCGAGCTGCTGGAAACCCTCGACGTGGAGCTGCGCCTGGAGAAGGTGGTGCGCTGGGTGCGCGACATGCTGGGCGAGCTGCAGCTGAAGGAGCGCATCCGCAGCGACGTCGCCGACGGCATGGAGAAGACGCAGCGGGAGTTCCTGCTGCGCCAGCAGATGGCGGCCATCCGCAAGGAGCTGGGCGAGCTCGACGAGAACGGTGGCAGCGACGACTACCGCAAGAAGCTCGAAACCCTCGCCGCCCCCGACGCGGTTCGCAGCACCGTGGAGAAGGAAATCGACCGGCTGGAGCGCACCAGCGACCAGAGTCCCGAGTCCGGCTGGATCCGGACCTGGCTCGACACCATCTTCGAACTGCCGTGGGGCCACCAGTCCGACGACCGCCTCGAAGTGAGCGCGGCGCGGTCCGTGCTCGACGCCGACCACACCGGACTCGACGACGTCAAGGACCGGATCGTGGAGTACCTGGCTGTCCGCAAGTTGCGCGACGAGCGGGGACTTGACGCCCTCGACCAGGTTGACGACAACGTCAGCGGACTGAGCGGGCCCAGTGCCAGCCGCCGGGGCACCGGAGGCATGATCCTGTCGCTGGTCGGCCCGCCAGGCGTGGGCAAGACCAGTCTCGGCGAGTCGGTCGCCCGAGCCATGGGCCGGCGTTTCGTGCGGGTCGCCTTGGGCGGCGTGCGCGACGAGGCCGAAATCCGGGGCCACCGGCGCACCTACGTCGGCGCCATGCCGGGACGGATCGTGCGGGCCCTCAAGGAGGCCGGCACCATGAACCCCGTCGTGCTGCTCGACGAGGTCGACAAGCTCGGGGCCGACTGGCGGGGAGATCCGTCCTCGGCACTGCTCGAGGTGCTCGACCCGGCCCAGAACCATACGTTCCGGGACCACTACCTCGATGTCGACCTGGACCTGTCCAACGTGCTGTTCCTCGCCACCGCCAACATGGCCGAGCAGATCCCCGGCGCCCTGCTCGACCGCATGGAGGTCGTGCATCTCGACGGCTACACCGAGGACGAGAAGGTCGCCATCGCCCGTGACCACCTGCTGGCCCGCCAACTCCGGGCCAACGGGCTGACCGCGAGCGAGGTCGTCATCAGCGACGATGCAATGCGCACCATCGTCACCGACTACACCCGTGAGGCCGGCGTCCGGTCGCTGGAGCGGCAGCTGGGCAAGCTGCTGCGTAAGGCGGCCACCAAGCTGGCGGCGTCACAGGAGCCCGGGACCACCGATGTCGTGTCCACCGGGCCGATCGTCGTCAACCCTGACGGCGTGCGGACCTACCTGGGCCGGGCGCGCTACTTCTCCGAAGTGGCCGAACGGACCTCGGTGCCGGGCGTGGCGACGGGGCTGGCGGTGACCGGAGCGGGCGGCGACGTGTTGTTCGTCGAGGCCACGGCCATGTCTGGCGATTCCGGGCTCACCATCACCGGGCAGCTGGGTGACGTCATGAAGGAGTCGGCCGAAATAGCCCTCTCCTACGTGCGGTCCCACGCCGCGGCACTCGACCTGCCGGCCGGCGCCTTCGAGAAGCGGCGCTTCCACGTGCACGTGCCCGCCGGTGCCATCCCGAAGGACGGCCCGTCGGCTGGGGTCACCATGACCACGGCGCTGGTCAGCCTCCTGACGGACCGGGCCATCCGCCCCGAAGTCGGCATGACCGGTGAGATCACCCTGCAAGGCAAGGTGCTCCCCATCGGCGGGGTGAAGCAGAAGGTGCTGGCGGCCCACCGGGCCGGTCTCACCGAGGTCATCCTTCCGGCCCGCAACGGGCCCGACCTGGACGACGTGCCCGAAGCGGTGCGGGAGCAGATGACGTTCCACCTGGCGTCGGACATCTCCGAAGTTCTGGCCCACGCCCTCGTGGCCTAAATAGTTGGGAAAAGGCCTCCCCGGTCCAGTCGATTCGGCTGGAAGGGGAGGCCTTTTCGCGCCTGGGCCCGGGGCGAAATGGGCAAAACCCTTGCAACAGAAGCGGATCTCGCATGCGAAGAAGCGAATCCCTTATGCTGCAAGGGAACTGCTTTTGCGATGATGGCCAAGGGGGGCCTCATGGCAGGCAACTTTCCCAGAGCAAGGAGGCAACTGGTGAACAGGTCAGAGCTCGTTGACGCCGTAGAGGACGCGACCGATCTCGACAAGCGGCAGTCGGAGAGCGCCGTCAAGGCGGTGATCGACGCCTTGACCAATGTGATCAAGTCCGGAGAGAAGGTGTCGATCTTCGGGTTCGGGACATTCGCACCGACTTCTCGCGCCGCTCGCGTGGGCCGCAACCCCCAAACTGGTGAGGCGGTCAACATCGCGGCCAGCACGGGCGTCAAGTTCTCGCCCGCCACGGCGCTGAAGGCGCTGCTCAATCCCAAGCCCGCGGCCAAGAAGTCGGCGGCCAAGAAGGCGGCGGGGCCGGTCAAGAAGGGCGCCGCTTCGGCTCCGGCTGTGCCTGCGGCCAAGAAATCGGCGAGTTCGAAGAAGGCGGCTCCGGCTCCGGCTGCGGCTGCGGCTGCGGCTGTGCCTGCGGCCAAGAAGTCTGCCAAGAGCTCCAAAAAGAAGTAGGAGTTCTTACAACTTCGACATCAGTTTGAACGCTTCGCCCTGGGCGAAGCCGGCGCCGGCCACGGCTGCGTGCTCGGCGAGGCGTTCACGTACGTGGGCTCGAAATCCCTCGACCTCTTGCTCGGCCGCCGGATCGTCGATGCCCATGGTGGAACGGAACTGGCTGGTGTGCGCCAGGAGGGCCGCTACCTTGGCGTCGAAGTAGGCGGCCACGTCCTCGACATGATCCGGTTCGTCGGCTTCCCAGAGGAGCAGCGCGCTGGGTCGGTGGGGCGAAACTCCCTGCTCGGGAAAGAAGTGTGGGTCGCGAGCGGCGACGATCCCGTCGGTCACGAGAAACCCGGCGTTGCGGTGGTCGGGATGGAGGCGGTACCGGCGCCACGGGTCGTGGCCCAGCACCACGTCCGGCCGGATCTTTCTTATCCAGTAGGCGACCTGCCACCGTTGCCGGACGCCGGCCTCGAGCTCACCGTCAGGCCAGCCGAGGAAAACCACGTCGCCGTCTCCCCCGAGGGCGCGCGACGCCTGACGCTGCTCGACCTGGCGGGTCGCGACCAGCGCCGCCGTGTCGGCTTCTGGGTCCCAGGTGCCCTTGGAGCCATCGGTACAGATGAGGTGATGGATGCGGCATCCGGCGCCGGCCCACTTGGCCAGGGTCCCGCCACAGCCGAACTCCACGTCATCAGGGTGGGCGCCGATCGCCAGGGCGCAACTCGGTACGGGCAGGTTGACCGAGATCGTCACGGCTGGGGCTGGGGCTGGGGCTGGGAGTGGGGCTGGGGCTGGGAGTGGGGCTGGGGCGATGGTGTCACGGTGCCGAGGTCGCCGGGCAGATCGACGTCCCAGGAGAGTGTCGACGAGCGTTCCACCCGGGTGTCCAGCCCCAGCCGCCGCGCCTCGGCCAAATGGCGGCCGAAGGAGCCAGGACCGTAAGAGAACACGAATCCGCAATCGGTCGGCACCCCGATCACGGTCGTCCCCTCCTCCCGGCGGTCGGGAACGAGGGTCAGACCCGCCCAGTCACCGACCCAGGTGAGGTCGTCGGCGTGGGGCAGGTCGGAATGGGCGACGGTCACGTGCGCCACACCCAACTCCGCCAGGCGGCGAACTCCGTCCTGGACGGCATGGTTGAGCCCCCGTTCGGGAGCCCAGAACACGAGCGCCCCTTGATCCCGGGCCCAACTGGCGACGGCGGTGTCGTCACATACCACGGCGACGGGCAGTTCCCGGGCTGCTCGGACGACCCGTTCCGCCATGGCGCGGGCGAGTGCGGCCCTTTGGTCCGGGGAGAGCGCGGGCGCCAGGCGCAGCTTGGCTACCGAGAAGTCCTTGACCGGGATGAGCACCGCTCGCGGGCCGAGTCGCAACCGACTCGCAAGAGCAGCCACGGACCGAGTGTACGGCCGTGTCCGTCCGTTCGACGTCGCCGCCGCCGGGAGCACCGCTCCGCCGTCCCGGGGAACGGGCCAGCTCCGCTGCTACTCCTGCCGGGGCCGCCGCCCCGCTGGGCGCGATGTTCGGGGGTACGCGTGTCGCCGGCTCCAGGGCGGCGCCGGCGTATCTCCTCAGAGCGTCGGTCGGGGTGCTCCGGTACCGTGGGTCGCCGATGCCGGCGCGCGTGGCAGTGATAGGAGCCGGGTCGTGGGGCTCGGCGGCGGCGTCACTCGCCAGCCGCAA
>JAUTXN010000015.1 GCA_030838045.1 Acidimicrobiaceae bacterium
TGATGCGCCACTTTCACTCGGCCGACGCCCGGTTCCTCGAGGCGTTCCACGACGAGGAGCACGTCCAATCGACGCCGGTGAACACCATCGCCGTCCTCTCTCGCGCCGACGAGCTGGGCGTCGCCCGCCGAGACGCCATGGAGTCGGCGGAACGCATCGCCGAGCGGTATCGGGCCGACCGCAAGCTGCGCCGGCTGTGCCAGGCCGTCGTCCCCATCGCGGGCCTCCTGGCCCAGGCCTCGGTCACGCTCCGCGAAACCGACTTCCGGCTGATCGGCCAGCTGCAGCAGTTGCCGCCCGACGAGCTCGACGAGTTGCTGCTGTCGGTCGACCGATTCGCCCTCCGCCCCTGTTCGATCCCCCCCTCGGCGCGCGTCGCCGTCCTCAACCGCTTCGGGCTGTTCGGCGTCCGGGCCGCGGTGGACTTCGTGAGCAACGGCGCCGGGAGCGCCCGGCAACTCGCCGACGCCCTGCGCCGCCACAGCGGGCTGGACGCGCTGCGAGGCCTGCTGGAGTCTCAGTTCGCCGGTCGGCGGGACCTGCTGAAGGGGCGGGCGGCGCTCCTGGCGTTGGATGCCCTGATTCGCCGGTCGCCCGTGGCGGGCAGCGAGGGCATCGGTACCGAGATCGAGCGCATCCGGGCCGGGGCCCACGAGCTGGCCGAGGTCCGGCTCATGAATGCGCTCCGGGCCGGCGCCGTACCGTTGCCCGACGCCGAATCGGCGGAAGCGGAACGGCTGCTCGGCGCCGAGGGGACCGACATCCGGTCGCGACTGGGCCTCGAAGCCGACGCCTCGGACGAGGTGATCCGAGCGGCGCTCAGCCGATGCGTCGACCGCTGGCAGCGCCGAGCCGAGAGTCCGTTGTCACCCCAGGATGCGGTGGAGGCGGCCCTGGTCGTGATCAGGTCCTGCGAGGGGATGGCCGCGGCGGTCGCGGCGGGCGAGTTCACGTCCCAATAGTCGCCCCGCGGGTTCGGTTGGCTTAGGGGAGTGCTTCCTCCCCGACTTGGCCGGGCTCGGCCGACCCAGCCGCCGCCGCGGGCTCGGGCGCGGCCGGCGCCGCGGGCTGAGGGGCTGCCGTCCGCTTGTGCGCCATCACCTTGGAGATGCTGTAGGCGCTCAAGGCACTGGCGCCGAGGACGGTGAGCCGGGCCAACTTTCGAGGCAGGTGCGGGCCGAGTCGGTAGCGGCCGGGACCGATGATGGCCAGTCCCAAGGCGACGGCCATGTCGGTCAAGGGCAACTCATAGCCACCCTTCAGGGCCAACGGCCCGTTGTCCCAGTGCACCGAGGACGCCACGGCCATGGCGCCGGCAATGGCCACCGGTCCCGTCGGCCACGCCACGCCCGTCGCAGTGAGAACTCCCCCGACGAACTCGGATGTGGCGGCCAGGGTCGCGAACGGCTTGCCCGGCGTCAGGCCCATGTACTCGAAGGCGACGGCTGCGTCGTCGAGGCCCGGCCCGTCAAACGTGCCGAAAAGCTTCTGCGCCCCGTGCACCGCGAGATAGCCGCCCACGGTGAGGCGTATTACGAGGATCCCGGAGTCACGCATGGCTGGTGGAGTCCATTTCTGCTGGGGCTACTTGTTCGTTCAAATACTACTTGTTCGTTCAAATATTAGGCGCTGCCGGCGAGTTCCGATTCCCCGTCGGGACGGGACCGTGCCGCGGTCAGGGGCGGCGGGTGGGCCACGACAATTCCGAAAATGTCCCGGTACGCCGCGACCACCTCGTCGTCGCTCGTGAGCAGTTTCTCGCTCCGCACCCCGGCAACGGTCGTGATCAGCCGCCGGTCGCTCAGCGTCACCCGACCCCCGGGGATGGCCAGGGAGCAGACGAGCGACTGGGTGAAATGCGAGCTCGGCGAGGTTTGATGCCACCAGCACATCGGGACGAAGTCGACCCACTGCCGTGGGCGCAGTTCGACCCGGTATTGCGCCACGCCGTCTCGGATGACGTCGATGTCCCCGTCGGGCGTCTCAACCACGCCAAAGGTGCCCCCGGGATCGTCGTGTGGGCCGGCGTCGTCGAGGGCCACCGGGTAGGTGCTGTGGTCACCGAAGCCCACGTCGACCAGCCAGGATCGGTCGGTATCGACCCGGACAACCAGATGGTCGAACGGCGGCCCTACCTCTCCGACGGCGGTGACGACTCGCGCCGCGAGGAACGTGACGTCGAACCCGAGCGCTTCGAGCAGGCATCCGAAGGCGCCGTTGAGCTCGTAGCAGAAGCCGCCGCGATGTCGTCCGACCAGCTTTTCGCAGATGGATTTCTCGTCGAGCACGATCGTCTCGCCCAGATGGATGCTGAGATTCTCGAACGGCACCGCCAAGAGGTGCGCCGCCTGGAGGTCGTGCAGCGCCGCCGAGGTCGGACCCGGTGGACGGGGCGCGGCGATCCGGGCGAGGTAGCGGTCGACGGTCTCGTCATCCATACCGCCATGATCGCGAACGCCGAGTGGGCGAGACTGCCGCCATGGCGTTCGGACAACAGGCGGGCCCTCCGGCATCGACCAAGCAGGTGCAGGAGCTGATGACACTCCTCCAAGACGCAGGCCACACCGACTTTCGCGACGCCCGCGGCCCGATGGGATTCACGCAGCGTCAGGCGGCGGGCAAGTTCACCCGCGACGAGGCCGCAGCCTTCATCGAGCAGCTTCAGGAGGCGGCGCTGGCCGGGACCACCCCGGTCCCCGCCACGCCCGGCCCGCGGCTCACCGCCCAACAGCAGGCGATCCGCCGCATGCCGGCCTACGAACTGGCCGAAGAACTGTCGCGCCGGGGCTGGATCGTCATCGAGCCGTAGGTCCACAATCGCCAGGAAACCGGAAATATCTTCTTCGAGGTGTCGTTTCCCCCGGTCGTCGTTCGTGGACATGGGTGAAGGGCTCGGTATGGTGCCGGCCCGATGAAGGGAGTTCCCATGAAGCAGTACCTGTTGTCGGTGTACAACGTCGAGGGCGACGCCCCGTCGGCGGAGGAGATGGACAGCATCTTCAAGGCCGTCGATGTCGTCAACGCCGACCTCCAGGCGAAGGGTGCCTGGGTGTTCGCGGGCGGACTTCACCCGGCTGACACGGCGACGGTGGTGCGGGCCAAGGACGGCGAAATCCTCACCACCGACGGTCCGTTCGCCGAGACCAAGGAGCAGCTCGGCGGCTTCTGGGTCATCAAGGCGGCCGACCTGGACGAGGCGCTGGCCTGGGCGTCCCAAGCGACGACGGCGTGCCGGGGACCGGTCGAGGTTCGGCCCTTCCAGGAGGAGCCCGCGAGCTAGCGCCAGGTGTCGGTCGCGGTGTCCAGCAGCGACGCCTCAGGTGTCGAGCACGTTTTCCGGGCCGAGTTCGGCCGGGCGGTGGCCACGCTGGTCCGCCTTTTCGGCGACATCGACCTCGCCGAGGAGGCGGTCCAGCAGGCCTTCGTCGTGGCCGTGCAGCGCTGGCCGGGCGCCGGCATGCCACCGAACCCCGGCGGTTGGATCGTCACGACCGCCCGCAACCACGCCATCGACCGGCTCCGGCGCGAGTCGTCGCGACACGATCGCCAAGGCCAAGCGGCCCTGGTCCATCACCGCGACGAGCAGGTCGAGGTAGGACCGGTGTCGGACGACCGTCTCCGCCTGATCTTCACCTGCTGCCATCCGGCGCTGGCTACCAGCGCCCAGGTGGCGCTGACCCTGCGCCTCCTGGGCGGCCTCGAGACGGGCGAGATCGCCCGGGCGTTCCTCGTCCCCGAGACGACGATGGCGCAACGCCTGGTCCGGGCAAAACGGAAGATTCGCGCCGCCGGCATCCCGTACCGCGTCCCCGGTGACGCCGAGCTCCCCGACCGTCTCCAACCGGTGCTTGCCGTCGTCTACCTCATCTTCAACGAGGGCTACCTCGCGACCGCGGGCGACGAGTTGCAACGGGGCGATCTCAGCGCCGAGGCCATCCGGCTGGCCCGCCTCCTGGCCCACTTGATGCCCGACGAGCCCGAAGTGCACGGTCTGCTGGCGCTCCTGCTGTTGGTCGAGGCCCGCCGAGCCGCTCGGGCCGCGCCTGACGGATCGCTGGTCCTGCTGCCCGATCAGGATCGGTCGCGCTGGGACCAGGCGCTGGTCGCCGAGGGACATGGTCTCGTCGCGGCGTGCATTCGTCGCAACCAACCGGGGCCGTATCAACTCCAGGCGGCGATCAACGCGGTCCACACGGACGCGCCGTCGGCCCCTGACACGGACTGGTCGCAGATCCTCCAGCTGTACGACCAGCTGCTCGCGGTTGCGCCGACACCGATCGTGGCCCTGAACCGGGCGGTGGCGGTGGCCGAGGTCCACGGAGCGGTCGTGGCCCTGGCGGTCGTCGACTCCCTCGACCTCGCGGGGTACCACCTCTTTCATGCCACCCGGGCCGACCTCTTGCGGCGCCTGGGGCGCGACCGGGAGGCCGCCGAGGCCTACCAGGCGGCCCTCGTCGTGGTGGAGAACGGCGCCGAACGACGCTTCCTCGAGCATCGCGCCCTCATGCTTTCGAAAGTGACGCACCGACCGGAATCAGGCGGGCACGACACGAGATGATGAATATGGTCGGATCATCTCGAATGGGTCGGTGCGTCGGGATGCGACGGTACGAGAAATGTAACTCCCTGGACATTCTCGACGACGTCCGCGGCTAGCAGCGGGTCGCCACGAACGCCCCTGGCAGTGGGATCGCCGACTCCGGAACCGAGTTGATCCTCCCGAAGTCGAGTACGTCGGCAAGGTTCCTGGCGTTGGCGTCACGGATGGTGAGGGGCTTGAGATTCCACCGCCATTCGATCATCCGCAGGATCGAGGTGTGCTCGTACGGACCGCCGTGAACCACACCTGACGGGGCGAAGGGTGACACCACGATGCACGGCACCCGAAAGCCGAGCTGGCGGTAGTCCGGCGGCCCGCCGCACCCGTCGACACCGCAACGGTGGTCGACGGTCGCAGGGTCGGTGTCGTCGGGGACCTTCGGCGGGACCACGTGATCGAAGAAGCCACCCCACTCGTCATAGGTGATGACGAGGACGGTGCGCGGCCACTGCGGGCTGGACCGCACGGCGTGAAAGACGTCCGAGAGGAACTTGTCGCCGACCCGGACATCGGCGAAAGGGTGCTGGTCGGATTCGAGTCCGTGGTCGTTGTTGAACGTGGGGTCGATGAACGAGACATTGGGTAACGTGCCGGCGCCCGCGTCCGACAGGAAACGTGAGAAGGGGGCGGCGATCCGCAGGTACTTGAGTCCCCAAAGACCGATGAAGGGGACGTCGCTGAAGTAGTAGCGGCGGCTGATCGACGCCTCTGCCAGCCGGTCCCAGATGGTCGGGATGGTGGCCAGCTTGGTCGGCTCCGAAGCGGAAGAGATGGGTTCGAGATTGTGGTCGCGATCGGTCCGGGCGGCGTTCAGGTAGATCCGATTCGGATACGTCTCGGACATGAGTGAGCAGAAGTAGCCGTCGAGCGCCGCGTAGTTGCGGGCTAGGCCGGCGAGTACCGGGAGGCTCGACTCGGTGTAGTACCCGATGGGATAGGTGTCGTTGAGCGCCCGGTTGGGCGGGGTCAGCAGCCAGCCGTCGTTGCGTCCCCCGGCGAGCTGAGTCTGGCCCCCCGCCCAAGAGTGGTCAGGGTCACCACTCCCGCAGCCGGTGAAATTGCCGCCCAGATCGTGGGTCGTGTGCGGGCGGCCGGCGCGGTCGGGAAACGAGAGGCCGCCTTGGCGACCATCCGCGCCGGGTAGCCAGCCGAGCAGGTGATCGAAGGATCGGTTTTCCAGCATCACGACCACGACGGTGTCGAACGGTGGCGCATGGTTGGCGGGGGCGGTCGTGGGCGCGGTGGTCGGATCGGCGGACCGCCCGGCTGGCGACGTGCATCCGGCTGCCAGACCGGCGGGACAGGCCGCGCTCGCGCCGGCCGCCATCGCCGCCTGGAGGAAGCGTCGTCGTGAGAGCACGCCTCTGATCCTTCCCGCTGCGCGCCCGCGGCGCAGTGCGGGATGGTTTTGTCGGTTGCCTGTGGCGGTAGGTTGCGTGAGTGCAGTCCGAGGCCGCGGCCCCGAAGATGCGGCCATTGAAGATGCGGCCATTGAGCGACACGGACCTCGAACTGGTGACCCGCCTCCTCGGCCACCCGCCCCGGGGCCAGTTCGACGTCGTGGTGAGGAACGGTCAGGGCGGTCCGGTCGTCATCCGAAGCGCACCGTTGCTCTTCGACGGCACCCCTATGCCCACCCGGTACTGGTTGGTGGGCGCGGCCGAACGCCTGATGGTCGACCGCCTCGAGTCGGCGGGCGGCGTCCGTGCCGCCGAGGCTGCGGTCGATCCGGACGAACTGCTGGCTGCCCACGCCCGATACGCGGCTGAGCGAGACGCTGCGGTACCGGCGGAGTGGGCCGGCCCGCGGCCCGACGGCGGCGTCGGCGGGACTCGCCGGACAGGGGTCAAGTGCCTGCACGCCCACTACGCCTGGTTCCTCGCCGGCCTCGCCTGCGGCGCGGACGGTTCGGGCGGCGTGGACGGTTCGGGCGGCGACGACCCGGTAGGCCGGTGGGTGCAGGCGGAGGCGGAGCGCGGGGTGCCGGTCGGCGGGGTGCCGATGGGCGGGGTGCCGGTCCGCTGATGGCGGACGCAGCGGTGGCGGCCATCGACTGTGGCACCAACTCGACCCGACTCCTGATCGCCGGGCCGCAGGGCGACACGCGCGATCGGCGAATGCGGATCACCCGGCTTGGTCAGGGGGTCGACGCCACCAAGCAGTTGGCCCCTGAGGCGATCGATCGAACTCTGGCCGTGCTGCGGGAGTACCGCCAGGCCATGGACGAGGCGGGCGTCGGCCAGGTCCGGATGACCGCCACCTCGGCCGCCCGGGATGCGAAGAACCGGGACGACTTCTTCGCCGCCGCCGAGGCCATCGTCGGCGCCCGCCCGGAACTGCTCGGAGGCGACGAGGAAGCGCGGTTGTCCTTCGCGGGCGCCACCGCCTCGCTCGAGCCCTCCGACGGCCCGTTTCTCGTGGTCGACATCGGCGGAGGCTCGACCGAGTTCGCGGTCGGGCCGGCCCCCGACGGTGACCCCTTGACCCCGACGGGGGTCCTCTCGGTCGACGTGGGCTGCGTGCGATTGACCGAGCGATTCCTTCACAGCGACCCGCCCCGGGCCGAGGAGCTCGCCCAGGCGTTGTCGGTCGTCGGCGACTATCTCGACGACGTCCGTCGCGAGCTCCCCGATGTGGACGAGGCCCGCCGGCTGGTCGGGTTGGCCGGGACCGTCTCGACGGTGGCCGCGGTCGAGATCGGCCTCGACGAGTACGACCCGGTTCGAATCCATCACTTCGTCCTGACCAAGGATGCCGTGGAGGACGTGTTCCGCACCCTGGCCATGGAGAAGCGGGCCGACCGGGTGTTCAATCCGGGCCTCGAGGCGGCCCGGGCCGATGTGATCGTCGGCGGCTGCGTGGTACTGGTGGCCATCATGCGGCACTTCGGGTTCCGGGAGTGCCTGGTCTCGGAACAGGACATTTTGGACGGCTTGGTCATGACGTTGCTCGGAAAAGACCATCAGCCGAGCCATCGATAGCATGCGGTGCTAGTGCCCCATCCCGAGCGAATCCTCATGGGCCCCGGCCCGTCCAATCCGTACCCGGAGGCGACCGAGGCGTTCACCCGGCCCATGCTCGGGCATCTGGATCCCGTCTTCCTGGAGCTGCTCGACGAGACTTGCGACCGGCTCCGTCAGGTGTGGGGAACGGAGAACGAGCTCACCCTGCCGGTGTCGGGGACCGGGTCGGCCGGGATGGAAGCGGCGTTCGTCAACCTGGTCGGTCCCGGCGACGCCGTCGTGGTCGGCGTGAACGGGCTGTTCGGCGAGCGGATGTGCGATGTCGCGGCCCGCTGCGGCGCCGAGGTGGTACGCGTCGACGAGCCGTGGGGCCAGCCGCTGATCGCCCAGCACCTGATCGAAGCCCACCCGAACCCGAAGCTGATCGCGGCGGTGCACGCCGAGACCAGTACCGGTGTGCGCAACGACATCGCGGCCATCGGCGCCCTGCTCGCCGAAGCGGACCCCCAGGGCGCCGCCGGCCAGCGTCCCCTCCTGCTGGCCGACTGCGTCACCTCGCTCGGGGGCATCCCCGTGGAAGTCGACCAGTGGGGTGTGGATGTGGCCTACGCCGGAACCCAGAAATGCCTCGGTGTCGCGCCTGGCCTGGCCCCGTTCACCATGAACGACCGGGCGACGCAGCGCCGGGTCGAACGACCGCAGAGTTGGTACCTCGACCTCGGGATGATCGCCCAGTACGCCACCACCCACGGCGCCCGCAAGTACCACCACACCGCCCCCGTCGCCATGATCATCTCGCTGCACGCCGGGCTCGGCGCGCTGCTCGACGAGGGAATCGACCACGCCCACCGCCGCCACGCGGAATGCGGGGAGCTCCTGCAGGACGGGCTCCAGGCGATGGGCCTCGAGCTGTTCGCGGCCGAGGGCTCCCGGTTGCCCGAGCTGACCACAGTCTGGGTGCCCGACGGCGCCGACGACCAGAAGGTCCGCGCCACGCTGCTCGAGCGCTACGACATCGAGATCGGCGGGGGCGTCGGGGCGTTCGCGGGCCGAGTCTGGCGCATCGGGTGCATGGGTCACACCGCCCGCGTGGCCAACGTGACGCTGCTTCTGGCCGCCCTCTCGGAAGTCCTGGGTCGGTGAAGGCGTTCTCAGGTTTCCCAGCCCGAACCGCAAACGGCTGAGGCGATGAGCTGGGGGGCTGTGCGCCCATCTTCGCTGGAGTTGGTAGGGCGACGAATTTCCCTGCGTCCTCTCATGCCCGGCGACTTCGAGCAGTGGCGCGAAGTGCGCACCCGATCGAGGGAGTGGTTGGTCCGGTGGGAACCCCGGCCCATCATCGGCCAGCCCGACGCCGCCGAGGACCGTCGGGTCTTCGCCGCCCGTTGCGGCGCCCGGGATCGGGAGCGCCAGCTCGGCACCGGCTACGGGTTCGGGATCTTCGTGAGCGGGCGCTTCGCGGGCGAGATCAACATCTCGTCGATCCAGCGGGGGCCGTTCCAGAACGCTTACGTCGGCTACTGGATCGACCAGGCGATGGCCGGCCACAGCTACGTGCCGGAGGCGGCGGTGCTGGTGTTCCGCTTCGCCTTCGAGGAGCTGGCGCTGCACCGGATCCAGGTGGCGATCATCCCCCGCAACCAGCCCAGCCGCCGGGTGGCGGAGAAGCTCGGGCTGCGCGAGGAAGGGGTGGCGTTCCGCTACCTGGAGATCAACGGGGTCTGGGAGGACCACGTTCGCTACGCCATCACGGCCGAGGAGTGGTGGCAGCGGCGCGACGACTACACCGCGGCCTGGCTCAGCTGAGCCGTCAGCTGAGCCGTTCGGGGCGGATCACTGCAGGCGACTGGCGGAAGAAGGTCTCCACGTCCCGCTCGTATTTGTACTGGGGGTGGTCGAGGACCCCGATCTTGCGGAGCCGGTAACCCTTGCGGAAGCTGTCGACCGCGCCCGCCGAGGTGAAGCGGTAGTCGAATCCGGCCCGCTTGAGGCGACTGTTGTCGACCCCTCGTCCGTAGCGCAGGAGGTCGATCACCTCGTCGGGCAGCTCCACCAGTCCGAGGCGGGTCAGCGGGGCGGCGCTGAGCCCGGTCAGCAGGGGCGGCATGAAGATCTGCCGCTTGCCGGCCATCGTGGCCACCTCGCTCCAGGGCAGCCGTCCGTCGCCCGCCACGTTGTAGATCCCCGAGAGGTCGGTCCGCATCACGAACTCGAGCGCCCGGATGACGTCGTCCTCCTCGACGAACTGCAGCAGCGGGTCGAAGCCGAAGATGCTGGGCACAAGTGGTAGCGAGAGCGCCTTGGAGATCGGGTTGACGATGTCGGTGCCGAGCACGTTGGCGAAGCGCAGGATGGCCACCGTCACATGCGGGCTGTCCTCGGCGAAGTCCCGGAGGTAGCTCTCGACTTCGAGCAGCGAGCGCTCCACCCGGGTCCGGGCCGCACCGGTGCGGGTCATGTCCTCCCGGAACCAGGTCGGATCCCGGTGCGTCGCCCCGTACACGAGCGTCGAGGACTTGACGACGAGATGACGGACCGAGCTGTCGGGTGCGCCCGCCGCCGCCAGGAGATTCATGGTCCCGATGACGTTGTTCTCGTGCAGGGGCCGCCCGCTCATGCTCGTCGAGTCGACGACCAGGAATGTGTGCAGGATCGTGTCCACCCGGGTGGCCCGCACGATTCGCGACAGGATCGAGTAGCCCTGGTCGGCCCGGACGAACTCGGTGCGCTCCAGTTTCACGGTCGGGTCGGTCGTGTCGAGTCCGACGATGAGCTCGACCGACGGGTCGTTCTCCAGGGCCTGGGCCAGCCGGCCGCCCCAAAATGACCCGAGCCCGGTGACCAGAACCCGCCGTCCCATCAGCCTCAGCCTCCCTCAGCCTCAGCCGAACCAGACGCTGGACCGGTCGGCCAGCATCCCGAGCAGGGCTTCCTGGAGGGACTGCCTGATCCCCTCGGACACATCCATGATGTGGCTGCGGGAGTAGCGATCCTGGTCGGGCGCCACGTCCATGGTCACCGGGTCGAGCACCTTCAGTTTGAACTTGGCCGGGAAGTACACGAAGGGACCGAGCAGCGGCCCGAACGCCAACATGTTTGCTGTCAGGGGAAAATAGGGGAGCCGGGTGAGCTTGGCCGCCGTGGGGGACTTCCACAACGTGGGCATGGCCTCCTCGGCTCCGACGACCGCAATGGGAACGATGGGAACCCCGGCCCGCATGGCGATTTCGACGAACCCGCCCCGCCCGAAGCGGCGCAGCTGGTAGCGGTCCTTGAACAGCTTGCCCGTGCCCCTGGTGCCCTCGGGGAAGACGAGGACGAGCTGGCGCTGCTGGCGGAGCAGCCGGTAGGCGTTGTCCGGGTGCGCCGGCACCCCGCCCGTGCGGGCCCACATCGTTCCCACCACCGGGATCGCCCGGAACAGGTAGTCGGCCAGGCCGTACACGGGCCGCCCGAGTTCGGTTTCGACGCCGTGCATGATGGTGGGGGCGTCGCTCGGGATGGCACCCGCGTGGTTGGCCACGAGCAGGGCGCCGCCTTCGAGGGGGATCTTGTCGAGCCCGTCCCACTCGGCCCGGAACCAGTGCCGGTAGATGGGGTCGTACAGCCGCCGGGCGATGGCCCGCATGCGCTCGGACCGCCCCCACTCGTCGACGTCTCCCAGGCGGGGGTCAGCGAGCGGCTCGGGGTCCGGCGCAGGTTTGGGCAGCGGGACCAGGGCCCGCGATCGATTGGCCTCACCAAGCGAGCGACCTCCGGGCACGACCGTCGATGCTACCGGCCCGCTACGGCGGTCAGCCCCCGCCGGCCCTGACCGGGCCGCTGACCGGGCGACCCCCGTGCCCTGAACCAACCGTGCGGCACCATTCTGTTCAATGCACGTATCTATTTCATCGCGAATTGAACACAAAGGCTTCAGATCAGTCGTCGGAGGGGGAGAAGCCGGGTAGGTCGGTCGAGGCGCTCGGGCAGTGCGCCCGATCGATGCACCAGCGGCACGCGGGACCTGGCGACTCGGTCGGAGTCCTGTGCGCCACCCGCAGCTCGAGTAACCGGGCGATGCCGTCGGTGACCCGGCGAACAGTCGACCACAGCAGGTCTTCGTCGACGTCCTCGTGTCGCCAGTCGCCGCTGTCGAGGTAGAAGCTGGCCAGCCGGTACGGCGAGACACCGACTCGAAGCGTCTCCAGCAATGCGTACCACCGGAGGTCGGCCGGATGACCGAGCGCGGGCCGGCCGGTCTTCAGGTCGATGATCAGCGTGCGCGCTTCGTGACCCGACGCCTGGCCGAGGACCAGGTCGACCTTGCCCGAGAGCTCGACGCGTCCCCCGGCGAGCTGCACCTTCAGACGGGACTCGACCCGGGGTCGCCACCGGGCGTCGATAGGGGGAAAAGTGTCCTCGAACTTGGTGACCCCGTCGGTGGCCGCGGCGTAGGCCTCGGCCAACTCCCCCGGCGGCGCAGACCGCAGCCACGCCGCCGGACCATGCTCGTCGTCGATCAAGCGTTGCCCGGCCAACTGGACCAGCGCGGCCGGTGGAACCGGCCCCCCGGCCCCCGCGATGAAGCCGCACTTCAACTCGATCGCCTTGTGGGCGAGCATGCCCTGCACGATCGTCGCATTCCACTCGAAGCCCACCCGCTCACTCGCCAGCAACTGTCGCTCGCATTGATGGACCTGGCCGAGAAGATGCTTGCTGACCACGATGACCGCCGGGTCCCGGCCTGGGATCCAGCTGGGGCCGCCGGCGCTGCCCGGAGCACCCACGCGCTCGAGGGAGTCGCTCGCCTCAGTCTCCAGCGCCTGGCGCAACCGCCTCGCCAGGCCCGGATCGACCGTCGGCCGGTTGCCGCCCGGGTCCAGCAGGTCATCCCAGACTCGCTGCTGGGTGGGCGTGAGCATGTCGCGGCAGCGTAGGGCGGGGGTGGGACCACGTCGCCCGGCGGCGGACAACCTTTTGGCATCCTGGTGCGTCAGAACAGATGTGGTCGTGGACGCCAGACTTCTCGCCGTGACCCGCAAGGACGTGGCGGTGGAGGACCGGGTCGCCGACTTGTTCGACGTTCACTACCTCCCGTTGTGCCGGTTGGCGGGTCTGCTGTTGGGCGATGGCGCCTTGGCCGAGGACGTGGTCCAGGACGCATTCCTACGGACATTCTCGGGGTGGTGGCGCCTCCGCGACCCGGACAAGGCCGAGCGTTACCTCCGGCGCAGTGTCGTGAATCTGTGCCGGTCCAAGTTCCGTCACCGCGATGCCGAGCACCGGGGCAACGCGCTCGTGGCCCTTCGGGAGGACCGCGCCGACGGGCCGCCGTCACGGGCCGGCGATGACCAGGACACCGTCGTGGTCGTACTCGACGCGGTACGCAGCCTGCCGCCGCGGCAACGAATGTCGATCGTCCTGCGGTACTACCTCGATCTCCCCGAGGCGGAGGTTGCCGTGCTCATGGGCTGCTCGACCGGGACGGTCAAGTCGCAGGTCGCCAAGGCAAAGTTGACGCTGGCGGTCGCCCTCGGGGACTGGGCCGAGCCGGGTCCGGTGCCGGAGGCCGAGACCGAAGCACTGCCGGTGACCCGTCCGGGGCGGGGCGACGGGGTGCCTGGAGGGCAGGACGGAAGGGACCCGGCGCCACTGCTGGCGCCGGAAACTACGCACGAGAGGTGGGCGCCATGACCGATCCCATGGAAGACCGGCTGCGGCGGGCCATGCACTCCGGTGCGGCGCAACTCCCGGTGGCGCGGGCCGAAACGATGCGCGCCACCCGGGTGGCGCTGGCCGGACGGATCCGTCGACGCCAGCACCAGGCAATGTCGCTGGCGGCGGCTCTGGTCCTCCTCGTGACCGCCGGGACCGTCGCCTTCGCCACCGGGCGGTCGGGCGGCTCCTCGTCCCGGCAGGTGGCGTCCGGTGGCGGGAACCGTTCCGACCCGACGACCTCGCCCTCGACTTCGACCCCGGTTGACGGTGGGCCCGTCGTCGCCGTGATCCCGGGAAGCTCGACCTCGATCGCGGAGGTGACATCGACGCCGGGAGGCCACAGCACGGTGAGGTCGACCGTGCCGCCCAAGGTGACGACGGTCCCGACCACGCTGCCGTCCACGGTCTCGTCGACCAGCCCCCCGACCACGACGTCGTCGACGACGCCCACGCCGGCCACGTCGTCGCAGGTCCGAGGGACGGTCCTATTCAGCCCGACGTGCCCGGTGGAGCAAAACCCCCCGCTTCCGGCCTGCGCGGCCCGGCCCGGTCCGGCCCATGTCCAACTCGTTCGCACCAACGGGACCGTGGCGGCGCAGGGCAACGCCGGTGCCGACGGCACCTTCGCCATCCCGGTCGCCCCCGGGAGCTACAACGTCGTCGTACAGACGGTGTCGCCGTCTACGGCCCCAGGTCGAGGCTGCTCCGCCAATCCGGCCAATGTGACCGTGACCCCAGGGAGCGCGACGACCGTCGCCGTCTCCTGCGACACGGGGATCCGATGAAGCCCCCCGCGCTCCGCCATCCCCGTATGACCCGTCGACCCCGGACAGTGGTTGTGGCGCTGCTCGGCGCGTCGGCGGTGGCCGTGCTCGCGGTGGCCGTGATGGGCCCGCCCGCCGAGGCGACCAATCGGGTCGGGCCCGGGCAGGCCTTCGTGGGCCGGGTCAACGGGTCCTTCGGTGACGCCGTGGTCACGGTGATCTGCCCCGGTCCCGGTCTGTCGAAGGGCCACCCCGCGTCGGGTCAAGTGCTCGAAGTACTCTCCCCGCCGCCCCCGGTTGCCTATGGCGTCAAGATCTCCGTCGGACTGACCGGCACCCGAGGGCGGGCGATAGTCGCTCGTTTCAGTGACGACCCGTCGGTGGCGACGACGTTCCACCAGTACTTCACGATGAAGCCGATTCCGACCAGCCTGCTCCTACCGTGCAGCGGCACCGGCACGGTGGTCTTCCGTCCGTCGCCTGGCAGCCCCGACGCCCGTACGAGCGTCGTCTCGGTCAGCTATCTGAATCCTGCAGCTGGTCCAAGGACCCATTCTCGTTCGGGGTGATCTCGAAGACTTTGGTGAGGCCGGTCAGCTCGAGCACCCGGAATGTCTGAGCCGACGGGGACTTCAACTTCAGGTCACCGTCGAGTTGCCGTAGCCGCTTGAGTCCGCCCACCAGCACGCCCAGCGCCGTCGAGTCGACGAAGTTGACGGCCTCGAGGTCCACCGTGACGTCCCGGGACCCGCGAGTGGTCAATCCCACCAACTCCTCCCGAAGACGAGGCGCGGTGTACATGTCGAGTTCGCCACTCACCACCACGCTTGCCTTGCCATCCGTTTGATTGACGACAAGCCCGAAATCGGTCACGGCTGCCACCTTCTCGCGCCCGGCCGGGATGTCGACACGGAACAGTTGTGGCTGCTTCTCAACCAACGATTGGATTCCTAGCACGACATCCGGGCGGCGGCAATGGCGTCCCGGTCGGTGCCCAGTTTGAAGGCTGGTCGAGCCGGGTACGAGCAAGGGTCCAGGGCAGTGCCGCGGGCGTTCACGAGGGACATTTGCCGCCGACGCCACCGGTGGCAAGGCCAAGCTGATCGAGTTGCTGTCAGGTGATCAGGCGGCGGCGCAGATCCTGCAGGATCAGGCCTGGAGTCCTACAGCCTTGCGGCCAGCAGTCAGTCGCAGCCACGACTGCGCCCGGCGCCGGTACGATCTTCGATCCGTTGGCGCTGAGGCTCGACGGTGTATTTCGGATCGGCCGCTGATTGCTTACCTGCCTCGAACACCCCGAAGCGGGTGAGGGCCGACGACGCGGCCAACGCGGCCCCGGCCGCGGCGCTGGCGACACGACTGCGGCGACCTACCAGTGCCACCACCACCCCGCTTGCGGTGAGCGCTCGCCCGACCTTCAGGTACCGGCCTGCCACACCCTGGCGATAAGGCTCGCCGACCATGCCGAGTCGGTGCTCCATCTGCTGGGCGGCCACCGTTTCGAGCGCTGCCCCCATGACCGCCAGGCGCCGGGCGGGCCCCGACTGCCCGGACGGTGCGGTGATCAGGCCCACGCCGCCCGCAGCCGCGGCACTGGAGCCGGCGAAAAGGAAGGGCATTTCTCGATAGCCCTCGTGCCAGGCCGGGACGGCGGTGTCGCACAGCAACGCGGCGGTGTAGGTCGCCACGGCCGGTCCCAGCACCGCGGCCGCAGCCGTGGCACCGGCCCCGACGCGGTGAAAGCGGTTCAGCGCTGCGGTGGCGCCGGCCACGGCGGCGGCGGGGCCGTAGGCAGCCAGGAGCCAGGAGCCGACGCTCATGGGCGAGGACGGTTTCAGCACCCGCAGCATGTTGTAGAAGCGCGACGGGCGCCCGAGGTCGTGGACCAACGCAGCCGCGCTGAGCCCGATGGCGCCGGTGGCGACGACCTTGGAACGCATCGCCAGGTCACGGCGGCCCGTGACGTGGGCGCCGGCGGCCAGGACCGACGATGCACCGGCCAAGCCTCCGAGGAACAGGTAGCCCGGGATATCAGGGCTGTGCCAGACCGGGGCGTTGAGGATGGGCAACCCGTAATAGGAGGTGAACTCGGCCTTGGGGACCATGGGCTGCTCCCCCCGGCGACCGCCGCCCCGGCCGCCCCGGTTGCTCCGGCCGGCGCCATTGGTCGAGGCACCAGTCAGGGCATCCCGACCCGGTTGGGTGCCGGAGACCCCTTGACCGGTGACGTCGGACATCAGCGAGGGGCCCGGGCGAACGACGCGATACCGGCGGCGGCGATCGTGAGGGCGGCGACGCCCACCTTTCTCCAGATCGCGGGCAGATCCCGTGTCGTGACGACCGGATCGGGAGGCAGCCCATAGACCTCAGGTTCGTCCAGGAGGAGGAAGAAGGCGCCGTCGCCGCCCACGCCGTCGGCCGGATCATGGCCGTACAGGCGGGCATCGGCGATACCGGCGTCGTGCATGGCCTCCACTCGCCGCTCGGCCCGGGCCCGGAGCTCGTCGAGCGGCCCGAACTGGATGGACTCCGTCGGGCATGCCTGGGCACAAGCGGGCTGCATACCCACCGAAACCCGGTCGTAGCAGAGGGTGCACTTCCAGGCCCGGCCGTCACCTTGGCGCTGGTCGATCACACCGTACGGGCAGGCGGGGATGCAATAGCCGCAGCCGTTGCAGACGTCCTCCTGCACGACGACCGTGCCGAACTCGGTCCGGAACAGCGACCCGGTCGGACACACGTCCAGGCAGGCCGCGTGGGTGCAGTGCTTGCACACGTCGCTGGCCATCAGCCACCGCAGGTCGCCTGATTGGCCCGGCTCTTGCGAAGCCAGCGGCTTGCGTTGCTCGATGAACGCCACGTGGCGCCAGGTGTCGGCGCTCAGCCGGGCCGAGTTGTCGTACGACATCCCGGTGAAGGACAGCCCGTCGGAGGGAACGTGGTTCCACTCCTTGCACGCCACCTCACAGGCCTTGCAACCGATGCAAATGCTGGTGTCGGTGAAGAAGCCCATTCGGGGGGGATGGTCGCTGTAGCCACTGGCGGTGGCCGGGTCGGCGCGGTCGGCGCGGTCGGCGCGGTCGACGCTCACAGGTCCCTCCCGGTTTCGTCGGTGATGCCGGCGCGCTCGCGGTACTGGCGGACCAGTTGGAGCCGGGCCGGGCCCCGGGGCCGCCGCCCGGGTCGAATGTCGCAGGTCAAGGCCTTGACCTCCTGGATGTGGACGTTGGGGTCGAGCGAGAGGTGGGCCAACTCGTTGGCCGCGTCGCCGGTGGAGTACCCGTTGGGCCCCCAGTGGTAGGGGAGCCCCACCTGGTACAGCGGCCGGCCCCCGACGGTCAGCGTCGGGATCCGGTCGGTGACCATCACCCGGGCCTCGATGGCGGCGCGGGCGGTGACGATGGTCGCCCAGCCCAGATGTTCCAGGCCGCGCTCCGCGGCCAGCTCCGGGGCGACCTCGCAGAACATTTCGGGCTGCAGCTCCGACAGGTACGGCAGCCACCGCGACATGCCGCCCGCGGTGTGGTGCTCGGTCAGGCGGTAGGTCGTGGCCACATAGGGGAAGACCTCGCTCAACGCCTCGGCGCCACTCGGGTGGAAGAGGTTGTTGCCATCGGCGGGCCCGATCAGCTCCCGCGCCGGGTTGCGCTGCTGGGGGTACAGCAGGTTGGCGATCGGCGATTCCTGGGGTTCGTAGTGCGTGGGCAACGGCCCGTCGGCCAGACCGGCGGGCGAGAACAACCACGCCTTGCCGTCGGCCTGCATGATGAACGGGTCGTCGCCGGCCAGCGCCTCGGGTCCCGTGGCGCCTTCGGGCGGCCGGTAGTCGGGGGCCTTGTCGGGTACGAAGTCGGCCACGTCGTGCCCGGCCCATTTCTCGGAATCGGGGTCCCACCACAGGTAGGCCTTTCGGTCGCTCCACGGCTTGCCGTCGGGATCGGCGGACGCCCGGTTGTACAGCATGCGCCGGTTGGCGGGCCACGCCCATCCCCACTCGGCGGCCACCCAGTTCTGTTCCGAGGCCGGTTTGCGTCGGTCCGGTTGGTTGACCCCGCCCGCGTAACAACCGCAGTAGATCCAACAGCCGCAAGTGGTCGAACCGTCGTCCTTGAGTTCGGTATAGGCCGACAAAGGCTGGCCCTCGGCATTCCAGCCGTTCACCTCGGCCAGGACCGCCTCGGCGTCAGGCTCGCCGGTGGGCCCCTTGGTCGGGTAGTCCCAGGTCAGATCGAGCACGGGACGGTCCATGGGGTCGGCCGAGCCGGCCAGCTTCTCGCGGATGCGCCGGCCCAGGTGGTACATGAACCAGAGGTCGCTGCGGGAGTCGCCCGAGGGCTCGACCGCCTTGCGATGCCACTGGAGCAGCCGCTGGGTGTTGGTGAAGCTGCCGTCTTTCTCGGTGTGGGCCGCCGCGGGCAGGAAAAAGACCTCGGTGGCGATATCGGCGGTGCGCAGCTCGCCCGTCTCGATCTCGGGACCGTCCTTCCACCAGGTGGCGCTTTCGATCAGGGAGAAGTCCCGGACGACGAGCCAGTCGAGGTTGGCCATGCCAAGACGCTGCAGGCGGGCGTTGGCGGAGCCCACAGCCGGGTTCTCGCCCATGAGGAAGTAGCCCTTGCACCTTCCGGCCATCTGGGCCAGCACCGTCTCATAGGTGCTGTGGCTGCCGGTCAGGCGGGGCAGGTAGTCGAAGCAGAAGTCGTTGTCCGCCGTGGCGGCGTCGCCGTAGTACGCCTTCAGCAGGCTCACGAGGTAGGCCTTCATGTGGGCCCAGTACCCCTTGTGCGCCGATTCGGCCTCGACAAAGGTCGCCAGGTCGGGGTGCTGGTTGGCGTGGGGCATCGGGATGTATCCCGGCAGGAGGTTGAACAGGGTCGGTATGTCGGTCGAGCCTTGGATCGAGGCATGACCCCGAAGCGCCAGGATCCCGCCGCCCGGGCGGCCCATGTTGCCGAGCAGCGTCTGCAGGATGGAGGCGGTGCGGATGTATTGCGCACCGACGGTGTGCTGGGTCCAGCCGACCGAGTACACGAACGAGGTGGTGCGCTCCCGCCCGGAGTTGGACGTGATCAACTCGCAGACCCTTCTGAAAAGGTCCTGGGGTATGCCGCAGATCTGCTCGACCATTTCCGGCGTGTAGCGGGCGTAGTGGCGCTTCAGGACCTGGAGGACGCAGCGGGGATGCTCCATGGTCTTGTCCAGCGTGGGCTCGCCGGCGCCGAGGGCCGGCCCACCCGATCCATAGGAGTGGCCCTTGGCCGTCTCGCCCACGTCCTCGCCCCCGGCGGAGTGGCTCCCGCCGGCCCCATCCCCGGCCCCATCCCCGGCCCCATCCCCGGCCGCATCCCCGGCCGCATCCCCTGACTTGTCCGCCGATTCCTCGCCTCGTTGCCCCGGCGACGACTGGACCTCGATCCCTTCGTATTGCCAGGTGGAGGTGTCATACGTCCGGGTCTCGGGGTCGAACCCGGAGAACACACCATCGAGGTCCTCGGTGTCGCGGTAGTCCTCGCTCAGGATCACCGGCCCGTTGCTGTAGGCCGCGACGTAGTCGCGGAAGAACTTGTCGTGCTGCAGGACGTAGTTGACCAGCCCGCCCAGGAACGCGATGTCGCTGCCCGCCCGAATCGGCACATGGACGTCGGAGACGGCGCTGCTGCGGGTGAAGCGGGGATCGACGTGGATGACCACCGCACCACGCGCCTTGGCCTCCATCACCCACTGGAACCCGACGGGGTGGCACTCCGCCATGTTGGAACCTTCGATGACGATGCAGTCGGAGTTCTGCAGGTCCTGCTGGAAGGTCGTGGCGCCGCCCCGGCCGAACGATGCCCCCAGACCGGGGACGGTGGCGCTGTGTCAGATCCGGGCTTGATTCTCGATCTGGATGGCGCCGAGAGCGGTGAACAACTTCTTGATGAGGTAGTTCTCCTCGTTGTCCAGTGTCGCTCCGCCGAGATGGGCGAACCCGAGGGTGCGACGCACCCGCGTGCCCTCGGCCTCCCA
>JAUTXN010000040.1 GCA_030838045.1 Acidimicrobiaceae bacterium
GCGGTGGCGATTCGGCTTTGCTGTCGGCAACTTCGCTGTCCGCTTCAACAACTGGCCGATCCTCGACGACGCCTTCGTCGATGAGATCGCCCGACTCCTCTCGGGCCGCTGGACGTTGATCCTCGGCCACTACTGACCACCCGAGGGCACGCACCCGACGGCCTGAAGCCGAGTTACTCATCCACGAAAGGGGCTGGCATCGCACCGACCGTTCCATCTGGGCGTCCAGCGAGGTCCGGCTCGGGAACCTGAATCCATGCATATCGACAGCTACTCGCGGTTTCGTATTCAGGTCCCGTACACAACCTGGAAGCCTGCGCTGAGTTCGAGGGCCAGCAGATGCGCCATCGCTGCTCCTTCATCGACCCAGGCCCGCTCCTCGTCGGCGGTCCCATCCGGAGCGACCCACATCGGCCATTCAGGGCGCGGCCGGTAGTAAGCATTGAACCAAGCATTGATTCGCATCTTGGTCGAATCCGATAGGGGAAAGTGGTCCTGACCCAGTGGACAATCTCGGATTAGCCAATCTGGTGCGCTCAAGTCTGTCCCGGCCCCGCCGCTAACGGGGCCAAAGCCACGGTCTACCAGGCTTGCCCCTGGGCGATGGCCGCCGAATGTGAGACACCGAGTTGTTCCTACTCGCGACGGCGGATATCCGGGTAGGGCAACCAAAAGAGCATCCCCGCTGTCACCGCCGCAACCTGCCGAACAATCCTACGAGGTGTCGGATGGGTCATCAGTTCCGGGCGAGGGACCACCAGGCAGGCGAGAGCCGACAGCCAAGCGGCATTGGGGCACCGAGACGGGGGTGGTGGAGATAGCGGGCTTAATTCTGAAGGCGCTCGTTCGATCAGGAGCACGCTTGGAAGTCTGTCAGCGCGGGGCCCGGTTCAGGGAGGGCGACGTCGTTGTCGCCCTCCCGTCGTCGGGTCGGTGGCAAGGCGTTATGCCTCGGGCGCGTTGGTGACGTTGCTGAGATCGAGAGGGATGGTGACCTGTCCCGTCGTCCCGTCGTCGTCGAACAACACCGAGTCGTCGGAGCGCGACCGGAGGAACCGCTTGGGCTCGCGCCCGTCCACGCTCAGCCGCTGGCGGGTCGGTCCAGCTTCGCGGCCGTGGCTGACGACCATGGGGTCCGAGCCGGCCTCGACGATGATCACGACGTGATCACCGGACCCCGGCCCGATCACGACCAAGTCGCCGGGCAGGGCGGCATCGCGGTCGATGCGGTCCATGTGGTTGAGCAACGTGCCGGTGTAGCCCAAGCCGTTGTACCCCAGCCCGTTCGGGTCGGGCGCGCCAGCCCAGTTGTAGCAAAGGGTGGCGAACCCGGAGCAGTCCACGTTGAGGGGCAGCTTGTGGACGTCGCCAATCCCGTCGATGGGGCGCAGTTGCTGGTAGTGGATGTCCGGTTCGTGGGCGACGCCGAACAGCGCGTTGGCGACGATCTCGCCCCGGATGCCCTCGGGCACCTGGTTGGGATGGGCCGCGCCGCCTTCGAGGGCCGCCAGAGTGTCGGGGCCGACCTCGCCATCGACGAGCAGGCCCTTGGCCTGCTGAAAGTCCTTCACGGCCGCTTCGGTCTTGCGCCCGAAATCGCCGTCAACTCCGCCCGGGTCAAAGCCGGCGCGTCCCAGCAACTCCTGGATGTGACGAACTGCGTCACCCTTCGAACCGACTTTGACAATTTGCATGTGCGGTGGCCTCCTATGCCTTGGATCCGCCGTTTGGCGTCTGGGCCAATCCTCCGCCCGGGCCCTTTGGGTCAACTTAAGGTCAGCGTCGACAGACCACGCAAGGACTTCGAGCGGCTTCCGCCGAGAGTGGAAAGGGCCGTGAACTCGTGGCAGAACTTGAGGCGGGTAGACCCTCGGCGTCCGCCTGAACGACCAAGTCCCGCAGTGGCCAACAGCGGAATACCGATCACCCCATCTGGGCGTCCTCGAGCAATGTCATCCCGGGAAGCAAGTTCTTCCACTCGTGCAAGCTCGACTCTGACCACCGGTCCCAAGGTGACCACCAACGGTGCGATCCGGACTGCGCCCGATTATCTGATCGGCCGATGAAGGTAGCGCATCTGTGCTACCTCTGGCGGTCCGCACCGGCGAGGTGTCTGTCGTGACGGGTTGCCACGCCAGTTCACTTACGACGACCAGTCTCATAATCCCCCCAGTCCGGATTCGCACCGATAACGGTACGCCGGCGGTCGGGGGTGGCCGCCCGGACCGCCCGGGATCGGGGAATCCGGGCTCGCCAATCGGGCTTAGTTGCTCGTCAGCGGCATGGTGGCCCGCGCCTGGTTGGCCACGCGGCCCGTTCTGGGTGCGTCAGCGGCGGCCGCCGACACAGCTGGTGCCGTGGCCGCGCCGCCACGTACGACCAGATCGACGCTCGGAGAATAGATCGCCTCGTGAAACAGCCCGTTCGAATCGGGCACCTTGGCGACCGCAAACGAGGTGCGGGGCTTGGCCTGGGAGTACGTGGTGGCGATGTAGTCGCCCACCATGTACCCCTCGGTGGTACTGGGCAGCCACTGGAGCTTCATGGGCCCGGCCAGCTGCTTCGGCGCGGTCCAGGTCACACCACCGTCGGCGGACGACACGAATCCGACCTGGAGCTGGCAGGTGGTGAAGGAACACGCCGAAACCGGATAGAAGTAGTACGTCAGCGCCAAATGGGCGGTCGATCCCGACGTGGCCGGGTCGACTCCGATCCCGGGCAGGAAATGGTCGACGCCGCTGCCGATGGGGTCGCTCGGGATGCGCGTCACTCCGGACCACACGAGCCCATCGGTGGAAGTCGACAGCACGATGTCGTTGGCGTTGCACGAGGACTCGAAGCGGCAGTCGTGCCAAGTCACGTACACCTTCCCCGCGCCGTCGATCTGAGCCGAGACCAGCGGGCCCGAGCGGAGGTTCCCCGAGACGCTGTGGTCGGTGATGGTCGCGACGTTCACCGGCGCCGACCAGCTCACCCCTCCATTGGTCGAGACAAACGCCTGCACCGCGCTCTCGTTTACGTTGTCGATCGGCACGATCACCGTGCCGCTGGCCTGCACGACCGGCTGTCCGCCGATTCCCGTCGCACGATTGGTGGTGGTCTTGGGTGGGCCCCAGGTCAATCCGCCATCGGTGGAGGAGCTCATGTAAATGATGTTGCCGGCGCCGTTGTCGTCCCACTCGGTGTAGCAGTGCCCATAGAAGGGGGAACTGGCCGTGTTGTCGCACACCGTCCAGTTCTTGTCGACTCCACTCTTCTGCGTGATGGTGACCGGGGCGCCCCAGGCGGTGCCGCCGTTGGTCGATCTGCTGGCAACGATTCCCGCACCCACCGATGACCTCATCGCAAGCGACGAGATGAGCCACACCTGATGGGCTGCGTCGTAGGCCACAGCAGGGTCACTGACCCGGTCGTAGGTCCCGCCGGCAAAAGTCGTGATGCCGCGCAGGAAACCTTTCTTCCAAGTCGTGCCCCCGTCGCCGGAGGTCGCCCAGCCGATATTGGAGGAACCTCCAGTCGTGAACCGTCCAACCTGAAACGCGCTCACGACGGTCGATCCGAAGGCGAAGATGTCGGGCTCGACCTCGGTGCGATGCTGGCTGCTGGCATTGGTGTACGGGTCATTGCTGAGCCGAGTGAGCGCCACGTTGGCGGTCACCGGCGCGACGGGCACCACCGACAACAGCGCCGCACCCACGGCGGCACCGATCACCAGGAAGATCCGTCTCATGAGGTACCTCCGTTCGCCGGCCGCTCGTCCACGGTAGCGGGCTGCCTCGGCCAGGACCGACGACGGAGCGCCACCATGGAGGCGGCAAAGAGGTTTGGGACTCCCGCGCTCGAACAGATCGCGACTGGATTGACTTTCCCGTCCGCGTCAAGCATCCTTCCACTAATCTGTTAGTGAAAGGGTGCGGTGATCGAGTTCCACTTGGAGCCGTCGTCGGGTGTGGCGACGTACGTGCAGCTGGTGCAGCAGGTGAACCAAGCGCTGCGGCTGGGCCTGTTGGAGCCCGGAGACCGACTTCCCACTGCGCAGCAGGTTGTGGCGTCGCTCGCCATCAACCCGAACACCGTGTTGAAGGCGTACCGCGATCTCGAGCGGGCGGGTCTGGTGCGGGCCCGGCCCGGGATGGGCACCTTCGTGGTCGCGACGTTGCCGCGGGCCGATCCCGAGGCGCAGGCGAAGTTCCGTCGTTCGATGGCGGCGTGGTTGCGCTCGGCGCGGGTTGCGGGCTTAACGTCGGAGGAGATCGAGGCGATCTACCGCACCGCGGTGCGTGACTGCTTCGCGGAAGGTGCGGCATGACGGCCATGTTGGAGACGGTGGGGTTGGGTAAACGCTACCGCCGCCGTTTGGCGCTGTCGGACTGCACGCTGTCGGTCCCGGCCGGGAAGGTCGTCGGTCTCGTCGGGCCGAACGGAGCGGGCAAGTCGACGTTGCTGCACCTCGCGGTGGGGTTGCTGTCACCGAGTGCCGGCACCATCTCCGTGCTCGGGACCGCCCCGGCTCCGGGCCTGCGGCCCTGGGGCGGGGCCTGTTGTGTAGACGGGCGCCGCACCTCTGATAGGGCGAACGTTCAGGCGGGCTCGCCGCCACGTGACCACCCCGACGAGCGCCGCACGACCCACGACCAGTCGGTTCCCCTGGTCATTGGAAACCTCCCGCACCCGCAAATCCCTTGTGTGTTGCATGACACACCCACACTTCCCATCCGACCGGTCACAAATGTCATAGAAATGGTGCTTGACCAGCCGATTCAGGTGGTGGACCTACACGGCAAACGTTGCTGATGCGGAACTAGCTTGACCGTCGAAGCACTACTTTGCCCTCCGACGTCGACTCAATCGCACCAGTTTGTTGCAGGTAAGCGTTGAGTTACGTGGTCGAGGTGTGTTGGATTCCGGGCCCGGAGGAGGCCGTATTGCTTAGCCGAAACCTTCGGTGCAGTCTGGCAGGGCCCTTTCGGGATCGGTATGCATGGACCAGTTGTGGACCTGCTGTCTCTAGCCACGGATAGCAATCGAAGTGAAAAACACAGAGCTCCAGGGTCGAGTTGGGGGTTCAACCTGGCGCCGCCGACAACGGATCGGCCCTCCGCTGGTCACCATGCCGCCTCGGGTCGGCCCTTGATGACGAACGAGTCCGGTGCGTCCTCCCGAGACAGCGAGGTCGATGGGACCACCGCCCATCTGCAGGCGACGGCGATTGGGCGATCAGGCAAGGCTGAGAGGGCGAAGTGTCCAAACCAGGACTACTACTCCGCGTTCTGACGACGCGGTCACTCGTCGTAGGCGCGTCCGGACTCTAATTGTTTGCGCACTCCCGGTTGCTTGCGTGATGGCGCTAGGCGGTGCAGCCGGGCACGGCGCCGGTGGGTTCGCAGTTGTCGGGCTTGTTGTTGGTTACCCGAGTTTGGTTCAACGTCACCGTCCCGGCCGTGAGGTAGATGCCGCCGCCGGCGGCGGTCGCGGCACCTCGGGGATCTGCGTCATTTCCGTTAATGGCGCCATTGTTGATGCTGACAGCGCCATTGAGGACGTCAATGCCGCCACCCCGTGCGTCGCCACCGCCCGGCGCCGCAACTGTGTTGCCGGTGACCGGACTGTGGTCGAGCCTGGCGGTGGAAGCCGACTGGAACTGATCGTTGGCGATGCCGCCACCGGCGGCCAGACCTGTCGGGAAAGGACCGTTCGTGTCCGTTTCGACGGTATTGCCGGTCACGGGCGTGTTGGCAAGCACCATGGTGCCGGAGTTGAAGATGCCGCCCCCTTCGGCGATGCCGATGCTGGTGCTGAGCGCGGTAACGCGATTGTCTGTAACGGCCGAGTCGGCCATGACGAGGTCTCCGAAGTTCTCGATGCCGCCACCCGAAGCCGAGGAGTCGTTCATGGTCGCCTCCGAGGTGTTGTTTGCAACCGTGCTCCTGTTGGTGAACGAGGCCGTCCCAGCGTTGGTCAGGCCGCCCCCCGCCCCTCCGGCGCCGCTGTCGTTCGCGTTGATGGAGTGATTTTGGATGAGGTTGCTGTGATCCAACGCCAGTTGACCGCCCATGTTGTTGTAAATACCCCCGCCGAGGTAGTTGAGTCCGCCGAGAATGTTCAGTCCCCGTAGGGTGAGATTTCCGCTCGGCCCCACTTCAATGATCCGGAAAGTGTGGGAACCGGCCGCCAGGCTCCGGGCGATGGTCGCGCCCGGGCGGGTTGGGGTGCCGTGCCCGAGGATTGTCACCTCCGCGGTAACGGCAGGTAGACCATCGCTATCCCTGAGGCTGCAGCACAGGGCGGGGCGGGCTACGGTGAGGGGGTAGGTGCAGTTGGCTGCCAGACTGATCGTGGACGGTCGACTTGAACGGTTGGCGGTGTTGATGGCTTGGATCAGACCGCCGGGGCCGTAGACGTTGGCGCAGGCGACGTTCACAGACGTCGTGGTCGCCCCAGCGGCCGGAGCCGCATTGAGCCCCGACCCGAGCAAGACCATGGATGAACCGGCGATCACCGCCGCAGCGACTCGAAGGCCTTTCCGAGGAAGACTTCCGTGGTGTCGACGCATCTTGGGCTCCTTTGCGGTGATGGGACGGCGCTGGCGCGTTAGCGCTCTGCCGGTGGGCAGGCTCAACGATGCCTCGGCCTCGGTGGACGTTTCTATTGGACTTTGGTCGTACGACCATCGTGATCTGGGTCTGTTGTGTAGACGGCGACCCGGTGGTGATTGTCGCGGTCGACGGCGAGTTCGTAGTGGCCCCGCCGGATGTTCTGGATGAGGGCGTGGCCGCCGGTCACGACGACGACGGGCCGGGCGTGGTCGGACTCCACTCGATTGTTGGGGTATTGGTCGCTGACGTGGCAGGCGTCGGGTAGCAGCTCGTCGATGACGGCCGGGGCGGCCCGGTCGGTGTTGATCTCGGCGGGACGGCTCGAGTGTGACAGGGCCTCCTCGGAGAAGCGCCTGGCGGCGGGGAGGTCTCGTTTGTCGGAGAGGACGACATCGATGACCTGCGCGAACTGGTCGACGGCCCGGTCCAGGTACATCCAACGGCGGGAGACTCTCAGGTACGTCCCGTCGACGGACCAGTGGTCGCCGCCGCCATGACGGCGGGTCCGGGCCGCGTCGATGAGCAGCGGGGTGAACGTTTGGACCCACCGGTAGATGCTGACGTGGTCGACCTCGATGCTCGCTCGGCCAGGAGCTCCTCGACGTCTCGGGAAGAGAGCACATGGCGCAGGTACCAACCTGACGGCCAGAACTGTGACGTCTGGGGGGAAGCGGAACCCATGAAACGGTCATCGGTCCGGTGACTGAACAAGGCGACACAGCATGGGACCCATGGGTGCCGCACGCCCCGCGCCAACGGATGCAACAGACCCCCCAACGCCCTACCGCTCGCTGAGGTTGTCAGACTGTTAGCAACCCGTCGCCGCCTGCAGGACCCGGCACGCTTGCTTCATGCGACTCGGCGTCAAGGTCGATACCCGGCGGCGAAAACTGGCCTGTGGAATCGTGTGAAGATTGTCGAAGTTCACAACGCATTCCGTCGGTACTCCGTCGTCATTCGGCGTCAGGTCAAGCTCGGAAACGAGCATGCGCCGTGTTCTCGTCAACGCGGCCACGACGACCGAGCCGATACGGTCCGCGACCGGATCGCGAGTGAGTATCAACACCGGACGATCGCCACCAGGGGTGCTGGCAAACCACACCTCACCGTGTTGCATCGGCCCAGTCCGACCAGTCCTCAGCGGGTCCCCAATCCGCGATGTCGGCGAGTGCTCGCTCGCCGGTGTCGAGGGGTTGCTGTTGCCAGGTGGCGGCGTCGTTCTCGCTTGCGAGGCGCAAAAGATGGCGGCGGAGAGCGTCGCGGAGCAGCTCGGATCGGTCGACACCAAGACGCTCGGCCCATTGCTGTGCCTGAGCGGCTTCCTCGTCGTCCACCCGGAAGCTAAGCATCGTCATACATGAAGCGTAACATGTATGACATGGTGGCACGGCCCGATGGAAGCAGTCGACCGCCCAATCTGCAATCGTCGCCGGCGCGGCCGGACA
>JAUTXN010000046.1 GCA_030838045.1 Acidimicrobiaceae bacterium
CCGACCGGACTTCCGGGGAGCACGGTGGGCCGGCTTATACCGGGCCACGGTTTGGACGCACCTTTCTCGTCGGCCAGATGGGCCGCCACGCTATCGGGGACGCGACGGCGGGGCAGGGCCGAACGCGGAGTTCCGCGGCCGGTCCGCTAACCGCCCCACCGCGGTGCCCGGTCCTCGAGAAACGCCGTGATCGCCTCGATCTGATCGGCCCCGCCGATCAGGCGCCGCTGGGCCCGTTGCTCGGCGAGCAGTCCCTCCTCGAAGCTGACCCGACCGGCCAGGTCCAGGAGTCGCTTGGCCGAGCGGATGGCCGAGGGACTCTTCCCGGCAATCTCGCCGGCCAACGCCATGGCATCCTCCCGCGGCGAGTCGCTCAGCCGGGTCGCCAGCCCGATCCGAACCGCCTCCTCACCGGTCACCGTCCGCCCGGTGAACGTGAGCTCCTTGGCCACGTCCCGCCCGACCAGCCCGGGCAACACCTGGGTCCCCGTCATGTCCGGGATCAACCCCCAGCGGATCTCCAACACCGAAAGCTGGGCGTCGGGCGCCACGATGCGGATGTCGGCACCCAGCGCCAGTTGCAATCCCCCGCCCAGCGCGTGGCCGTGAATGGCGGCGACGACCGGCACCGCCAGGGCGCTCCAGACGGTTACGGCGTGCTGCGCCACCGATGCCATCTGGCCCATCCGATGGTCCAGTGCGCCCGCAGCGAACGACCCGCCACCGGCGTCGCCTTTCCCCAGCATGTCTTCGAATGCCGCCCGATCGAGGCCCGCGCAGAACGACCGACCCTCACCTGACAGCACCACGGCGCGCACCGCCGGGTCGTCGCGCAGCGCCTGGCCCGCATCGATCAGGGCGTGGAACATCGCCAGGTCGATGGCGTTTCGTTTGTCCGGCCGGGTGAGCCGGACGTCGGCGACGCAGTTTTCGATGGTGCAGCTGACGCGATCCGACATGGGAAAAGGCCTCCCCGGGTGCACGGCGGGCCATGGTAGGGGGAAGGGGTCCGCCTGCGGCTCCCGCCGGCCCGGAATACTGGGGCCGTGGCCCACAGCGATCTGGCGTTGCTGGTTCGGATACTCGTCGGATTCCTGCTGGCGTACCTCTTCGGCTTCGAGCGCCAGCTTCGAGGGTCGGTCGCCGGGGACCGGACGTTCTCGCTGGTCGGGGCGGCGGCGGCCGCCATCACGGCGGTGGCGGCCAAGACGTCGCCGCAGGCCATCGCCGGGGTGGTGACGGGAATCGGCTTCATCGGCGGCGGCGTGGTGTTCCACGGCACCATGGGCGTCATCCGAGGAGTCACGACCGCCGCCACGATCTTCGCCGCGGCCGGGATCGGCATCGTCGTGGGCTACGGCCACCTGCTGCTCGCGGTCGTCATGACTGCGCTGCTGCTCCTGACGCTCGAGCTCCAGCACATCCCGTTCCTGCGGTGGCTCGACGCCAGCAGCTATGCGGCGCGCTTCAAGAACGACCGGTTGGAGTTGGGCAACGACGAACCGACGACGCACTGATGCCCTCGGCCGGGCTGCCCAGCTCGGAGCTGCCTGCGGGCGAGGGCATCGAGACCCAGATCCACCGGGTCCGGGTCGGTGACGGGCACGTGCTGGTGGCCCGGCTGACGACCGGGGAGGTGGTGGCGTTCGCCCCGGTGTGCCCGCACCAGTTCACCGAGCTCGACGAGGCGACCATCCGGGAAGGCAGCCTGCGCTGCCCGCGCCATGGGTACCTCTATGACACCCGGACGGGGGAGAATATCCACCCGGGTCGTGAGACAGCGCCCGAGAATATGTGGAAGGTCCGGCCCGGGTTCCTGCCGTGTTATCAGGTCAGGGAAGACGACGGGTGGATCTCGGTATCCGACGATCCCTGCTCGCCGCCGTTGTCGTATGACCCGGTACTGGAGGAGCGGCCCGCTCGAGGCGACGAGCCGCTGGCGGCGGTGCCGGCGGTGGCGGTGCCGGTGGCGGAGGTGGCGGAGGTGGCGGCCGAGGTCGTGGCGCCTACCGGAGGGCCTGACGGAGGGCCAACGGGAGGGCCGGCTGCGGTCGAGCCGGCGGGGGGGCCGGTCGCGGTCGAGCAGTCGATGAAGTTCCTCACGGTGGTCTCGGGATCGATCTTCGACATCCGCCTGCCGCTGATTCCCCGCCCCGGATTCACGTGGCGCTTCGACATCATGGGTGAGCTGTTGCAGGTGGTCGACGAACAGTTCGAACCCGGCTACTCCCCGTGCCACCTCATCCGGGTGGCCGCCCAGGGCGTGGGAGCGGCCACCCTCTCATGCACATACGCGAGTGAGGCTGGGGAACGGGCCGAGGTCCGCACCTTCATCGTGCGGGTCCAGCCGACCTGACCAGCGGCTACTGGAAGTACCAGTAGCCACCCAGCTCGCCGCAGAAGTGGTCGGTGCCACCGGCGGCCCGGCAGCGTTGGTAGGCGGGGGCGCCCGTCGAATCGTCGGCCCGGACGGTCGTCGATTGGGTGGCTGCCATGGCGGTCGTGGCGCCGGTAATAGTGATGAATCCTGCGAGCAGGGCGGAGGCGATAAGCTTCTTCATGGTAGTTTCTCCTTCGATTCTCTGGGTGATCGACATCCTCGATCCACTGGGCTATTCGCACCGCTCGGCCGTCGCGGATCCATCGTCTAGTCGAACGAAGGTTTCTTGGCTGGAAGTGATCCAGGGGGGTTCCAGCGGTGCGCCTTACAATCGGTGCGATGGAATCCCAGGAAGACCCGGCCGACCCGGCCGGCCCGCCCGACCCGGCCGGCCCGCCCGACCCGGCCGCGGGACCCTTCACCTATCTGCTGATGCTCGACCCCGGTTCACCGGTGTCGCGAGAGGCCGCCGAGGCGGCGCGGGCGCTCATCACGGCGCGCCTGGAGCGGGACGATCCGCGGATGTTCTATGCCGAGCTCAAGCGGCAGGTGAACCGCATCTTCGACGGTGTGCAGGTCTCGGCCGAGTTGAAGCCCATCGTCGAGGAGCGAGTGGCGTGGGTCGCCAGCCTGCTGTCCGCGATGGCGGTCGTCACTGAGATGCTGGTTCACGGGTCCACCGGACTCACCCGAGCGGTGGCCGACGCGACAGCCGAAGAGCCCGACGAGAAGGATGCGTACCTGGCGCTGATGGCAACGCCGGAACGCCTGATCGAACTGACTTTCCAGCTGGCCGAGGAGAAGGGCTGGACGATCTGAGACGGGGCTGGACGCGGCTCGCGGACGACGGCTAGCCGGTGTTGCGCAGGCCCGACGCCACCCCATTGACGGTGAGCAGCAGCGCCCGGCGCAGCAGGGGTTCGGGCTCGGTGGAGGCGCGTAAGCGGGCGAGCAGCGCCACCTGGAGGTAACAGATGGGATCCAGATGGGTTCGCCGTACCCGGATGGCCTGCTGCAGATCGGGGTGGTCCTCGACCAGGCGCTGGTGGCCCGTGAGGCGCAGGATCTCCTGCTTGCTCAGCTCGTGTTCGGCCCGGATCGCCTCGAACAGATGGTGGTGGGCCGGGTCGACCAGCGTGCGGACATAGTGACCCGCCACGTCCATGTCGGTCTTGGCCACGGTCATCTCGACGCTGGCGATGAACGTCCGGAAGAAGTGCCACCGGTCGTACATGTCGGCGAGCGTGTCGCCCCAGCCATCTCTGCGGGCCGCGGCCAGCCCCGAGCCCAGGCCGAACCATCCGGGCACGATCTGACGGGACTGGTTCCACCCGAACACCCACGGGATGGCTCGGAGGGAACGCAGGCCCCCACCCTCTTCGGGTCGCGACGACGGGCGGGAGCCGATGTTGAGTGCCGCCAACTCCTGGACCGGGGTGGCGGTGAGGAAGTACTCGAGTAGCCCCGGGCTGTCCACCAGCGACCGGTAGGCGACGTAGGCGTGGTCGGACACCGCGGTCATGGCGTTGTCCCAGTGCTCCAGCACGTCCAGATCGACGCGGGACACGCGGTGCAGAAGTGACGCCTCGAGTACGGCCGCCAGGGCCAGCTCCAGGTTGTGGCGGGCCAGACCGGGAAGCCCATACTTGGCCGAGATGGCCTCACCCTGTTCGGTGACCTTGATGCGCCCTTCGAGGGTGCCGTACGGCTGGGCCAGGATGGACTCGTGGGTCGGGCCGCCGCCCCGGCTCACCGAACCGCCACGGCCGTGCGAGATCCGCAACACCACCCCGTGGCGTTGGACCACGTCTCGCAGCTGGCGCTGGGCCCGGTGGATCTCCCATCGCGAGGTGGTGATACCGGCGTCCTTGTTGGAATCCGAATAGCCGAGCATGACCTCTTGGATGTCGCCTCGGAGTGACACCACCCGGCGGTACAGGGAGTTGCTGAGCAGCCGGTCGACGATCTCGCCCGCCCGGCGAAGTTCCTCCACCGTCTCGAACAGCGGCACGAAGCCGACCTTGGCCACTCCCGGGCCCCCGCCGCGCACGTCGACCAGGCCGGCCTCGCGGGCCAGCAGGACAGCGGCCAGGACGTCGTCGGCGCCCTTGGTCATGGAGACGATGTAGCTCTCGATGACCTCGGGACCGAAGCGCTCGATCGCCGTGCGGATGGCGTGAAACGCATCCATGGTCCGGGCCACGTCGCCGACGAGGACGGTGGTCGGCCCGATGAGAGGCCGCCGGCTGGCCAGCTCCCCGAGGAGCACCTCAGTGCGTTCGTCGGGCTCCAGCGAGCCGTACAGCACAGGCAGATCGCCCACCCGGTCGAACAGATCGGCCAACACGGCGTGATGGCGGGCCGAATGCTCCCGGAC
>JAUTXN010000062.1 GCA_030838045.1 Acidimicrobiaceae bacterium
TGCAGGAACTCGCCTACCGCGTCGCCGACGCCGATCCTCACGCCCGGCATCTGACGCTCAACTCGTCCGACGGCGTCCACACCATCCGGGCGGTCATCATCGCCGACGGCACGACCTACCTCGGTCCCGGGAACCTCGACACGCTGCCGGCCGACGAGACCTACCAGATGTGGGGTGTGGTCGACGGGGCCCGGGTGTCGCTCGGCGTACTCGGCAACAACCCGACCTACCACGCCTTCACGACCCCCGCCGTGGCCAATGTCCTGGCGGTCACCGTGGAGCCCCGGGGCGGGGTGGTCAGCAGCACCAAAACCCCGATCGTTGCCAGCGTCGTGCCCGCCTGAGAGCCCCGCCTGAGAGCCCCGCCTGCGAGCCCCGCCTGAGAGCGGGAGCGCAAACCGGGCCCCGTTTACACTCCGGTCCCGGCGTTCACCTGGTCGCCGTCGGTCTGGAACGCCCCATCGGGCGTTCCCGTGGCCGACTTGTTGCTGATGACCGCCAACAAGGCGACGTGGCGGGCTTCGGTTGCACCCACGCTGGCAACGGTCGTATTGAACTTCACGTTGTCGAACATGCCGATGTCCGCCTGGTAGGTCGCCGACGCCAGGTGCTCGAGGTCGTAGACCAGGCTGACCACATCGGCTTCGGTCTTGAGGGCCGCCAGTCGGGGCTGCACGACCTGTTGCATGAGCACCGGGTTGGGGTCGACAAAGGCGGTCCCCCCGGCGGTGCGCGTCGAGCGTTGGAACAGATCCCCGTGCTGGTTGTGCTGGCTCTGGAACAGTTTGATCAGGTCGAGGGTTGCGGCCGTCTTGACCAGCCCGGTCTTGATGGCCGCGGTGTACACCGCCACCGCCAGCGCCTCGATGGAGCTCGCGGTCCGCAGGATGGCGACGTCCTTGGCCGTTCCCTGCGGGACCGTGACGAGCGTCGTCGGAGGCACGACCGAAACCGACGGAGTGGCGCCCTTGCAGGCCGCGAAGATGGCCGACGTGGCGACTGCCGCCCCGCCGAACATGAGTACCCGCCGGCGGCTCATCGGGCCGAGGATGAGATCGGCCAGAGCATCGGCCGGGGAAGCGTTCGGGGCAGCGTCAGTCGGCTCCGCCCCTGAGGCGCCGTCGCCGCTGACGAGGCGGTCGAGTGTGGCGCGGTCATTCCTCATGGCCACCTGGTGGGCGGCCTCGATGTCGCGGGCCTCCCGGCGGATGAAGTCCTGGGGGATGTCCATGTCAGCTCCTGTCGAATGGTTCCGACGCCGTTTCCCGCCCGGCATCAGCTGGCCACCGGGAACTTGGACGGCTGGATGGCCTCGTCCTGGGTCTGGAAGGGGGGAAGGTACGAGACATCGGCCTTCGGGTCCTTGCCCAGCACGAAACCGAGCACCGCGGCATGCTGGGCTTCGACCGGCATGATCGAGGCCGTGGCGGCCAGGGCCTGGGCGCTGACGAGCGCACCGATCGCAAACAGGTAGGTCGCTGCGGCAGCATTCTCAGTGGCGTACGCCACCTCGAGCACCGCCATCTCATCGGCCGCCGCGTGGATCTGGTCACCGACCGCCTGGAGCACCCCGGGATTGGCTTGGGCGGTGGCGGCGTCACCGGCGAAGGCGCCGAAGGCCTTGGCGTGGTCCATGTGGTGACCGGCGAACGCCGTCGCCGCCGCCAGCACCGCCGGCGTGTGCACCTTGCCGCTCTGCGCCGCCGCGGTGTACGCGGCCACCGCCGCCAGTTCCACGCTCTCGGCGAACTTGGCGATGGCGGTGTCGTCGAGGGTCTGGGCCGAGGCGGCGGTGAGCAGGCCCCCGAACGGGATCACGGCGCCGCCGATCACGACGGCCAGACCCTTGCCAGCGCTCCCGAGGAACCGGCGCCGGCTCCCCTCTTGCAACCGGGCCGCGGCGCCGGTGTGCAGGGCTGCGACGTTGTCGCCGATGGTCCGCATGCCCTCGCGGTGCAGGTCGTCGACCTCTCGCACCATCTGGCGCAAGCTGCGTTCGCTGATCTCCATTGATTCGGTGTCTCCTGGTCGGTGTTCGTTAGCAGATTTGGGAAAAGCGCCGTTCCTACCGCTGCGAGTCGCGCGGGCGCGATGGATCCGTCGCTCGCTGAAGATCGCGGAGTTCGCGGTAGCCAATCAATGTCACTCCCGCTCGATCGGCGAGGGCCCGCAACGACTGCCCGACGGTCACGACGTCGTGGTCATCCACGAGCGACGCCCAGTCGGGGGCCAACGCCCGCAGCTCGGCGGTATCGACCGCCGGGCGCAGCACCACCTCGGTGACCCCGGGGCTCATGTCCCCGAGCAGCCGGTCCAATGCCACCCGGCCGGTCCGGTTGCGGCTGCGGACCAGATGGTCGGGCGCGCAGACCCCTTCCTCGGCCGCCAGTTGCCGGAACGGGAAGCCGACCGACCGCTCGGCCGAGGCCGCTGACAGCCGCAACGGCAGCCGGAACTCGGCCGCCAACTCCAGGGCCACGTCGAAGAACTCGGGACGGTATTCGAGCGCCCCGAGATGCGAGCTCAAATGGCTGACGTCGAAGCCCCACAAGATGGCCCGCTCGATCTGGGCCCGGCATTCGCGGCGTACTTCGTCGACGTCGGCGTGGTCCCACAAGTCGTCGATCGTGCGGGGGAAGCCGCCGTCGCCGTCGAGCAACGACGGCGCCTGGGTGATCGGCCCCCACCGGTACAGGTCGTACTCGGCGTTGAGGGTGAGGTGGACGCCGACGTCTTCGCCTCGGTAGCTGGCCGCCGCCTCTCGAGCCCAGGGGCAGGGCACCATCAGTCCCGCGGTCGTGGCCATCCCGCTGCGCAGGGCGTCGTAGACCCCGACGTTGGAGGCGTGGCTCAAGCCGAGGTCGTCGCACGCCACGATAAGCAGTTGGGCTCCGGGTCGGAAGCTCAGTGCCTCGGCAAGCGACGTCACGGGGTCGAACCGTAGTGGCCGATGGCTAGGTGACCGCCAGTCCGGGTCCCGACTTTGGCCGGTGCACGCCCACCCGAGCGAGGGACCCGGTCGCCGGTCAGCGGCGGGAGCGGCCGCTCAACGCCTCGAGAACGAGCAAAAGCAGTGATGCGCCGGCGATGGCGATGAGCAGTCCGACCAAGGTGAAGGACTGGAAGCTCACCTGCTTCACCCCGGCCGCCCGGGCCAACCCGCCGCCCACCAACGCCCCAAGGATGCCCACGACGATTCGGGTGAGGCATCCGCTGGCCCGCCGGCCGGTGACCATCCCCGCGACCGTGCCGGCAATAAGCCCGAACACAATCCAGGTGAAAACACCCACGGCCGCCACCCTACCGCCGCCCGGGCTCGGCTCCGAGGCGGTGCCGGGCGACGGTGGGGCATCACCGGTCGACTCCGAAGTGGGCCGCGACGGGCGGGGTGGCGCGGCGGAGGATGGCCCGGGCTTCGGAGATCCCCCGCCGCCCGAGCTCCTTGGTGCGCTCGTCGAGTCGCCAGTCGAACTGCGTGGGGTTGATGAGGGCGAGCTGTCGTGCCATGCCATAATCATGAACGGGGGGTGTGACCGTAATTCCCTTCCCCGCCCATACTCGGAGCACCCACACTGTCGACAGGGACAACTGGCCGATCCTCACCCTCGGGTCCGGCGCACAAACGAGTCGTCCAGATCCTGACCCGCGGCCGCCGGGGTCGGCGTCTGGCGATCGTGGGGATCCTGGTCCTCCTCCTGCTGCCCGTGACCTGGTCCTACGGCCATGCCCTGGGCGCGGCGGGCAATACCGCCAGCAGCGTCCGGAGCGTCGAGTGGCTGAAGGACCACCACTTCACTTGGTTGGTCAACGACGTGGAGAACTTCTGGTACACCCACCACAAGCCCAAGAAGGGGGGCGCGCCGACCGGAGGTCTGGCCGCCGCGATCCGCTCGGGTGCATCGTCCACGACCTCGAGCACGCTCGCGCCCAGCCTGGAGCCGACCCCGCCGACATCGGTGCCGGCCGCCCCGACGTTCTACGGTGGGCCGCTGCCGCGGCCGCAGCCCATCCGCTCGATCGTCGCCAACCCGCTCCCCGGAGAGGGCGACTGGTCGCCGCTCGGACAGCCGGTGGGGGGAATCCCCGCCATGTACGCCTCGTACATCCGACCCGACCCGGTGTACACCAGCCTGGTCACGGGCGTGGCGTGGATCGACCCGCATTTGGCCAGGTTCTCGTTGTTCGCAGGGGTCCAGGAACCGGGTGGCCGTGACTGGCACCATCAGGCCCCGATGGGCTCGGCCGACCGGGCCGACCTGGTGGCGGCGTTCAACTCCGGCTTCAAACTGAAGGACTCCGAGGGCGGGTACTACGCCGACGGCAGGACGGTCAGGTCCTTGCGCGACGGTGCTGCGACCTTGGCCATCAGCCCCGGCGGCGTGCCTTCGATCGGCCAGTGGGGCCGCGACCTGACGATGGGGCCGACCGTGGCCTTCGCCCGTCAGAACCTGTCCCTGGTTGTCGACAACGGCCGGCCGGTGGCCGGCCTGAACACCGACAGCAACTACAAGTGGGGGGCGACCCTCGGCAACAAGGTGCAGGTGTGGCGCTCGGGTGTCGGCATGACGGCGAACGGGGCGCTCGTCTACGTCGCCGGCAACAACTTGTCGATCAGCATGCTGGCGAGCGTCCTGGCCCGGGCCGGCGCCATCCGGGCCATGGAGCTCGACATCAACTCGTCGTGGGTCGAGTTCGTGAGTTACGGGCCCGCGATCCCATCCGCGGCCATGCCCGACGCCAAGCTCCTGCCCGACATGTCCGGTGGGACGTCGAAGTACCTGGGCGACAACTCCCGCGACTTCGTGGCGGTGTTCCGCCGGTCCTAGGCGGCACAGCCACCGGCGTCACAGCAGCCGGAGCTGCTCGGTGCGAGACGCCCGGGCAGTGAGCGGCTCCCAGGCTGCCCCGCCCCGAGGACCGGTGCAGCGCACCTCGATCAAATCGACGGGCATGGCGCGCGCCGCGCCCCGCCGGTCGGTCAGCCCGACGCTGCCATCGCGCTCGCGCCGGGTGACGTGGGCCTCCTGCCAACGACTGCTGCTGTCGCGGCGGAACCGTACCTGTTCTCCCGGGCACAGGCCCAGGATCGTCAAACCGACGGAGCGATCTTCGATCGTCGCCGGGGGCCGCCGCTTCATCGGGCCCGATTTTAGGGATCCGTCGGGGCGCATGGTGCCGTATCCCGGCGCGGTCGCGTCACCAGGAGCCGCTGCTCACCAGGCGGAAGTCCTCGGCCGACTGCCCCGACGAGGCGCTCACCAGAATGGTCACCTTGGTGGAGCCGCTCTCGAAACAGGCGGGCTTGGAGGCAGTGGCGGTGGCCGGTTCCAGGTTTGTGCTGGTCGCGGCGGCCAGCACCTTGCCATCTCGCATGATCTCCACTTTGTCGGTCGTCCCCGGAGGGGCGGTGAGGGTCACGCGGAACTTGGTCAGGCAGAAGTTGAGCAGGCTCTCGGAGACCTGGGCGGTGAAGGTGGCCACTGCGCTGGCGGGTACCAGGTTGGCCCGAAGCGGCTGGCCCCCGAGCAGGACCTGGCCGGGCTGGTAGTCGGAGACGGCTTCGCAGCCGTTGGCCAGGATGGTGTCGAAGTCGGCTCGACCTGAGAGGCAGTTGCTGCCGTCGGTCCCCGACGCGGGCGAACCCTGGCCGCACGGTAGGTACAGCAGCGGCGTGCATGTCGTGGTGGTCGGCCCCGGTGCCGCTGAGGATGGCGGCGAGGCCAGCGTTCCGGTCGTGGCCCGTCGTGGTTGGTACAACGCCACGCCGGTGACCACGACGGCCACCAGTGCCACGACGACCGCGGCCACGATGGCCACCTTTTTCCCCCGGCCACCATCGCTGCGAACGGCTCGAGGGGAGTGGTCGACTCTCGTGCCGTTGGGTCCCCCCGATGCGGCCGCGGCGCTCGGCCGGCGCTCGGGACGGGGGTCGAGCATGGCGGTGAGGGAGCGGCGGAGGTCCTCGGGCAGGCCTCGGGGCAAGGCGTCGACCTCGCCGTGGGCCGCCCGGCTCATCAGTGCCAGGGGCTCGCCCTCGCCGTAGGGGCCCCGGCCGGTGAGGGCGTAGGCCAGCGTGGCCCCGAGGGAGAAGACGTCGCTGGCGGCGGTGGCGGGCCGGCCGGCCGCCTGTTCGGGGGCGATGAACTCGGGGGTGCCGACGACGGAACCGACGACGGTCAGGCCGGGGGTGAACTGGCGGGTGATCGCCACGCCGAAGTCGGCCAGGGCCGGGCGGCCCTCGGCATCGAAGAGCACGTTGGCGGGCTTGATGTCGCGGTGCACCACCCCTTGGCGATGCGCCGTCGCCAGCGCGTCGAGCAAGGCCCGGCCGATGGCGACGACCTCCGACGCAGGCAGGGGACCCTGCTGCCAGACACGGTCGGCCAGGCTGCCCACCATGCGGGGCATCACGAGGACCACGTCGGCGCCGTCGTCCTCGACCGCGAGGAGCGGGACGATCCCGGGGTGATCCAGGCTGGCCAGGATCTCGGCCTCGCGGCGGATGCGGTGGCGGGCCATGGCGATCTGCTGCGCCGAGCCGCCGAGCGAGACCCGTTTGCGGGCCACCTGGCGGCCCTGGTCATCAACCGCCAGCTCGACCACGGCCATACCGCCGCGGCCCAGCAGCCCCACCACCGTGTAGGTCATCGGGCCGTCATGGTAGGCGCCCTACGCGTCTTTCTCGCGGGCAGGCCCCGGCCGGGCCCGCCGCGGCCTCAGCGGGGGACGATCGTCTGTTTGAACTCGTTGAGGTCGTCCCAGCCCTCCGTCAGGTCGACGACTCGTTGCACGGTCGTCACCGCCAGGTCGTCGTCGCCCGCGGGGCGGCTCAGCAGGCGGACAAATACCGCCCGGCCGCCCGCGATGAAGGTTGGTACGCCGAACACGTCGTACTCGGCGACCGCGGCCTCGTGTTGCTTGCGGAACGTCTCGAGCGGCCAGCCCTCGTCGATGGCGGCGAGCACGGCGGTCCCATCAACGCCGCACTCGTCGAGGACGGTCCCGACGATCTCGCGGCGGCGCAGATCGCGGCTGTGATCGTGGCGGGCCGAGAACAGGGCCTGGTGCGTGGTCAGGAACTGCTCGGGGAAGCGGTCCCGCACGACGACGCCGGCCGCGGTGGCGAGCAGGCCCGGGTAGCGGTCCGGGACGTCCCACACCGGCGGCTCGCCCTCCTCCACGTGCGGCTGGTCGAGGTTGAACGGGATGAACGTGACATCCCAGGGCGCCCCGGCGAGCAGGCCCGCGACGACATGCTCGTTGGCGTTGCGGGCGTAGGGGCAGCGGTAGTCCCAGGTGATGGCGAAGGTGAGCGGCGTGGAAGTCACGGAGTGGTCAACCCTTCCCCGCCGGTGTCGATTCCCCGGCTCCGGGCCCGGCTGCGTCCGCGGCCGGCGGGCTCGCCGGGGGAGCGAGGGGAAGCAGCCGTTTGAAAGCCGCACCAAGGAGAACTCCGATCGCCACACCCCCGAACACGTCCGAGGCGTAGTGCGCCCGCACATGGACGCGGCTCCAGGCCACGACGGTGGCCAGGGCGTAATAGAACGGCCGCAGCGCCGGATCGCCGTCGCTCAGGAGGGCGGCGGCACAGAAGGCCGAGGTGGCGTGGCCGCTGGGAAAGCTGCTGGTCTTGGGCGTCCGGAGGGGGTGGGGCCGGGTGCCCCTGGGGGCGGGGCGCTTGCGCCGGAAGACCCATTTGATGGGACCGTTGACCAGAGCCGACTCGATGCCGACCGCGAGCGCGGCGCGCAATGTCGCCCGCCATGCGTCCTCCGAGCGCAGGCCGCGGACCACGGCCAGGATCAGCCAGATGACGCCGTGATCGCCGACCGCCGACGCGGCGTAGAACACCCGATCGGCCACCAAATTGCCCCTGACCCGTTCCTGGACGCTCCCATCGACCCAGCGGTCGAAACGACTGACCGGGCCCAGCTTGACCAGTGGTTCGTAGACCGGCTCGGCTCCCCCCGCCAAGAGCACCGCCGGAGTCGATGCTCGCCGCGCCTTGAATGGTCGTGAGCTGCTCACACGCCGGCGGTGGTGCCGACCAGCGCCGCCGCGCTGGGCGAGGCGACCAAAGCGACCGGCGTGTCCGTGACCGTGTCCGGCGCGTCCGTGATCGTGACCGGCGTGTCCGGCGTGACTGTGTCCGGCGTGACCGTGTCCGGCGTGACCGTGATCGGGAAGTCCGAGAGCTCTGAAGACTCCTGCTCCAGTGCTTGGGCGGCGGCTTTGGCCTCCTCGTGAGCGGCACGGCGGGCCACGACTGCCTCGGCGGCCGCCGCCGGATCTCCCCCGAGGGCTGGGCAGTACGCCTGGTAGGCGCAGTACCCGCACAACCGGCCCGGCTTCGGTCGAAAGTCGTCGCGCTCGCAGGCCAGCTCGATGGCCTTCCACACAGCGCTGGTCTGCTGACGCAACCCCCGGATCGACTGCTCCGACGGCACCGTCGAGATGGCCAGCGGCTCGCGAAGGTGCAACAGCTGAACGCGGGCCGGTCGGCGGCCCAGCACCTGTTCACAGAGGAAGGCGTAAAAGTGCACACCTCCGAGTCGTGACTGCTCGTAGGCCTCGCCGGGGGCCCGGCCCGTCTTGTAGTCGGTGACGACGAACTCGCCCGCCTCGTCCAGCTCCAGGCGGTCGATGATCCCCCGAAGCGTGAGCGAACCGACCTGGACCGAGAGGAGCAGCTCGGTGCCGACCACCAGGACCTGGTCGGGGTCCTCGAGGCGGAAGTAGTTGCGCACCAGGGTCTCGGCGTCGGCCAGGAATTCAGCTTCGGTCTCGTCGCCCAGGTCGAGCCCTTCGTACTCGTCGCTGCCCAACACGTCGTCGCGAGCACGCTCGAGCTTCTCCAACGCCACGGGGAGGCTGCGCCGGCCCGCCGGCTCTTCCCACATGAGTAGCTGGAGGGCCCGGTGCACCAGCGTGCCCTTGGCGGCGTGGGGCGACGGAGGCTCGGGCAGGTGGTCGATGGCGCTGTAACGAAAGGCCAGCGCGCACTCCTTGAAGGACGCGACCTTTGACGGCGACAGTGAGGTGGGCAGGACCAAGCTCATCGGTCACAGGGTACCGAGGCCCTGTGACCGGAATGCGGACCCCGACCGGTCTCGTTCAGTCGACGGCCGGGCTGTCCGAGGCATCGAACGCATCAAAGGTGTCGAACGCCCGCAGGATCGACCCCGCGATCTCCACCGGCCGCTCCAGCGGCCCGAAATGGCCCAGCTCCTCGTGCACCTCGACCGGCGCGCCGCCGTGGCGAAGCTCGGCCGCGAGGGCGGTGATGACCTCGATGCCGAAATGAGCGTGGCGGCCGCCTGACGCCAGCGCCACGGGGCACGCCACGCGGTCGAGGTGCTGGAACGCATGGTGGCGCCACGCCATTTCGTAGACCCGCGCCTCATCTTCCCGTCGGCATGCCAGCTGTACCGTCGCGTCGGGCAGGTCCCGAAACCCCCACTCGACGTAGGCCTCCAGCGCCGCCGGGTCGAAATCGGTGAAGGGGGGCTTGGAGGCGTAGTTGTCCAGGGCAGCCTTCCGGGACTCGAAGACCTCACGACGCCTCCGGGCGCCCGCGGCCAGGGGATTGTCCGAAGGCGCTTCGACCGACGACCCGCCGCCCGCGTCGGGACCACTCGGGATTGGCACGACGGGCTCGTAGCAGTACAGCGCCGAGAAGGTGCCCGGCTCGGCTTCCTCGGCCAAGAGCAGCGCCGCGCCGCCGCACGAATGGCCCACCGCCCGCGGCCGCTCGGCCCCGGTCGCCGCGGTCATGGCACCGGTCACGGCACCGGTCAGGGCACGGGTCACGGCAAGGACGTCGAGAGCAAAACCGCCCCAGTCGTAGTTGCCGTCAGGCGCCCGATCGGAAGCACCGTGGCCTCTCGAGTCGAACGCCCAGCAGTGGTACCGGTGGCGTAGCGCAGCCGCCAGGGGCAACCAGACCAGGCCGTGGAAGCCGGTAGCGTGGGCCAGGAGAAGCGGCGGCCCCTCGCCTCCCAGGTCGTAGGTTGCGATCCCGACGCCGTCGGTCGTATCGACCCTCGGGCCGGCGCGGAAGGGTGTCGCGGTCACCCGGTGACGGTATCGCCGTTGCGTCGAGATCCTGGGCGAGCGGGCCCGCGGGCTAGCGTCGCGGCCATCGACCCCGACGACGCCGTGCTCGCGGCCAACCGCCGCTTCTACGAGGCGTTCGAGGCCTGCAACATGGACGACATGTCGGACCTGTGGGAGCGTTCGGATCGCTCGACCTGCACCCATCCCGGCTGGGCGACCCTGCGGGGGTGGGGACCGATCGCGGCGTCGTTCTTCGCCCTGTTCCAGGGTTCGCGCCACATGCAGTTCGTGCTGACGCAGGAGCGGGCCGAGGTCGTCGGCGATCTGGCGTGGGTGTCGGTGGACGAGAACCTGCTCGGCGATCAGAGCGGCGCCACCATCGCCGCGGTCAACATCTTCGTCCATGCCGACGGCGGCGGATTGGGCGGCAAAGGGTGGCGGTTGGTCTGCCACCACGGCTCGGTCGTCAACCACTCGATCGTCCACGAGGGCCGCGACACCTGACGGCCCGACCCGGCCACGACCGGGCTGTCCCGGTGCCACGACCGGGCCACCGGACGCAGACCGGGCCCCGAACGACGGGCCCTGAACGACGGGCCCCGAACGACGGGCCCTGAAACGACGGGCCCTGAAACGACGGGCCCTGGAGAGCCCAGCTAGTCCCGGGCGGCCGCCTCGAGCAGTGATGCCAGTGTCAGGGCGTTGTCGACGGCGTCGCCCCGCCAGCAGTTCTCCATGATGAGATGCACCTCGCTCGTTGACGCCGCCAGGTCACGGACCCGCAGCGCCGCGTCGGCCAGTTCCGGATCGCTGTAGCGGTACGGCCACGGCCACGGGTCGTCCTCGATGGCCCGCCGGCCGACGAAGCGCACCACGGCCACATCCGAGGTGGCGGCCATAACCGGCGGCATGGCCCGGGGCCCGGCCAGGGGGCCGTCGGTGCAGACAAAGCCGATGTCGTGGGCCTCCAGCCACTCCAGGGTGTCCTCGCACGCCGCGCCCACCAGCCACTTCGAGCTGCGGAAGTCGACGGCCACCCGGTAGTCGGCAAGGCGATGCCGGGCGCCGACCAACGCCGAGCGGGTCTCGGCCTTCGGTGTGAACCACGACGGGTACTGCAGGATCACCACCCCGAGCCGTCCCGCGGTGTGCAGGGGCCGCAAGGCGTGCTCGAAGCGCCGCCAGCATTCGTCGATGGCGTCGCCTCCGAGGTGGGCGGCGTACAGCCGCCGCCGGTTGCGGGTCTCGGGGCGCACCTCGCCCTGGAGGTCCTCCCACAGCGAGTCGGGCAACGTCGGCGCCTCGGTCAGCAGCGACCAGGCCCGCACGTCGAAACAGAAGCCGGCCGGTGTCCGGGCGACCCACTGCCGGGCCAGGTCGGGGGTGGGCGGGAAGCGATAGGTGGTCGAGATCTCGGCCAGCGGCAGGCGGGAGCAGTAGTACGCCAGCCGCTCGGTGGCGGTCATGGTCTTGCGGGGGTAGAAGTCGCCGTGGCGCACCAGGCCCTGGTCCGCCCAGGACGACGTCCCACACCGAAACAGGCTTCCGTCGACCCGTGCCGGCGGTACCGGGGTGCCCGCAAGAGTCGACGCGCGACCGCCGCTGACTTCGGTTAGCCCGAGTGTCAGGAGCGTTTCTGTCACCTGTGCCCCGGGTAGCTATCGACCGTGTTCCGGGGGGTGAAAGCGCGATGCGACTGGCACTCGACCTGAAATTGCCAGCCGACAGCCGCTTCCTCGGTGCCACTCGGAAGGCGCTGGCGGTGTACCTGCGGGAGTTCGGGGCGCCGGTGCCAGTCATCGACGATGTGATCCTGGCCATGGACGAAGCCTGCAGCAACGTGCTCCAGCACGCCTATCCGCACGGCCATGACAACATGCTCCTCCTCCGAGCCGACCTCCAGCGGGACAAGATCCTCATCGAGGTTGAGGACGAAGGGGTCGGTTTCGACATCATGACAAACCGCATCCGCTTGGGCGAGGATGGGCACCTCGCCGCCAGCGGGCGGGGCCTCGAAGTGATGCGGCGCCTCATGACGACCGTCGAGGTAGAGTCTCCGACCCCGGCCGGCGGGACCCGCCTCCGGTTGGTCAGGCAACTCACATCCCTTGGCGACCAAGGCGCACGCCATCCAACCCGAGCGTAGGCCCGAATCGTGACCGACTCGCGCCGGTGGGGCGTGCAACCGGGCTACCACGACGTCGCCGGGCGTTGGTGGAAGGCACCCGACGCGACAATCGAAGCCTTTCTCACCTCCATGGGCGCCGACGACGGGGAACCACGGCCGGGTCCGACCATCATCGTCGCTCCGGGCCGGCCCGATCCCGGGCTCCCTCCGGGCGAGCTGCGCCTCGAAGAGGGAGCCACCCTCCGCCTCGACGGCCCGGTCCCGCCCGACATCCCGATCGGCTACCACAGCTTCGTCGCCGACGAGCCCGGGACCACCGCCGGAGCGCCGACCCCGGTCATCGTCAGCCCCGGACGCTGCTGGTTGCCTGACGGCCTTCGAAAGTGGGGGTGGGCCGCCCAGCTGTACGCCGCCCGGTCGAAATCGAGCTGGGGCATGGGCGATCTGGCCGACCTCCGCCGCATCGGTGAGTGGTCGTCAGCGCAGGGCGCGGGCGTGACGATCATCAACCCGCTGCACGCCGCGCTGCCGGTCGGAACCCAGCAGCCGAGCCCCTATTTTGCCAGCAGCCGATGCTTTCGCAGCCCCCTCTACCTGCGGGTCGAGGAAGTACCGGGCGCCCAGCAGCTGGACAAACTCCCGGAACTGGCGGCCGCGGGCCGAGCCCTCAACACCGAGCGCCACATCGATCGCGACGCGGTCTGGCGTCTCAAGTCTGAAGCCCTCGAGGCGATCTTCGCGGGGTTTCACGGTGACACCGACTTCGACCGCTACATGGCGGACGAGGCCCAGGCGCTGCAGCAGTATGCGACTTTCTGTGCCCTCTGCGAGCAACACGGCGTGCCCTGGGAAAACTGGCCGCCCGAGGTGCGCCACCCCGATGCGGCAGGGATCGCACCATTCGTGGCGAGCGAGGCCGGGTCCCGGAGGATCCGGTACCACTCGTGGCTCCAGTGGCTGCTGGACCGTCAACTCCGAGCGGCCGGCCGGGCCATCGGTCTGGTGCAGGATCTGGCCATAGGGGCCGACGCGGGTGGGGCCGACGCCTGGCGCTGGCAGGAATGCATGCGCCTCGATGTGCGGGTGGGCGCGCCACCCGACGAGTTCAACATGCAAGGCCAGGACTGGGGCCTTCCCGCCTTCGATCCCTGGAAGCTCCGGTCGGCCGGCTACCGCCCTTTCATCGAGTTGATGAAGTCAGGGCTCCATGATGGGGGAGGCCTGCGCTTCGACCACGTCATGGGCCTGTTCCGGCTGTATTGGATACCGTCCGGCGGTTCGCCCAGGGACGGCACCTATGTGACCTACCCGAGCGACGACCTCCTCGACATCCTGGCGTTGGAAAGCCACCGATCCGAGGCGTTCGTGGTGGGCGAGGACCTGGGCACCGTCGAGGACGCGGTCCGGGCGGAGCTGACGCACCGGCGGATCCTGTCGTACCGGCTGCTCTGGTTCGAGCCCACGCCCCCGGGGAGCGAATGGCCCCACCAGGCCCTGGCCGCGGCCACCACCCACGACCTGCCGACCTCGGCCGGCCTGTGGAAGGGCAGCGACGTCCAGGTCCGGGAGGAGCTCGGCATCTCGGTGAACACCGAGGCCGAGGCGACGCTGCGGGCCAAGATCAAGGACTGGATCGACGCCGACCACGACCTGCCCAAGACCGAGGCGGTCGAGCGGATCTACCGCCTGCTCGGCCAGTCGCCGTCCGCCCTGGTCGTCGCCACCCTCGAGGACGCCTTGGCGGTGGAGGAGCGGCCCAACATGCCCGGCACCCTCGACGAGTGGCCCAACTGGCGCATCGGACTGCCGGTTCCGTTGGAGGAGTTGGAGACGTCCCCGTTGGCCCAATCCATCGCGGCCGCCCTGCAGCGCACCCAAGCTGCCGACGACGTCGATGCCGGCGCCGAGGAGCCGCACCCCCAGTAGCCGGGCTCCAGGCGGTCGGTATCGACCACTGTCTGTGGGCTGTTTATGTTTCTGAGGGCGTCGTATGGTCGTCCAGCGCTCTAACTCGCCCACAGAGCCACAGATAGCCCACAAACGTGGCGGAGATGGACCGTCGTGGCGGCGTTGGACCGTCCCGGCGGCGATGGACCGTCGTCGCGGAGTGACTAGGCCGGGCGGATCGCCTTCAGCGAGTACATCAGCGGCAGCGTCCCCACTCCCGGCGGCCAGCCGCGGCCCCGCCGTCCGGATCGGGCCACCAGGTACTTCAAACGGTTGTCGTTGGTGAAATCCCACTCGTGGAACAACTCGAGTCGCAACCCCGCCCCGATCAGCGCCGTCAGGAGCCGGCCGATCGGGTGCTGCCACTCGTAGCTCACGTTGTGAACAGTCGGTGCGCTCGTGTCGACGTAGCTCCCCGGTTCGTCGTAGATCAGCGGCTCGGTGGCGAAGTAGTCCCGCACCGGGAACGGCTGGTCGGCGTCGAGGACATCGGACACAGGGTGGAATTCGGTGACATACAGGAAGCCACCCGGCTCCAAGAGCTCCTTCACCACTGCGGCCCAACGGTCGAGATCGGGCAACCAGAGAAGCGCCCCTTTCCCCGTGTAGACGACGTCGAAGCGCTGATCGCCCAACACGGTCGGGGCGCGATAGACGTCGCCCAAGACGAACCGGGCCCGGCCGGCCAGCCGCAGGTCGGCGGCCAGGTCGGCCGCGGCACAGATGGCCGGGGCGGAGAAATCCAGCCCCGTCACAGAAACGGTCGGGTGGAGTCGGGCGATGTCGAGGGTGTCGAGGCCGAAATGGCATTGGAGGTGGAGCAGGCGCAGGCCGTCGAGCGGGCCCAGTTCCTCGACCTCGTGGGGGAGGAGGGTGGGCCGGCCGGCCTTGAAGCCCTCCACGTCGTAGAACGTCGAGCCGACGTGCAGCGGGACCCGCTCGTCCCACAGCCGTTGGTTGGTCGTCAGCCAGTCGTCCACCTTCCGTAGGGTATGGCGGTGGACCTGCCTGTGATGCCGCCTGTGGCGCCGATGTTGGCCAAGCTGACGAGGGACCTCCCGGTGGGGCCGTTCCTCTACGAACCGAAGTGGGACGGTTTCCGCTGCATCGTGTTCCGCGACGGCGACGAGGTGGAGCTCGGGAGCCGCAACGAGCGCCCGTTCAACCGCTACTTCCCCGACATCGTGGACGCGGCGCTCAAAGGCCTGCCCGAGCGCTGCGTCGTCGACGGCGAGATCGTGATCGCGGGAGCCGACGGGCTGGACTTCGACGCCCTGCAGCAGCGGATCCATCCCGCCGAGTCCCGGGTGCGGATGCTGGCGGACAAGACGCCGGCGTCGTTCGTCGCCTTCGACCTGCTGGCCCTCGGGTCCGACGATCTCCGCGCTGAGGGGTTTGCGGCCCGCCGGGAAGCGCTGGTGGGGGCCCTCACCGGGCCGGCGAGCGGCGCAGGGTCGCCGTCGGTCCACCTGACTCCGGCGACGTCGGACGTGGCGGTGGCGGCCGATTGGTTCACGCGCTTCGAGGGGGCGGGCCTCGACGGCGTGGTCGCCAAGGGCCTCGACCTGGCCTACCGGGAGGATCAGCGGGTGATGCTCAAGGTCAAGCACGAGCGCACGGCGGAGTTCGTGGTGGCCGGGTTCCGCTGGTACAAGGGCGGCGAGGGCGTGGGCTCGCTGATGCTCGGCCTGTACGACGGGGAAGGCCACCTCAACCATGTCGGGGTCATCGGGGCGTTCCCGGCCGCCCAGCGCAAGGAGCTGGTCGCGGAGCTGGCGCCCTACCGCGACGGGGCGACCGAGAACCACCCCTGGGGTGAGTGGGCCGAGTGGGCCGCGGCGGGCTCTGAGGCGTCGGGGCAGCGCCTCCCGGGAGGCCAAAGCCGGTGGAATGCCACCAAGGACATGACGTTCGAGCCGCTGCGCCCCGAACTGGTCGTGGAGGCGGCGTACGAGCACTTGCAGGGGTCACGGCTCAGGCACACGGCCCGTTTCCGGCGCTTCCGGCCCGACCGGGACCCTCGCAGCTGCACCTACGAGCAGATGGAGGTCGCTGTCCCCATGGAGCTGAGCTCGATCTTCTCGCTGTCGTAGCCGCGACCCCGCCGGCCGGGCGGTCTACGAGAAGTGCTTGAGCAGCTCGGTGAACTCGTCCGCGATCCCCGCGGGCACGGTGTAGCCGTCCTCCCGGCGGATCTCCTCGAAGTGGTCCCGCACGTCCTCCAAGGTGAGCGCCGGGTTGTAGTACCCCGGCGTCAGCCCGATGAAGAACCGGGCGATCCGCCCGCCCGCGGCCGAGTAGACCTCGCCCGTGACGGGGCACTCCTCGTGCACCAGCCACGCCGCGATGGGCGAGACCAGCGCCGGGTCGAGCTTCTCCGCCAGCGGCCCGAGCAACTCCTCGGTCATCCGCGTTCCCGCCACCGGGGCGATGGCGTTGGCCTTGATGTTGTACTTGCCCCCCTCCTGGGCCAGGACCCGGGTGAAGCCGACCAGGCCCATCTTGGCCGCCCCGTAGTTGGCCTGGCCGAAGTTGCCCAGGATCCCGGCGTTGGAGGCGGTGTTGAGCACCCGGCCGTAGCTCTGCTCGCGCATCTTGATCCACGCCGGCCGGGTCACGTTGAACGCTCCCCGCAGGTGGACGTCGAGCACCGGGTCGATCAGGTCGGGGGTCATGTTGTGGAACGCCTTGTCCCGCAGGATCCCGGCGTTGTTGATCACGATGTCGACCCGGCCGAAGGCGTCGAGCGCGGTCTGGATGATGGCCGCCCCGCCCTCGGGCGTGGCCACGCTGTTGGTGTCGGGCACCGCCACCCCACCCAGGTCGTTGATCTCCTGCGCCGCGGCCTCGGCCGGGCCGGCACTCCCGCCCTCGCCCCGCACCGACCCGCCCAGGTCATTGACGACGACTTGGGCACCCCGCGACGCCAGCAACAGGGCGTGCTGGCGGCCGAGGCCCCCGCCTGCTCCGGTGATGACGGCCACTCTGTCCTGGAATCCGAGATCAGGCATACGCTGGGGAAAATACCTCGCCGGGCGCGGTTTCAGTCCGTCATCGGCATCACCATTGTCGGCTGAGGCAGTGCCGCCTCCCCAGGGAGCGGCCGAATAGAGGTACCCAGGGCGAGGAACTCGATGGCGTGGGCGCCCCACACGTGGTTGTTCTCGACCACCCGGACGCCGACGATCCCCGAGGCCCCGTCGCGTTCCGCCTCGGCCTGCATGCGGGACATGGCGATCTCTCGCGCGTCATAGGTGGCTTGGGTGAAGTTGGGCATCTCGGTGTTCTGCCCGATCGTCTTCCACGCCTGGCGGAACGACTGGTGGGCCACGTGGTACACGCACGTGCCCAGCACGAACGAGACCGGGGCGTGGCCGGTCTTGACGAGCGTCCACATCTCCTGGCCCGACAGGTCGGAGGTGAACGGCTTTCCGGCCGGGGTGCGCCAGTTGCCGCCCCGGCTGGAGCGCACCGCGGTGCCGACGGCCAGGAACTCGATCAGGTCCTCGCCCCAGCTGTAGGTCTTGTAGTCGAGGCGGACGCCGACGATGCCGTCGGCGCCGAGCGCGTCCGCCTCGGCCTCCATCCGGGCGATGGCGTACTCCCGCGCGGTGTACATGGCTTGTGTTAGTACCTGCAGCTCCTGGCTCTGGTTCCAGACCTGGAACTGGTAGCCGACGTGGTAGATCGAGCTGCCCATCACCAGCCCGAGCGGGCTGAAACCCGCCTCGTGCAGCAGTGCGAACTCGTTGACCGACAGGTCGCTGGTGAACAGCGTGGGCTGGCTCTGGGCCAGCTCACCCGGGCCCGATTGCCGCAGGCGGGCGAGGGCGGTCTGGGAGAGGATGTTCTGCGGTTGGGGCTGGCTCACGTGGGCCTCCTGGGGGTGGGCGGTCAGGCTCGGTCGAGGGCGACGATGGCGTCGTGGACGTGGCGGTGGGTGCCGGCGTACTCCGCCAGGTGGCCGGCCAGGGCGGCGAGACACTCGTCGAAGGGCAGGGGCTGGTGCTTGAGTACCACGCCCCGGACGGTGTGAACGGCCAGCGCCTGGGTGTCGCCGCGCTCGATCCACAGCCGGTACTGCCAGTCCTCGAGGTCCAGTTGGACCAGGGCGACCGGGTTCCCGCTCATGGTGACCCGGTCGCCCGCCACGCGGTGGAGGGCCGCGGCCAGGCGGTCGAGTGGGTGCCCGGGGTCGGTCGTGACGGAGATGAGCCGCCGGTACAGGGCGTCGGCGTCGATCGTGGGCCGGGCCCCGGCCAGTCCGGTTGGCACTCCCGGCGGTGGAGCGGCGACGCCGCAGAAGCGGCACGCCCCCGCGACATCGGGTCGCCAGGGCGCCCCGCAGTTCTGGCAGGTAGCGATGGCGCCCACGGTCACCGACTGTAGGCCGACCTCCGGACGCGCCGAGGAGCCGGGTCGAGACCCGGCTCCTCGTCTTGGGGGGGTGCGCTCTACTTGGGAGGGGGCGTGGAGGTGACCATGCTGCTGCTGTCGAGCAGCTCGCCAGTGGCGTGGTCCCGCACGTTGACGACCACGTCATAGGTGGTGGACAGCGGGGCATAGTCGTTGTCGACCAGGCCGACGCCGCCCGTTCCGCCACCGGCAATGACGGGGGAGTACGGGTTGCGCCACGCCACGATTCCAGTCGCCTGATCGGATTCGACCAGCTCCATGTCGAGCTGCGAGGCGCCTCCGCAGTTGGACACCTTGTAGCCGGCCCAGATGGCGCCGACGGTGTTCGAACCGGGGGCGTATCCGCCCGAGGCGTTCATGGAGACGATCGAGGCGCAAGCCGCGGTGCGAGCCGTCGGCGTCGCCACGCTGATGGTTCTCGACGCCACGGCGGTGCCACCGCTGTCGGTCACGGCCACGTTGACCTGGTAGGTGGTGTTGAACGACAGGGCGTCGGTGTGCTTGGTCGCGATGAACGGGAGGCTGCGCGCCGGGGTCCACGTGTCGGTGGTCGTCCAGGCGACCGTTCCCGCCTGGTCGGTGGCGGTCAGCGCGATCGTGTAGCTGCGGCCCGACGAGCCGCATCGGGACAGGGAGATGTCCGCCGTCCCCTGAGCGCCGGTGGTGACCGTGCTCTGGTCGACCGAGACGTTGAACCTGTCGACCGTCACGCACCCGATGCCGCCGGTCGGAGCCGGAGCCGGGGCCGGGGCCCGGGCGGGAGCCGGGGCCGGGGCGGGAGCCGGCGCTGGGCTCGGGGCGGGAGCGCCGCCTCCGCCTCCGCCTCCTCCACCACCACCGGTGCCGCCGCCTGAGCCCGCCCCTCCTTGGGCCAGGGCTGCCGGGGCAGCCAGCATCGACATTGCGACCACGGCCACCGCCGCCACGCCGAACATTCGCGTACGCATTTCTTCTCCCTAAGAGCCATCTCGATGGCCGCCCACATTGGGAGGCTCGGGTTGAACGATCTGCCCTGGGGCGTGCCTCGACAAGACGGCCAATGGTCGTACGACTTTCGGGCTACCAGCCATGGTCCGCACGGATTGTCCGATTGATGGTCTTACGACCATCGACCGATGGTGCGTCGGGTTCAGATGCTTGACACTGGTGCTGAAAGAAAGCCTGCGGCCATACCGTGACCTCGACCGACGAACAGCCACCCTCGCCGGAGCGCACGCCCAGCGACGGACCGCCCGCGCCGGCGCGGGTCCTGGTCGTCGACGATCACGCCGGTGTCCGCAAGGGCGTCATCGGCTTGATCGGCACCCGGAAGGACTTCGACGTCGTCGGCCAAGCGGCCGACGGGCAGGAGGCGCTCGAACTGGTTTCCCGTCTGGCGCCCGATGTGATCCTCATGGACGTCTCGATGCCGGTCATGGACGGCGTGGACGCCACTCGGGAAATCGCAGGACTCGTCGATCCGCCGGCCGTGTTGTTGTTCACGGCCTGGGCCGACCGCGACCGCATCGCCGAGGCGGTCGCCGCCGGCGCCGCGGGGCACGTGCTGAAGGATGCGCCGCCCGCGGAGCTCCTCGGCGCCCTCGAAGCGGCGTTGGCGGCTCCTCGGCCGCGGCTGGTGAAGACGCCCTGCGCCAGCACCGCCCGTACCGCCCGTACCGCCCGTACCGATTCGGGCGTCCTCAACGGTGGGAGCGTCACACCGATCGGGCGCCGGACCCGGGGTCGAGGATGGCCGGTGCGCGCCGCGGCCGGGGCCGCCGCGGTAATCATCCTCGGGACCGCCGGCGCCGCCGCCGCCAGCGAAGGAAGGCTCCCGCCGCCCATTCAGGCCGCCGCTCGACTCGTGGGCCTGCCGACCCCGGCGAACCACCTCGACGACGCCCGACGCGACCTCGCCCGCCTCGATGCCGCGATGCGCAGCGGCGACCCGAATGAGATCGCCGCGGCCGCCGATCAGCTCCGGCAACGCCTGGCGACGCTCAGCCCGTCCGACCAAACGCGATTGGGTGCCGCGACCGCACTGAGCAGCGCCCAACAGCGCCTGGTGCCGGTCGGCTCCGCCGGCGCAGGCGCCGGCGCCGGCGCCGCGTCGGGTGCCGTTGCGCCGACGGCCCCATCCCCTGCGACACCGGCAGTCACGTTTCCGTCCACCAGCCCCACGACGATCGATGACCATCGTGGTCGTGGCGGTGGTGGCCCGGGCCCCGGGCCCGAATCCACGACAACTGTTCCTGGGGGTGCCTCTCCGGCGACGACCGCCCCCGATGCCTCCGGCAAGGGGCGGGGATCGGGCGGCGGGGACGGGGCTTCTCGGGGTGGCTCCTCGACCACTGCCCCGTCAGGCGGAGGCGGGCACTCTTAGCTGGTGGCTCCGAGCCCGTGGCGTTCCGCCCACAGGGCGGCCTGGGTGCGGTCCTGGACGCCGATGCGACTGAACACCCTCGTGAGGTGGGTCTTCACCGTCTTCTCCGAGATCCCGAGCCGCCGGGCGATCTGCTTGTTGGCCAGGCCGGAGCACAGCGCGGCCAGGATCTCGCGCTCCCGAGGGGTCAACTCCTCGGCCGCCTTGCGCTGGCTCCCGAGCGACAGGAGCGCCTTGGCGGCCTTCGGAGAGAACGGTGATTCTCCTTGGGCGGCCGATCGGACGCCGCGGAGGAGCTCTTCCGGCTCGGCGTCTTTGAGCAGATAGCCGACCGCGCCGGCGTCGATGGCGTCGAGGATCCGGTCACGCTCCGAGAACGAGGTGAGGATCACGACCGGGAGGTCCGGCTGGGCCGCCTTGATCCGGCGGGTCCCTTCGACCCCGTCCACTTCGGGCATGGAAAGGTCCATGAGCACCACGTCCGGTTCGTGGAGCGCCGCCAGCTCAGCTGCTTCCGCACCGTTGGCCGCCTCGCCGACCACGTCGATGTCGTCGACGCTGCTGAAGAGCTGACCGAGACCTCGCCGGACGACTTCGTGGTCATCGGCGATCAATATGCGGATCATGGGATGGGCAACTCCAGTCGGAGGCGGGTGCCGGTGTGGCCGTCGGAGTGCACATCGAGGCGGCCGCCGGCGTCGCCCGCCAGCTCGCCCAGCAGGTGCAGGCCCACGTGGCCTTGGGCATTGCGGGCGTTGACGGTCCCGGGACTGAAGCCCGGGCCGTCGTCGACGATCTCGAGCTGGAGCCGGCCGTCGAGTTGGGCGACCGTCACTGTGACCCGGCGGGCCGTTGATGCGTGGCGGCCGATGTTACGGATTGCCTCCTGCGCCGTCCGGTAGGCCAGTGCCTCGACCTCCCGAGGAAGGTCCAGGCGGTCCGGCACGGTCAAGGACGTCTCGACGCCCCGGGCCCGAAGGGGCGACACCAGGTCCTGCAGAGCGACCGCGAGGCCTTCGTCGTGCAGGCGGGGCGGCGCGATGGCCACGATGAGGGTGCGCAGGTCCCGGATGCCCTGCCGGAGTTCACCCGCGGCGCCCGACACAGTCGTGGCGATGTCAGCCAGGCCCGCGGCATTGGCATGTTCCGCGGCAGCGGTGAGTGACAGCGCCGTTCCCGCCAGGGCCTGAACCGGCCCGTCGTGGAGGTCGGCGGCAATGTGGCGGCGCTCGACGTCGGCCGAGTTGATTGCCCGCTGCAGCAGCCGTTGCTCTTCGACCTGACCGGCTTCGATGCGCCGGGCCATCGCCCACGCCAAGGGAACCTGGGCGAGGAACAGCAGCAGCAGGCCCGCGAGCATTGCGGGCAGCACCGAGACGAACGCCCGATGGCTGTCCGCGGTGACCGAGGAGAACTTGATGTAGGCCTCGAACAGAACCGGCTGGCCGCTCCTCGTGCGAAGGCCGTCGTAGACCTGGAGGAGCTTCTTGAAGTCCCGCTCGTACAGGTTCTCCGGTGCCGCCAGATTGGACACACCGGCCTCGGGGATGCCGCTTGTCAACGCTTTGGCGTCTTCTTTGTCGAAGCCGAAATGTTGGCCGATCAGGCGGGCTTCGTCGGAGTAGACGATCGTACCGTCGGCGGACCAGATCTTGACGCGCACCAGGCGGTCGGAGAGGACCCGGGTCTTCACCACCTCGTCCAAGGCGGCAAGAGCAGCCGGGTCACCGCGCACGACACCATCGGTGAGCAACGGCCAGACTGCCGCTCGGCCTTCGGCCACCGTGAGATCTCGGGCGTCTCGCACCGCCCCGGCCGACGCGCTGCGGCTGACGAGCCACGCCACCCCGAGGGTGATGAGGATCACGGCGGCCAGATCAGCCGCGACAAATGCCATCACCGCCGAGCGGACCGTGATGCGCCGTCCCCGCGCCGGGTGGGGAGGCGGGGTGAATGCGAACGACTTCGGCGGCGCGGCTGGTGCCGGTTCGACAGCCGAGACAGTTCGCATTGCTACAGCGTGCCAGCCGGGGCCCGGCTACGCAGTATTCAGCGGTGAGTCGAGGGTTGATCCGGCAAATAGGCGCCGGAGCCATGGAACATGCGGCGCTGCCAGCGGTGGGGCGTGGCGAGCACCGCTCGCGGATAGTCCTCGAACATCCAGCGCACGAAGTTTCGCCGGGTCCAGTCGTTGGCCCCGGCCACTCGCACCGCCGCCCGGACGCCTTTGCGGTGGCGAAGGCTGCGAGACAGCGACGCGGCCAGGCGGTCGTCGGCGCCCATGCCCGCCAGGACGTGGCGGCGGTAGCTGTCCGCCACGAGGCTGGGCCGGTGTGGACCCCCGGCGATGACGGCGTCGGCGGCCAGTTCGCCCGTCTCCAGGGCTTGACCGATCCCTTCGCCGGTCAGGGTGTCGGTGGCCCGGGCGGCGTCGCCCACGAACAGAACCCGGCCGGCGGTCAGTTGCGTGGCACCGATTCGGGCCGGGATGGGCCACGCTTTCGTCGGTGCCTCGGGCCGGGCATCAGGGCCCAGGACGGCCCGGACGTGGGGCCGTTGCAGGACGTCGGCCCACTGGGCCTTCATCTCATGGGTGGGTCTGCCGGCCGAGCGATGGATCCCGAAGCCGACATTGGCCCGGCCTCCGGGCAGCGGGAACGACCAGGCGTAGCCAGGGAGGAGATCGGCGTCGAACCAGACCCAGAGCTGATGGGCGGCGGCAGGGTCGACATCGGCGAAGTACTGCCGGAGGGCGTGCCACTCGCCCAGGTACCCAGGCTCGTCGGTCACCCCGAGCTTCTTGCGAAGGGGCGACCACATGCCGTCGGCTGCGACCGCGTATCGGCTGACGACCGACCCCACGCCGTCGACCTCCAGCTCCACCAGGTCGTGGCGTTGTGCGACGTCGGTGACGCCGTGGCCGTCGTACACCTTGACGCCCGCGGCCCGGGCCACGTCGACGAAGGCGGCGTCGAGGTCGCTCCGGCGGGCGACCGCGGCAAACACACCGCCGGTTTCGGGAAGCGGGAACCGCACCGCTCGTCCCGAAGGTGAACGGATCCACGTTTCGGTGACCGGCTGCCACGAAGCGACCGCGTCGGGCCGCAGCCCAAGTCGCTCGTAGCGGCGGAGCGCCCCGGTGGTCAGGCCATCGCCGCAGCACTTGTCCCTGGGAAATCGGGCCTTGTCGAACAGCACCACATCGCGCCCGGCCCGGGCCAGGGTGATGGCCGCGGCAACGCCGGCCGGCCCCCCGCCCACGACTGCGACATCGGCCGTCAACATGCAGGCGAGGCTAGAGCCTGCCGACCACTTCCAAGCGCCGTCGGCCAACCCGGCCGGCCTTTCCTAGCAGTACATGCCCCGTGGCGGTGATGTACTGCTAACAAAGGCCGAGCCGCTAGTCGCTGAGGGCGGCGGCCAGGACCTCGGCCGTCGACTTCTTGGCCTTCCATCCGAGGACCCGGCCCGCTTTGGCCGGGTCCAGGGCGAGGGGGCCGTTGATGAGGATGGCCCGATCGGCGCCGAAGGGGGTCTGATGGAGCCGGAATGCCACCTCGGAGCCCGCGAGCAGGAGCCGGGTGGGCATGCGCAGCACGTGGCTGTTCGCCACCTTCGCCACGCCTTGGGCGTTCAGCCAATCGGCGGGAGCGATGTTGAGAAGGCCCGTGGCGGTCGACGCCCCGGCCTGGTGCAGGGCGGCTGCCGCGTCCGCCTCGTCCAGGAACTGCAACGCTTCGTTTTTCCCCATGAATGCCGGCACCACCAGGCGATAGCCCTTGACCGCCTGGGCCACCTTCGGATCGGTGTGGGGTCCGAGGACCGCCCCGATGCGCAGGGCGAGGGTGGGGGCGGCGCTCTCGCACAGCCGCTCGGCCCGGAGCTTGTCGGTGGCGTAGGCGCACTGCCGGTTGGGGCGGGGCCAGTGGTCCTCACGCATCGGCAGGGGGTTGTCGGGCCAGGCGCCATAGACGGCGGCGGATGAAGCCAGCACGACGCGGGCCGGGCGGGCGGCGAGGATGTTGCGGGTCCCGTCCCAGTTGACGTGGGCGGTGTCGCGGCCCCGCCAGAGGGCGAAGCCGAGGTGGAAGAGCACGTCCACGCCGGCGAGCGCTTCCCGGGCGGCGTCCTCGCGCAGGTCGGCTTGGGTGTGCACCAACTTGGCACCCGCCGGTGCGAGGGGGCGGCGGGCCACGGAGCGGACGGTCGCCACCGTGGGGTCGGCCAGGAGAAGCGCCAGGAGCCGGGAGCCGAGGTGGCCGGTGGCTCCGGTCAGGCCAACGTCGATCGAACGTCCTCGAAGGCCCGCAGCGCCTCGGCGATGTGTTCCTCGGTGTGGGTGGCCATGACCGAGGTGCGCAGCAGGGCCCGGCCGGGTGCGACGGCCGGAGGCACGGCGCAGTTGGTGTACACCCCATGGTCGAGGAGGTTGCGCCAGGTGCGACCGGCGTCCCAGTCCTCGCCGATGTGCACGGGGACGATCGGGCCCTGCGGCACGCCGCCGACCTGATAGCCGAGCGCCGCCAGGCCGGCGTGGAGCTGGCGGGCCCGCTCGAGGACCAGGCCCCGCCGGTCGCCGTCGGACTGGGCGATGCGCACCGCCGCGAGGGCGGCGCCGAGGGCCGCGGGAACGCCGGCGGCGGTGAAGAGCATCACCCGGCAGGCGATGCGGAGGTAGTCGATCACCGCTTTGGGGCCGGCGATGAATCCGCCGCAGGAGGCGAGCGACTTGGAGAAGGTCCCCATGACCAGGTCGGGGGTGATGCCCGCCGCGGCCGCGGTGCCCCGGCCATCGGGCCCGAGCACACCAAGGGCGTGGGCCTCGTCGACGAGGAATCGGGCGCCGAACTCGGCGCACACGGCGGCGAACTCGGCCACGGGGGCGACGTCGCCCTCCATGGAGTAGATCCCGTCGACCGCGACCAGGGCGGCCCCGGGGTGCTCCCGCTTCTCGTGCCAGGTGCGGAGCCGGTGGCGCAGGCTCGAGGGCAGGTTGTGGCGGAACGAGCGCAGCGCTCCGGCCGACATGCGGGCCCCGTCGATCAGGCTGGCGTGGGCGGCCGAGTCGAGGAACACGGCGTCGTTGGCTTCGACCAGGGTCGCGATCAGGCCCAGGTTGACCATGTAGCCGGTGGAGAAGACCAGGCAGGACTCGACTTGCAGCCAATCGGACAGGGCGTCCTCGAGCTCGCGGTGCAGCTGGAGGGTGCCGTTCATCAGCCGGCTGCCGGTGCAGCCCGTTCCGTAACGGTCGATGGCGTCGATCGCGGCCTGTTTGACCCGCTCGTCGCCGGTGAGGCCCAGATAGTTGTTCGAGCCCAGCATGATGACCGGCTTGTCCTCGTGCATGACCACCGGACCCGACTGGCTGGCCATCTCCCGGTAGTACGGGAGGAGGCCGAGCTGCTCGGCGGCGCGGTACTCGAGCAAGCGGGGCGAGTCGCACTTGTCGAACAGGTCCACCGCCGCAACGGGCGCGATGTCGGCATGGGTCCAGGCTTCAACCACGAGCACCCAGGGTAAGGGACGGCCGCGCGGCGCGCCAGGAATAGTGTGACAATTGTCACTTCGGAGCGGGTGCTCGCAGCGTGCCTAGCCCGGCCCAGCTGTGCGGTCAGCCGTGCCCTCAGCGGTTGCGCATGGCCTCGAAGCGCTTCTCCCAGTCCAGATGGCGGGCCTTGCCGTCGCGGACGAAGGGGGAGAAGGCAATGGCCTTGATCAGGGCCTTGTTGGCAATGCCGCCGAGGCCGCGCAGCGGCCTGAGGACGTCCATGAACAACACCACACGGAAGTCGTCGGTGTCGTTCCAGGCGTAGTGCTCGTAGCCGTCGTCGAAGAGCAGGCTCTTGCCCTCGACCCAGTGGGCGACCTCGTCGCCGACGCTGATCCCGCACCGATCGGCCGGTTCGGGGATCTTGAGGGCGAGGTGGTATCGGATCACGCCTCGCCAGGGGCCACGGTGCGGCGGGAGCTTCTTGTGCGGCGCCAAGATGGAAAAGAAGGCGGTGGTGAGGTCCGGGACCTGTTCCAGCAGCTTGGTCGTCTCCGGGCAGCGGGCACAGTTGGTGTCCGACTTGAACCCGTAACCGAAGAAGAAGTAGGTCTTCCACTTGTCGTCCTGGGTGAGGGTCAGCTGGTCGGTCGAGATGTCCTGGAAGTTGGGCAGCTCGTCCCGGTACTCGAGGACCGCGTCCAACTCGGCCCGGATCGCGTCGAACCCGTCTTCCAGCTGCTTGATCCAGGGAAAGGTGTCTTGGGAGAGGAAGGGGGTCGTTTCGACCTCGGAGAAGCGCAGGACCCAGCCCTCCATCCGCTGGAGTGCCTTGGCGCCGACTTCGTTGGTGAGATCCACGATCTTCGACCGGATCTGTCCAGCCATGCTCATCGAGGCTACCCCTTGGTAGGCCGACGGCCGAGGGTGCGTCGATGGCAGGATGTCGCGGTGCGACTGCTGCTGCTGGCTCCCCCGGGGGCGGGGAAGGGGACACAGGCCAAGCGGCTCTCGCAGTACTACGGGATCGAGCACATCTCGACGGGCGACATGCTGCGCCGGGAGGTGGCGGAGGGCACGCCGCTCGGGTTGGAGGCGAAGAAGTACCTCGACCGGGGGGACCTGGTGCCCGACGAGTTGATCCGCGAAATGGTGTCCGAGCGGGTGACCGAGGCCGATCCCAAGGGGGGGTTCCTGCTGGACGGCTACCCCCGCAACCTGGCCCAAGCGGAAGAGGCCAGCGCTCTGGCGCGGGACCAGGGCATCACGATCAACGGGGCGGTGTACCTCGATGTCAGCTCGGAGGAGCTGTTGCGCCGGCTCATGGCGAGGGCGGGGACGGAGTCACGAAGCGACGACAACGAGGAGACGATCCGCCACCGCATCGAGGTGTTCGAGAATCAGACTCGGCCGCTGGCGGACTACTTCCGGGAGCGGGGCTTACTGATCTCCGTCGATGGTGAGCAACCGGTCGAGAAGGTGACCCACGACATCATCGACAGCCTGGCGGCTCGATCGGAGGCGGGCAGCGAGGCAGGCGGCGAGGTGGGCGGCGAGGTGGGCGGCGAGGTGGCTATACCGTCACCAGCGCCGGATCGACCGCCGACAGATGGTGGATCTCATTGAGGCTCTGAACCACCCGGCGCCCATGGCCCGCGAGGACCCGGTGGATCGAGGCGTGGGCAGGCCGGAAGAACATGTCCTGGCTGAGCCCGAGCACGTGACCCACGTAGCCATTGGTGACTCCGCTGTGACAGGCCACGACGACCCGTTGACCGGGGTGGCGGGCCACGATCTCGTCGATCGCGGGGACGATCCGGGCGCGGAACTCGGCACTTGACTCGCTGTAGGGGTAGATGTCCCAGCGGCGCTCTCCGATGAACCGTTCCTGCAGGCGTCGCAACTCGTCGAGGCCGATCAGGTCGGTCAGGGCGGCGCCGTCGGGGAGGCCGCGGAAGAGTTCGACCTCGCGCAGATCGGCGACCACGATCGGTTGCAGCCCGTGGTGCTTGGCCACCTCCTGGGCGGTGACGAGAGCCCGTTCCAGGGGGCTGGCGTAGACGATGTCGATGGGCTCGGCGGCGAGTGCCTGGCCCACCGCCTGGGCTTGGCGGAGGCCGGTCTGCGACAGCGGGGGGTCGACCCAGTCGGCGGCCGTCGGATTGTCGCGGTGGGGGAACTGCTGCTTGCCGTGGCGGATCAGCAGCAAGGTCGTGACGTCCGGCAGTCCAGTCAGGAAGGTCCGGTCGAGGGGCGACGACGACGGCAGCGGCGACGGCGGCTCGAGCGGCGGTTCGCCCGTCGCGACCGCGCTCACGCGGCCCCGAACATCTGGAGCCACTGTTGCTTGGTCTTGGGTTTGAACACGAAGTTGAGGTCCTTGACCTCGCCCATCTTCGCCGACGCCGGCGGCGAATAGCGATGGCCGGGGAAAAGTGTGGTGTCATCAGGGAGGGCCGCCAGGCGCTGAAGGCTTTCGTACATGGCGCCGGTGTTGGAGCCCGGGAGGTCGGTCCGGCCGCAACCCTCCAGGAAGAGGGTGTCACCCGACACCAACATCCCGTCGACCAGGAAGCACTGGCTTCCGGGCGTGTGTCCCGGCGTGTGCAGCAGTTCGATCTTGATGTCACCGACCTCGACGATGTCGCCGCTGGCGTGGGTTTCCAGGTCTGTGGCCGACACGCCGGTGGTGCGCCGCACCCATTCGGCCTCGGCGGCATTCACATGGATTTTGACCGGCTGGCGTTCGAGCAGGGCGGCAACGCCTTCGATTTCGTGGCCGACGAACGAGCCGCCGACATGGTCGGGGTGGTAGTGCGTGGCCAGCGCGCCGACAAGGTGCAGGCCGTCGTTGTCGAGGATCTCGAGCAGATCGGCGACCCGGTAGGCCGGATCCACGACCACCGCCTCGCCGGTCTCTCGGTCCCCGATGAGGTAGACGAAGTTGATCATCTGCGTGGCCATGGGATCGCCCACGGCGAAGTCACGACCGGACAGGAGCTGGCGAAAATAGAGGCGATCGGCCACGGGGAGCGACGCTACGCGTCTTGGCTCA
>JAUTXN010000086.1 GCA_030838045.1 Acidimicrobiaceae bacterium
CGTCGGTGGCGGCCACAACGACGGCATTGACCTCGAGTCCCAACCCCTCCTTCACCACCGCGCCAGGGAACTCGGTGGCCTTGACGGCCACGGTGCACCAAGCCAGTGACAACAGCAATGTCAACGAAGGAACAGTGGCCTTCACCGATGGCGGCAGCCCTATCCCGGGATGCGGCGCGGTGTCAGTTTCGGCCGGGGCAGCGACGTGCAACTTGAGCTTCACCTCCGAAGGCAATCATCTGCTGGTCGCGACGTACAGCGGCACCGCAAACTTCGGGCCCAGCCACAGCGCCACGGTGACCCAGGTGGCCAACAACCACACCACGGTGACCGGGGCCAACTTCTGCAACACCGGTTCCATCGCCCTGAATGATCCGAACTCGCAGAGCACCGGCAACAACAACGCCCTGGCGACGCCGTACCCGTCGAATGTGTTCGTATCAGGTCTGTCGGGGACGGTCGATCATGTGGCGGTGACGTTGAGCAACGTGACCTACAGCCATTCCCAGGACATCGACGTGCTGCTGGTCGGCCCCGGCGGGCAGAACCTGATCCTGGTGGCGAATCTGGGTCCCAACTCAGGGTCCGGCGCCCCGGCCACCAACGCCACGGTGACCTTCAGCGATGCCGGGGTGCTGCCGCCGTCGGGGCAGGGGACGCCGTGGAGTGCACTGTCGACGGTCAAGCCGGTCAACTACGGAGGGTTCAACGAGGTGTGGGGACCGCCGGCCCCGGCGGCGCCGCATGGTGACCCAGGCACCACCGGGACCGCGGCCACATTGGCGTCGCAGTTCAACGGGATCAATGGCAACGGCACCTGGAGCCTGTACGTGATCACCACCGCAGGTGGCGACGGCACTGGGGCTATCGCCGGAGGTTGGTGCGCCAACATCACGGCGGTGGCGGCCGCCGGGTCGACCACGACGGTGGTGTCGAACAACAACCCGTCGTTCACCACCGCCCCCGGCAACGGGGTGACCTTCACGGCCACCGTCCACAAGGCAGCTGACAACAGCAACGTCACTGAGGGCACCGTGGCCTTCAACGACAACGGCACGACGATCCCGGGCTGTGGGGCAGTCGCGGTGTCGGCGGGCACCGCGATGTGCACCACCAGTTTCTCGACCCAAGGCAGCCATTCCATCCTGGCCCAGTACTCGGGGACGACCAACTTTGGCCCGTCCAGCGCCACCCTGTCCCAGGTGGTCAACAACCACACCGTCGTCACCGGGACCAGTTTCTGCAATACCGGGAGCATCGCGCTCAACAATCCGACCGAAACCAGTGCCAACGCCACGCCGTATCCGTCCAACGTGTTCGCTTCCGGGCTGAGCCCCAATCTCCTCCACCTCACGGTGACCCTCGAAAACGTGAGCTACTCCCACTCGCAGGACATCGACGCCCTGCTCGTCGGACCCGGTGGCCAGACATTCATCCTGGTGGCCAACGCGCCGCCCAGCGCCACCAGTTCGGTCAGCAATGTCACCCTCACCCTGGACGACGCGGCCGCGTCGACCCTGCCCCTGGCCGCGCCGTGGGCGGCGCCGAATAGCGCCGTGAGCTACCAGCCGGCCAACTTCGGCGGCTTCAACGAGTCATGGGGGCCGCCCGCCCCGTCCGGGCCCTACGGCAACCCGGGCCCGGCCGGCGGTGGCAGCGCCACCTTGGGGTCGGTGTTCAACGGCACCAACCCCAACGGCACCTGGAGCCTGTACGTCATCACCACCGCGGCGGGCGACGGCACCGGCGCCATCGCCGGGGGTTGGTGCGTCGGGCTCACCGTGCCCCAGCCGCCGACGATCACCAAGGCCTTCGGTGCCTCCTCGATCCCGCTCAACGGGTCCACCTCGATGACGATCGGCCTGACCAACCCAGCTGGCAACACGTTCGGCCTGACCGGCGTCGGTGTCACCGACACGCTCCCGGCCGGCCTCGTCGTCGCCACGCCGAACGCACTCAGCAACACCTGCGGTGGCACCGTCAGCGCGGTGGCGGGTTCCAACACCGTCAGCCTGACCGGCGGCACCATCGCCCAAAATGCGAATTGCTCGCTCGTGGTCGACGTGACCGGGGTGGCCGCTGGCATCAAGGTGAACACGACAGGCAACGTCACCTCGACTGAGGGTGGCGCAGGTGGGACGGCGACGGCCACGGTGACCGTGGTGGCGCCCCCGGTGATCGGCAAGTCGTTCTTGCCGACGTCAGTGGCGTCGAATGGCACTTCGGCGTTGAGTTTTGCCGTGACGAATCCGGCGGGCAACGCCGTCGCCCTGAATGGTGTGGCGTTCACCGACACACTGCCCGCGGGTTTGGTCGTGGCGACGCCGAACGGGTTGTCCGGCTCGTGTGGCGGTGGCGCCATCACCGCGGTGGCCGGGTCCGGGACGATCAGCCTGAGCGGCGCGACGCTGGCGACGGGCGGGAGTTGCACGTTCTCGGTCAACGTGACCGCGACCACGGCTGGAGGGAAGAACAACTCGGTAACCGTCACCTCTACCAACGGCGGGACCGGCAATACAGCCACGGCGACGCTCGACGTCGCGACCCCGCCGACGATTGCCAAGTCCTTCGGCTTCTCCTCGATCCCGTTGAATGGGTCCACCAGTTTGTCGTTCACGGTCGCCAATCCGGCCGGCAACGTGACCTTGAGCGGCCTCGGCTTCGTTGACAACCTGCCGGCGGGTCTGGTCGTGGCGACCCCGAATGGCCTGTCCGGTACTTGCGGTGGGGGCACCATCACCGCGGTCGCGGGGGCGAGCAGCATCACGCTGGCGGGAGCGACGCTGGCGACCAATACCAGCTGCACCTTCTCGGTGAATGTCAGTGGCACGAGTGCCGGGGTCAAGTCCAACTCGGTGACCGTGACCTCGACCGAGGCCGGCGCCGGCAACACCTCCAACGCCACTGTGACGGTGGTCGAACCGCCGACGTTCACCAAGCAATTCGAACCCTCGTCGATCGCGTTGAACGGGACGGCAATCCTGCGGTTCATCTTCGCCAATCACAACCCGACGACATCGCTGAGCGGTATCGGTTTCACCGACACGCTGCCGGCGGGGGTCGTCGTCGCCACCCCGCTTGTGGTGTCCGGCGACTGCACCGCGGGCGGAGCCACCATCACCACGGCGGCGGGGTCGAGCACGATCACCATGTCCGGGCTCAGCCTGGGTATCGCCTCAGCCTTCAATTCGAGTTGCAACTTCATCGTGCAGGTTCAGGGCACCACCGCCGGTGTGAAGGTGAACACCACTTCGGCGGTGACATCCAATGAAGGCGGCAGCGGCCCGGCAGCGACGGCGACACTGACGGTCACGTCGGTCGGTCAAACGATCACCAAGTCGTTCGGCGCGGCCTCCGTCCCGCTCAACGGCTCCACGACCCTCAGTTTCACGATCGCCAACGTGACAGGCAACGGGACGGCGACAGGAGTCGCCTTCACGGACAACCTGCCGGCCGGTCTCGTGGTCGCCACCCCGAACGCACTGACCGGGGCCTGCGGTGGAGGGACGATCACCGCCGCCGCGGGCTCCACCAGTGTCAGCCTTTCAGGGGCGACCCTGCCCGACGGGGTGAGCTGTACCTTCTCGGTCAACGTCACCGGTACGACCGCCGGCGTGAAGAACAACTCGGTCACGGTGGCGTCGACCAGTGACGGCACGGGCAACACGTCGAATGCGTCGATCACGGTCGTCGCACCGCCGACGCTGACGAAGCTGTTCGGAGTCTCGTCGGTTCCGCTGAACGGCTCGACCAGCCTGACGTTCACGGTGGCAAACCCGAATCCCACCGCGCCGTTGACCGGTGTCGGCTTCACCGACACACTCCCCGCCGGCCTCGTCGTGTCCACTCCCAACGGTCTGAGTGGGCCCTGTGGGGGCGGCACCATCGCTGCCGTCGCCGGGTCGGGCACCATCAACCTGAGCGGGGCGACCCTGGCGGCCAACACGAGCTGCACGTTCTCGGTCAACGTGACGGGCATGAGCGGGGGAACCCAGGTGAACACCACCTCCGCGGTGGCCTCGGTCGAGGGAGGCAACGGTGCGGCCGCGACCGCCGCACTCGTCGTCGTCGCGCCGCCGACCATCAGCAAGCAGTTCTCCCCGACCGCCATCCCCCTGAACGGAACGTCGACTCTGACCTTCACGATCACCAATCCGGGCGCCAACACCGCGGCGTTGACCGGCGTCGCCTTCACCGACAACCTGCCCGCGGGCCTGCTCGTGGCCACCCCCAACGGAGTGACCGGATCATGTGGTGCGGGCACCATCACCGCCGCCCCGGGTTCGAGCACCATCAGCCTCGCCGGGGGTTCGGTGCCCGTGTCGGGCGCCTGCACGTTCACGGTCAACGTGACCGGGACCACCGCCGGGACCAAGACCAACACAACGGGCGCCGTCTCGTCGACCAACGGCGGGACCGGCAACACCGCCACTGCGACCTTGTCGGTGGCGACACCGCCGCAGATCACCAAGTCGTTCGGCGCGGCCTCCATCCCTCTGAATGGGTCCACCACCTTGACCTTCACGGTGGCCAACCCGGCCGGCAATCAGACGTTGACCGGTATCGGGTTCACCGACAATCTTCCGGCCGGCCTCGTCGTCTCCACGCCCAACGGCCTGACCGGGACGTGTGGCGGGGGGACGATCACCGCCACGGCCGCCAGCAGCGCCGTCAGCCTGAGCGGGGCATCGTTGGCCAGCAACACCAGTTGCACGTTCTCGGTGAATGTCACCGGCACCACCCAAGGCGTCAAGAACAACTCCGTCGTCGTGACATCGGCCAACGCCGGGCCCGGCAACACGTCGAACGCCTCGATCACGGTGGTGGCGCCACCGGCGTTCACCAAAGCCTTCGGATCGCCGACGGTCCCGCTGAATGCTTCGACGTCGCTGACCTTCACCATCACCAATCCCGACGCCACGACGCTGCTGTTCGGCATCGGATTCTCCGACACGCTGCCCGCGGGCCTGGTCGTTGCCACCCCCAGCGGATTGAGCGGTTCCTGTGGCGGAGGCACCATCACCGCGGTCGCCGGATCGGGCACAATCAGCTTGTCGGGCGCATCGCTCAACCCGAACGAAACCTGCACGTTCTCGGTCAATGTGACGGCGACCGCGCCCGGTAGCAAGGTAAATACCACCTCGGCCCTGACGTCGACTCCGGGGGGTAACGGCCCGCCGGCGACGGCCACACTGGTGGTGGTCGCACCGCCGGTGATCGCCAAGTCCTTCGCCGCTGCGAACATCGCAGTCAACGCGACGACGACGCTGACCTTCACCGTCACCAATCCGTCGGCCAACTCCGTCAGCCTCACTGGCGTCGGTTTCACCGACACGTTGCCCGCCGGCCTGGTCGTCGCCACGCCCAGTGGCGCGACCGGCGCGTGCGGTGCATCGCTGACCGCCGTGGCGGGTTCGGGCACGGTGAGCCTGAGCGGTGCGACCATTCCCAGCGCCAGCGCGTGCGTGTTCACCGTCAACGTGACCGGCACCACCTCAGGCGTCAAGAACAACTCGGTGACCGTGACGTCGACCAACGGTGGGACCGGCAATACCGCGACGGCGACGGTCTCGGTGGCGCTGCCGCCCGTCATCGCCAAGACCTTCGGGGCGGCGACCATCGCGCTCAACGGGACCACGACGCTGACATTCACGGTCACCAACCCGGCGGCCAACGGTACCTTCGCGCTCACGGGTGTCGGGTTCACCGACACCCTGCCGGCAGGTCTCGTCGTCGGCACCCCGAAAGGCCTGACCGGCTCCTGCGGTGGCGGCACGATCACAGCCGCGGCCGGCGGGAGCACGGTGACCCTCACCGGGGCGACCCTGACGGGTGGCGCGTCCTGCACCTTCTCGGTGAACGTCAAGGGGACGACCGCGGGCATCAAGAACAACTCGGTCACGGTGAACTCCGCCAACGCGGGCCCGGGCAACACCGCCAGCGCCACGATCACCGTGGTTGCGCCGCCGACGATCGCCAAATCCTTCGGAGTGACGTCGCTGCCCTTTGGCGGGACGACCACCTTGACCTTCAGCCTGGCCAACCCCAACGCCACAGTGCCGCTGAGCGGCGTCGGCTTCACCGACACCCTGCCGGCCGGACTCGTGGTGGCCACCCCCAACGGGCTTACCGGTAGCTGCGGCAGTGGCGTCATCACCGCCGCCGCCGGCAGTGGCGCCGTGAGCCTCACCGGCGGGACCATCCCAGCCGGTGGGGCGTGCACCTTCTCGGTGAATGTCACCGCCACCGGCGTCGGCACCAAGGTCAACACCACCTCGGCGGTCACCTCGACTCAGGGCGGCACCGGAGCGTCGGCTTCGGCCCCCCTCAGCGTGACGCGGGCGCCGACCACGACCACCGTGACGGCGACGCCGACCAATCCCTCCCTCGGCTCCCCGGTGACCTTCACGGCCACCGTCGTACCGAGCGGGCCCAACAACAGCGGAGTCAACCCCACCGGAACCGTGAGCTTCTTCCTGGACGGTCAGGCCACCCCGGTGGCCGTCGTGCCGCTCAGTGGCAGCGGGACGGCAAGCTTCACCACCTCGGGCCTCGGTGCTGGCGCGCACACGGTGACGGCTGGCTACAGCGGCGACACCAACTTCCTCCCCTCGAGCTCCACGACCCAGGCCATGGTGACGGTCACCTGCACGACGACCATCACCGGCAGTGTCAGCGGTGGTCTGGTGCTGGGCCCAGGTTCGACGTGCGTCATCGGGGGGACCATCAAGGGGTCCATCGTCGTGCCCAGCGGCGCCCTCCTCGACCTCGAAGGGGCCAAGGTCACGGGGTCGATCACAGCCAACGGGGCGGCGTTCTTCCGGATGTGCGGCACGACCACCAACTCGGTGACGGTCAACGACTCCACTGGCTTCGCGCTGATCGGCGACCCCGGTGACGACGGCTGCGCGGTCAACACCATCAAGGGGGCACTCACGCTCCAGGACAACACCGGCGGAGTCGAGGCAATCGGCAATCACGTGACGGGTGCCATCACCGTCAGCGGCAACTCCGGTACCGGACCGTTCCCCGAGGACACCGCCCCCGAGATCGAGGGCAACGGCCCCTAGCAGGCAGAGCTGCCGGACAAGGTCGAGCGGACCGCCCCCGACCGGGCCGGTCGGGCCGCGCCCAAGCCTGAGCAGCCGAACGCCGCCCGCGCCCGCTTCACGGCGCCCGCGTCAGGACCGGGCGCAACCCCCGGTACCTGGCTCTCGGCGGTACCAACGGTCGAGCCCGGTCACCCCAGCGTGAAACGCTGGTGCAGGCCGTCCGCGCCACGGCGGCGCGTTTCCCCACCCTTGTCGGTGGCCTGTCGGTGGCCTGTCGGGCGGGATCATCGCCCTGGTCACCTCCATCGGCTGTTCGGGATCGGCCTGACGATGGCGGTCCTGGTGGGCGCCTCGGGCACTGGCCCGGCTGTACGATCGCACCGGTCTTTCAGAAGCGGAGGGGGGAAAAGGCCTCCCCGGTACCGTTGCCCGCCCGTTGCCGGAATTTCGAGGAGGTGGCGTAAATCGCTCGACCCGCAGCGCGGGTGACGCGCTCCACCGGCCCCCGGACCCGTGCCCGGCGGGGGGAAGGCTCCCGGTTGCGGGCCAAGATCCTGGCGGCGGCCGAGCGGGTGCTGATCGACAGCGGCGACCAGCCCGCGGTGTCCATCCGGACCGTGGTCCAGGCCGTCGGGGTGACGGCGTCGGAGAAGGCGGCGCTGGTTGCGGCGGTTGTGGACGATGGTGCACCGGATCACGTCGCTCCTCGTCGCCAAGCCCGACTTCCCCTGGCCCGACCGCACCACGCTGAACCACCACGCGCTGGACACGTACGCCGCCGCTCTGCCGGCTGGTTCTGCGCCTTCGCGCGGGCCCGCTCCGCCGCCCGCCAGTGCTTGACGCGGTCGGTTGGGGCGCCCGGCCCCGACCCTTGCCCAGGTCCGCACAACTGCCACCCAAGCCGTCCGGCATGACCAGCTTTCTCGCCGACGCGGCACGAGTGGTCGGTGGGTACGCCTGGCTGGAGGAGCGGCTGTTCGAGACCCTCGGTGCCTGGGTGCCGTTGGTCGCCGAGCCCGAAGTCAAGCTGCGGCTGGCCGCCGACAGCCATCACCACGCCTGGCACGCCTCGCTGTGGCGGGAGCGGCTCCCAGAACTGCGGGAGTTCGAGGCGCAACAGTTCGTGGTCCCGTCCGGGCCGCCCGTCGAGGCGTTCATGGCCGGGTTGGGGTCGTCACCGACCACGATCGACAAGCTGGTCGGGGTGTACCGGGTACTGCTGCCCCGCCTGGTCGGGACCTACCAGCGCCACCTCGAGCGGGGATCGGAGGTGACCGATGGGCCCACCATCCGAGCCCTCGGCCTGGTCCTGGCCGACGACCTGGCGGACTGGCGCGACGGCGAACTCTTGGTCCAACGGCTCCTGACTACCGCCGCCGAAGTCGAAGGCGCCGGGGCCCAGCAGACCCGCCTGGAGACCCTGCTCCTCGGCGCCTGACGAGCGGGCCGGCGGCCGGGGCCGACCCCATTTGTCGTGGTCGGGTACGGTGGGGACCCATGAAGAAGCTGCTCCTCTTGGCTGCGCTCGTGGGTCTTTCGGTCTTCGCCGTCCGTAAGCTCCGGACCGGCTGAACCGCCCGAGTCCTGTTCAGTCGTTCCCACCCCGCCGGCGGCAGGGGCGGGACCAGACGTTGCCGCACCCGGGCGCGCCAGACCGTGAGCACCGCCGCGGCCAAAGCCACGGAGACGCCGGCGGCTGCGGTGGCCCGCACGGGCGTCACCGGCACTCGGTCGCGCATCCGAATCGGGCGGACGAACTGGCGCACCATCCACTCCCGTTCGCGCGCCACCTTCGCCAGCACCCGGTCGGGGTTGACCACCACCGGATGGCCCACGACTTCGAGCATCGGGAGGTCGGTGTAGGAGTCGGAGTAGGCAAAGGAGGCGACCAGGTCCACACCGTCGGCGGCCGCCGCGGCCCGGATCAGGTCGGCCTTGTACGGGCCGTAGGCGTAGATGTCCATCTCGCCGGTGTAGCGGCCGTCGTCGTCCACCCGGGCCTGGCTGGCGATGACGCTGTCGACGCCGAGGAACCGCCCCAGGGGCTCGACGATCTCCGCCGGTGAGGCCGAGATGATGTAGACCCGGCGCCCCGCCGCCCGGTGCAACTCGATCAGGTCGAGCGCCTCGGCGTAGATGATGGGTTCGACGACCGCGGCCAGCGTCTCGGCGACGATGGACTGGACGCGGCGTTGCTCCCAGCCCCTGGTGAGCGTCAAGGTGGACTCCCGGATGCGGGCCAGCTTCTCCTCACTGGCCCCCAGGTGGAGATAGATCAGCTGGGCCCACAGGCCGCGCAGGAGCGACCGTCGGGAGATGAGGCCCTCACGGTAGAAGCGACCGCCGAACGCCACGATCGACGCCTTGGCGATCACGGTCTTGTCCAAGTCGAAGAACGCCGCCTCCATTGTTTTGCAGTGTAGAGGCGAGGCGGGAGCGCCCCTTTCGAGGGGATTCGTTCGTTTCGCGGGGCCAGTATTTATGTCCTGCTTAACCACCAGTTCGGCCTTTTGTGTCATCGTGGAGAACACAACGGGGGAGGTCCACCACGTAACGCGCGCCGCGTGCGGCGCCCAGGGGTGCCTGGGGAGCGCGACTTGGCCCGACTATCCTGCCTTGACCGAAGGTGGTGAGGCTGTGGACAAGCTGATCGGATTTCTGAGAGCGAAGCGCTGGGCGAGGCGGACCCTCACTGGTGGCTCCGCGTTGCTCATCGTGGTGGCCGTGGTTCTGCTCGGCTTTCCGCTCTATTCCAACTGGGTTCACAACCAGCTGCAGCATCGTCTGCGCGGCCAGCTGGCCAGTCCGCAGTTGAAAGACGCCTATCAGAACCACCGGCTAAAGGAGGGCGACAGCCTGACGAGGCTGCGGATTCCGAGCCTCGGTGTGGACGTCGTGGTCGTCGAGGGCATCTCGGCCGACGCCCTGAAGGCCGGCGCCGGGCACTACCCGGGCTACCCCCTGCCCTGCGACGTCGGCAACGTCGCGATCGCCGGTCACCGGACGACCTACGGCAAGCCACTCGCCAACGTCGACCAGCTCAACGTCGGCGACCAGATCATCCTGGACACGCCGGTCGGAAGCTGTACCTATCAGGTGGACACCAAGCCGTTCGTCGTCCTCCCGAACGAAATCGGCGTGATCAAGACACCGCCGACTCCGGCGGGACCCAAAGGCGCCGACCATTTGCTTACCCTGACTACATGTACGCCCAAGGGGTCGGCCAGCCACCGGCTGATCGTCCAGGCGAGCATGCTCACCTCGAAGAGCGCATAGGGCGCTTGCAGGTCTCTTCGGACATGCGCACCCGCGGGCCCCGAGGCCTGATGGCTCTATTTCTGATGGCCAGCGCCGGCGCGTTCGGTGTCGCCGCGTTCTCGGCGGGGGCCGCCCACGCCGTCACCGACTCGTGCCCCAACGCGTGCGCGCCGGTGATTGTGGTCGACAACATGGCATCCGACGGCAGGGTGCACGTCACCTACACCGACCCGTCGTCCGGTCTTGATTCCATCGACGCCAGCAGTGTGTCGCTCACGATCACTTGGAATCCCCAAGGCGACATTCCGGGCTCGGCACCACGGCCGAGCTCGACCCCGACCAAGTTGACCAGCGCCAACGGCAGCTGCACGGGCACGGGGCCCGTCACCTGCGACTTCCCGTTCCCGTCGACGCTCAAGGTCGCCGGATTCGCGCTGAATGGGACCTACCAGCTGTCGGCCTCGGCCCAGGACTGCAAGGCCGCGATCTTCGGGTGCACCCACGGGACCCAGACCAAGTCGACGACGCTGACCACTCCGGCTTCGACCCCCGGCGGCGTGAAGGCCGACCTGCTGCCGGACAAGAGTGGGGTCAAGATTTCGTGGGCAGCGAACCCGGAGCCGGATGTCTTCGCCTACCGGGTCTTGCGCAACGATGGGTCAGAGGCCTGCAACAACCTCCTGACGCCGGCCGACCTCTCGTGCAGCGACACCTCCTCAGGCGGCGGCACGTTTTCCTACCGGGTAATCGCGATCCGCTACGGGGCCGACTACAACCCGAAGTCGCAAGTGACCAGCGCACCCAGTACCGCCACCAAGTCGGTCGTGGTGCCCGGGCCGCCGGCCACGACGACCACGACGATCACCGGGGGCACCCTCCCGCCGTTGACCCAGCCCTCGTTCCCCGGCAAGCCGGGCACCCCGAAGCCGGTTCCCGGCGCCGGTGGCACCGGCACCTTCAACGCCAGGCCGGGCACGCCGGCCGCAGCGGTGGCCGGGTCGGACACGCCGGCCAACGGTGACACCGGATTCGCGCCCACGTTGCCGTACGGGGAGCAGCCGTCGACCACCGTCAATGAAGATCCAGGCTCGATCGCCGCCGGCCCGGTCACGGCCCACAAGGGCAAGACGTCGGTCGGTACCATCGCCGTCGTCGGGGCCGGGCTCTTGATCGCCGTCATCGCCCTGCACGGCCTGTGGCTGCGTTCGGAGGTCCGTCGATCCGGCACGCTGGAGGCCCTCGAACCTGAGGCCTGAGTGGGCACGGGGTAGGGGTCGGGCGGTAGTCAGGCTCGCGTCGGGCGGCGAATGACCGCGTGGTCCGAGATGTCCGGGCTCGCCACGTTGATGGGTGGGTACGCTGGGCCCATGGCGTATGGCGGGGCGACAGAATCGGGCACCACCGAGCTGCGCCAGCGCTATCACCGCAAGCTGGACGAGATCAACGACAAGGTGGTGCAGCTCTTCGCCCTGGTCGGCGAGGGCATTGCCGCCGCCACCGACGCCCTCCTCTCGGGCGACCGCGACGCCGCCCGGCTGGTGGTCGAGCGCGACGTTCTCATCGACTCGCTGTACCGCGACGTCGAGCACCTGGTCAACCAGGAACTGGCCCTGCAGAACCCGGTGGCCACCGACCTGCGCTTCCTCCTTTCGGTCCTGCGGATCGTCCCGGAGTTGGAGCGCAGCCATGACCTGGTCGAGCACATTGCCCGCCGGGCCCTTCCGGGCCTGGCCGACGACCTCACCCCCCGGACCCGGGGGCTCATCGCCCAGATGGGGACCCTCGGGGTGGAGATGTGGCGCACCGCCTCCGACGCCTGGTTCGAGCGCGACCCGCAGTGCCACCGCCGCCTCGACGACCGTGACGAGGAGATGGACGATCTGCACGCCAACCTGACCGCGGAGCTGGCGTCGGGCAAGACGCGGGTGCCCGTCGCCATGGACATGGCGCTGGTGGCCCGCTTCTACGAGCGCCTCGGGGACCACGCGGTCAACGTGGCCAACCGCATCCGCTACCTCGCAGGTGAGGACGGTTGACCGCAGCGCGGTAGTTTGGACGCCGAATCGGGTCGAGGGAGGACAGCAGCGGATGGATCTAGGTCTCGCGGTAGACGACAGCCACCCCCCGTACACCGTCTTGGCGGTGAAGGGTGAGGTTGACGTCTACACCGCCCCGCGATTGCGGGAGAAGCTGGTGGAGCTGGTCAGCCAGGGCAAACACCAGATCATCGTCGACCTCGAAGGGGTCGACTTCCTCGACTCGACCGGGCTCGGCGTCCTGGTCGGCGGCCTCAAGCGGCTGCGCAGCCATGACGGCGACCTGGGCCTGGTGTGCACCCAGCAGCGGATACTCAAGGTGTTCGAGATCACGGGCCTGACCAAGGTCTTCGCCATCCACGACTCAGTCGAGGCCGCGGCTGCCCGTTAGCTCGGCCTCGGCCCCGCTCGCGCCCGCCCCTGCCCCATGGAGATGATCCTCGAACTCGAGATCCCGGCCAGTCCGGAGTACATCGCCATCGCCCGGTTGGTCGTCTCGTCGATCGTCTCGTCGAGGCGCAATCTGCCCGACGACCGCATCGACGACCTCAAGCTGGCCGTGTCCGAAGCCTGTACCAACGCCATCGAGGCCTATGGGCCCAACCTGGCGGAGGACGGAGCCGGCGAACGGGTACGGATCCTGGTCCAGGACGACGACGAGAAGCTGGAGGTCGATGTCGCCGACAGCGGTCCCGGTTTCGACCCCGACGACCTGCCGACCCATCCGCCGGTGACCGATCCCGAGCGGCTCAATTTCGAGCGCGGGCTCGGTATCCCCCTCATCCGCACCCTGGTGGACGACGTGCAGTTCGTTTCCTCGCCCGGCGGTACCTCGGTCCGGATGACGGTGTACGGCGAGCCGCTGGAGCTCCATCCGCCCGAGGAGTTCGAACCTGAGGGGTTCGGCCCCGGGGACTTCGGCCCTGAAGGGACCGACGTGGAGGGTTCGGGGTAAGTCGCTGCTGCGGCTTGACATTTTGGTCGGCCGAAACTTAGAGTTTCGGCGGCCAAAGTCATGGATATCGCTGTCACGAAATCCGAACGCGAGACGCTGAAGGCGATCTATCGCCTGACCTCCGGCCAGGGGACCGGACTTTCAGCGCACACCGGCGACCTGGCCGACCGCCTCGGTGTGACGCCGGGAACCATGACATCGGTCGTGAAACGGCTGGCCGATCGGGGACTGGTCGACTACACCCCCTACCGGGGCGTGGAGCTCACCAGCGGGGGCCGCCGGACGGCCGTGTCCGTCATCCGCCGCCACCGCATCGTCGAGCGGTTCCTGTCGGACATGCTGGGTTATGCGTGGAACGAGGCCGACCGCCTGGCGCCGAGCTTCGAACACGAGTTGCCCCAGGAGGTGGAGGACCGGCTCTTCGTCGCCCTGCACCGCCCCTCGACCTGCCCCCACGGCTTTCCCATCCCCGAACCCGAGGTCAGTGACATCCCTGCCATGCCCTCGCTCTACGCCCTGGAGCCGGGCGACACTGCAGTCGTCGCCATGTCGGGCGCGACCGACCAGGACATGATCGCGTTCCTCGACACGCTGGGCGTCCGTCCCGGCGTCGAAGTCGAGGTACGGGAGAAACACCCCTTCGACGGCCCCATCGTCCTCAGGGTGGATGGCCACGACCGCACCATTGGCGAGCGGGTGGCCGAACAGATTTTCGTGAGGAAGACCCCGCGCGGCGCCAAGCAAACCGCCGCCACGGCCGCTGGCGCAGCCGCCGGCACCGACAACGATCACAGGAAGGAACAGGCGCTATGACTCGCATCCTCGCCGCGGAAGGGGGATACCAGCCGTTCCACCTCCATGGGGGTGAGTGGTTCTGGCTCGTCTTCTCGGCTTTCACCGCCCTGCTCGCCATTGGCGTCGGCCTCGTGCTGATGAAAGACGTCCTCGCTCAGGACGAGGGGACGCCGAAGATGATCGAGATCGCCAAGGCGATCGAGGAAGGGGCGCTGGCCTACCTGCGGCGCCAGTTCAAGACCATCGCGATCATCCTCGTGCCCCTGGTCGTCCTGGTGTTCCTGACCGCCACCAAGGTGGTGCGGCCTGATGGCTCGGTCGCCCTGAGCTACTTCCAGTCGGGGATCTTCCGGACCCTGGCCTTCCTCCTCGGCTGTGTCATGTCGGGCCTGACCGGCTTCATCGGGATGAGCCTGGCGGTGAAGGGCAACGTCCGCACCGCGGCCGCGGCCAAGCGGGGATCCCTGCCCGCGGCCCTCAAGGTGGCGTTCCGCACCGGTGGTGTGGCCGGCATGTTCACCGTCGGCCTCGGTCTCATCGGGGCGACGATCATCATCATCATCTTCCAGAACACGTCGTCGGCCATCCTGATCGGCTTCGGATTCGGTGGGTCGCTGCTGGCGCTGTTCCTCCGGGTGGGTGGTGGCATCTTCACCAAGGCGGCCGACGTGGGCGCCGACCTGGTCGGCAAGGTCGAAGCGGGCATCCCCGAGGACGACCCCCGCAACGCCGCCACCATCGCCGACAACGTGGGTGACAATGTCGGCGACTGCGCCGGCATGGCCGCCGACCTGTTCGAGTCCTACGAGGTCACCCTGGTCGCCTCGATCATCCTGGGCGTGGCCGCCTTCCGTTCGATCGGCGCCAACCCCGCCCTCGGCCTGATCTTCCCCGTCGTCGCCCGGGCCCTCGGCGTCTTGTGCTCGATCGTCGGCGTCTTCGCGGTGAAGGCCACCGACAAGGACAAGTCCGCCATGGCGCCCATCAACCGGGGCTTCTTCGCCGCCGGGATCCTGACCGTGATCCTGACGTTCTTCGTCGCCATCTTCTATGTGGGCAACAAGCACGGCAACGAGGGCTGGAAGGTCTTCGGCGCCGTCACCGCGGGCCTGATCCTGGCCCAGTTGCTGTCCCGGCTCACCGAGTACTTCACCTCGACCGAGCGGACCCCCGTGCGCGACATCGCCGAGGCCAGCCGGACCGGCCCGGCCACCGTGGTCCTGTCGGGCATCGCGTCGGGCCTCGAGTCGAGCGTCTACGCCGTGATCCTCATCGCCATCACCATCGGAGTGGCGGTCGCCATCTCGGGCGGCAACATCGAGTTCACCTTCTACCTGGTCGCCCTGACCGGCATGGGCATGCTGGCCACGACAGGCGTCGTGGTGTCGGAAGACACCTTCGGCCCGGTCTCGGACAACGCGGCCGGCATCGCCGAGATGTCCGGGGAGTTCGAGGGCGAGCCGGAGCGCATCATGGTCAGCCTGGACGCGGTCGGCAACACCACCAAGGCCGTCACCAAGGGCTTCGCCATCGGTTCGGCCGTGATCGCGTCCGTGGCGCTCTTCTCCAGCTTCATCGAGACCATCGGCGACCAGGTTCCGGCGCTGCGGGCCCTCGGGCTCAAGGGCTCGGAGCTGTTCAAGGCCGTCCCGGTCAACGTGGCCGACCCCAAGACCTTCATCGGGTTGCTGATCGGTGGGTCGATCGCGTTCATGTTCAGCTCGCTCGCCATCCGGGCCGTGGGCCGCACCGCCGGGACCGTCGTCGAGGAGGTGCGGCGCCAGTTCCGGGAGCACCCCGGGATCATGGACTACACCGAGAAGCCGGAATACGGCCGGGTCATCGACATCTGCACCACCTCGGCCCTGCGGGAGCTCGTGACGCCCGCGCTGCTGGCGGTCCTGTCTCCGGTGATCATCGGATTCGGCATCGGCTACCTGGCCCTCGGCGCCTTCCTCGCGGCGGTGATCCTGACCGGCCAGCTCATGGCGAACTTCCTGTCCAACTCCGGCGGGGCGTGGGACAACGCCAAGAAGTACATCGAAGACGGCAACGAGGGGGGCAAGGGCTCCGAGTCCCACAAGGCGGCCGTGATCGGCGACACGGTGGGGGACCCGTTCAAGGACACCGCCGGGCCCGCTCTGAACCCCCTGATCAAGGTGATGAACCTGGTCAGCCTGCTGATCCTGCCCGCCGTCATCTCGCTCGGCCGGGGCTCGCTGCGGACCCGACCGAGTGGAGCGGGCTACCTCATCGCGGGGCTGGGCCTCGTGGTGCTCATCGTTGCCATCGCCTACTCGAAGCGCAAGGTGAACGCCCTCGAGGCTTCCCCACCGGGAATGGCGCCCATCGGGGCGCCGGTCGGTGTCGGCGCCTCGGTTGACGGCCCTCATGGGCCCGCCGGCTGGGCGGGGGCCACCGCCCCGGCACCAGCCCCGGCACCAGCCCCGACCGGGCCGGGCTGGGGGCCTCCCAGCGGCCCGGCATGGAACGCGCCGCCCGACGCGCCGCCGGCCACCGGCCAGCCCACGTCGCCCGTCGTGGTGGCTCCGTCGCCGACGGCGCCCGCACGCCCCGCTCGGGCCACGACGCCCGCACCGACACCGCCCGCTTCCAGCCCCACTTGGGGTGCTCCGGCCGCTCCGCCCACCCCCGCCCCAGATGGTCCCCCGCCCGCCCCTGCCACGGCCCCCGCCCCCGCGGCACCTGAACCGGTCGCCCAGCCGAGCCAGCCGGCGTTCATCTCCCCGACTGACCAGGCCCAGGTCGACCCGACCCAGCCCTTCCGCTGGGGCGCCGTCGCGGGCGCCAGCGAGTACTGCCTCACCGTCGGAACCACCCGTGGGTCCGACGATGTGGTCAACAGCGGCCCCCTGGCCGGGGGTCAGACCAGTTACCAGGTCCCCTCCCTCCCGGGGGACCGGCCGCTGTGGGCTCGGATCTACAGCTCGGTCAACGGCCAGTGGAGCCACGCCGACGTGAGCTTCGCTGCGGCGTCCAACCAGCCCGCCTTCACCTGGCCGCTCCACGGCCAGACCGGGGTGGGGAGCGACCGACCCTTCAGCTGGTCGCGGATTCCGTGGGCGACCAACTACTGGCTCACCGTCGGCACCTCGGAGGGGGGATCGGACGTACTCAACACCGGCAGCCTCCCGGCCGGCCAGAACAGCTTCTCGGCCCTCCCTCAGTTCCCCGGCGGAGTCCCGCTGTACGCCCGCCTGCTGACCAACGACGGCACCAACTGGACCTACGTCGAGGTGATCTTCACCGCCGGCTAAGCCCGACGCGCGGGCCGGGTTCGACAGGGCC
>JAUTXN010000354.1 GCA_030838045.1 Acidimicrobiaceae bacterium
GTCCCTTCAGGGACCGGTCCCACACCGCTGACGTTTGAGACCGGCGGCATGCCATGCACCGCCGGCGTGTGCGACTACAACGGCGGCTACCCAGTCATCCACGGCAACTTCTTCGCCGGCCTGTTCGTGGGCCGAGGTGGGACGGCGCCCTACACCTACTCGGCGACCGGCCTTCCCGCCGCCATGACCCTCACGTCCGGCGGCCTGATCTCTGGCACGCTGCCGGCACAGACTGGTGTTCCCGTCTTCAGTGTCACCATCGCCGACAGCGCAGGCGCCGTGACGGTGCAAAGGTTCAGCATTACCGTCGGCAATCCGCCGGGGCCCGGGACGCCTGGTTGCCAGAGGGCACCGGGCGGCAAAGAGGCGCTGTCGGGTGCCGCCATCGCCGGGACCACCCCAAGCGGCCAGGCCATCGCCGACGAATCCCAGCTCACCGCCTGCGGGGGCTTCACGGTCCTCACTGTCTCGGTCAGCAACGTCAAGCTGGCCAACGGCACCGTCCTATGGGTCTACTACGGAGGCGGTGCCGTCGGGACGATCACTCTCAACGGGGGATCCGGCTCCATCAAGCCATTCAACCTGGGCGGCCAGTTCCCGCGGTTCGTCTCTATCAGCGTCATCGACGGACCACCCCCGATCGTCTCCACGCAGCGCTTGGTGCTGACCGGCGGGTTCTTCAGCTAGTCCCATGGCCCAGTAGCAAAACGCGGGTGGCCCGAAGGCGCGCTCACGCGCCTCCGGGCCACCCCCAGTGGCAAACGCCCTCGGGGGCGCCGGAAAGGAGCCGCCTACGGCACATCCCCCAGGACCGACCCGACGATGAACACCGACCGGCACGACGGCTGCACAATCGCCAGCCCGGCGTCAATGGCGACCAGGAAAGGCGCAGTCGCCACCTTGCTGGACACCTGGATGAACGCGGCTGAGCTTGGCCGCGCGAATGAATTCATCCAACTCGTCGGCCCCCACACCACCGGAGTGTCCGCATTCGGTTCGGAACTGTGCAATTCGCCGTCGGCGCCGCAATCGGGAAATCAACTGGGAAGTGTTAATCGCGGCGATTGTGGTCGGTCGAGGTGATGCGGGCCGATCGGATGGCAGCGCACCCTGTGCCGTTCGCCCGATTCGGGCTGTTTCCTCTCGGATTACCCGCCGCTCCCCACGTCGTTCCGGTCGTCTCCTCCAGCAGACACCAAAGGCGGCCGACGATTGGTCAACGCACCAGCTCAGAGCGCTGTCTGGAGGAGTCCACGATGAACCCATGGAGACTCGTCCCGTCGGGCCAGTTGAAGGAGGCGTGATGGGGAGCATCGCGGAACGCCAAGTGGGACACATCTGGAAGCGTCTTGGATTCGGCGCGACGAGCGCCGATATCGATCACGGAGTCTCGGTCGGGCCCCAGGCGTTGATAGACGATCTGCTCAACCGTCCCTTGACGACTGCCGCCGACTGGAATTTCACCGCTGCCACGGACTGGGTGGGCCAAGGCAAGTTCCTGGGCCAGCAACTGAACCTGATGGCCGGTGGGGCCGGTACTGCGGGCGCGGCCAACCCTTTGCAGGAGCGCCTGGCGTGGATCCTCCAGGGATTGGTCGTGGTCGGCATAGATGGGACTGTCTATTTTCCGGACCTCGAGGCGCACCTGCTGCGACTGCGCAGCAACCCCTTCGCGTCGTACAAGCAGCTGTTGACTGACGAAACGACCATGGTCGGGATGATGAAATACCTCAACGGCTATCAGAACTCCCGCCAGCACCCCAATCAGAACTACGGCCGCGAGCTCATGGAGCTGTTCACGCTCGGCATCTCCCATCCAAAGACTGGAGCCCAGAACTACACCGAGGGCGATGTCCGCGAGGTTGCCCGCTCCCTCACCGGCTACACACTCAACTGGACCGCGGGCACAATCGTCTTCGACCCCAACTCTTTCGACTCGGGCCAGAAGAACTTTCTCGGCCAGCCTCGGGGAAATGCCGGAATTCCGGAGGTCATGAACGCCCTCGCCAGCCATCCGTCGTGGGGCTATTTCGTACCCCGACGACTATTCCGGGAACTCGTGGGACTCGAGCCCGATGCCGCCACCCTCGATTCGCTAGCCACCGCTTGGGGACCGAGCGGCGACGTCCGCGCAGTTGTCTCCGCCATCGCTCACCACTCCGCTTTCCTGTCCGACGCGGCCATCGGGGCCAAGGCCAAGACACCGATCGAGCTGATGACCAGCGCCGCCAAGGCGCTCGCCTATGACCTTTCCAGCGTCGACTACACCTGGCAGCTGCGGGACCTCTTCGGACAACACCCGTTCCTGCCCCCGAACGTCGCGGGCTGGCCGGCCGGGTCCCGCTGGCTCAACACGGCCGTCGCCATGACCTGGTGCTCGGTGCTCCAAGGCTTCCTGCGGGCTTCACGCGCCGCGACTGGAGGAGTGGTGGGGAAATTCCTCGCTTCGATTCCTGCAGCCGGGGCGGCGGGTGCGGCCCCTGCGGCTTCGGCCCGGCTCTGCGGCATAACGGACCTGAGCAATTCCACTTCCACTGCGATTTCGAACTATGTGGCCGGGGGCCCGTGGAACGCCGACCGGGCCGCGGGCACGTTGGGCCTTGTCCTTCTTTCCCCCGAGTTCTTCGTCAACTAGGAGATTCCATGGAACTCGACCGCCGAACCTTTCTCCGTCGGTGCGGGGAGATCGTCGTCCTCAGCGCCGCGGCCCGCATTGGCCTGGACGTCTTCACTCCCCTCGGCCAATCGGCCCGGGCCGCGGCTCTGGCGAGCGCTGGACCCCTGCCTGGGGGCACCCCCATCCTGGTGCTGATCGACCTTCAAGGAGGCAACGACGCGGTCAACATGCTGATCAACCCCAGCGACCCGTACTACTACGACGTCGCCCGCGGCCACGGCAACATTGCCATCAAGCAATCCTCGATCCTGGCCCTGACAGGGACGACCTTGGGTCTGCACCCAAGCATGCAGTGGCTGGCGGGCCGGTGGAAGACCGTCGGTGACCTGGCCTTCGTGCAGGGGTCGGGCGAGAACACCAAGCACGAGTTCTCGCATTTCGCGGCCAGCTACTACCGCAACGTGGCCGACTTCGGCGGTTCCGAAGGCCGAGGGTGGTTGGGGCGGTACAACGATCAGATGGCGACCGGCTCGCCATTCGCGTCGGTCTCCCTCAATGGCGTCCATCCCGCCCTGATTGGTGCCCTGACCCCGGTGCTCACGGTCAACGATGTGGCTTCGTTCGCCTTCGACGTGGACTGGCATTGGCGGACCGGACTGCTCGGCGCCTGGCAGTCCATGGGTGGCGGTGGTTCGTTGAGCAGTACCATGCTGGCCGCGGCCAAGCAGAACATCGCCGACTCCTTTGCCACCCAATCGGTGGTGGCGGCGAGCCAGAACGCATCGATCGGCGCATCGTTCAGCGGAAACTTCGGACGCCAGATGGCGAACGCGGCCATGCTGATCCAAGCAGGATTCCCCAGCCAGACCTACGTCGCATCCTTCGGCGGCTTCGACACCCATGGCAGCGAGGCGTGGACTCAGGCCGACCTCCTGACTCAACTTGACGGCGCGCTCAACCACTTCTTCTCGATCGTCGGTGCCGGCCCGCGGGCCCAGGATGTGTTCGTGATGGTGACAAGCGAGTTCGGACGCCAGCACACCGCCAATGCCTCGGCCGGCTGTGACCACGGGCAAGCAGGAGTCAATATCATCCTCGGGGGCGGCGTCGCGGGCGGGCTCTATGGCCAGGCCCCGCTCACCGATCCGACGCACCGTCTGAACGACGCCCTGCTACCAACGGTCGACTTCCGCAGCGTGTATGCCACCGTGCTCAACCGGCTGTCGGGGAATCCCAACCTGACGGCCGGCGTCATGAAGTCGCCGTTCGCCGACCTGGGCATTTTCAACGGGTCCCATGTGCCGCCGCCCCCGCCGACCACCGCGCCTTCCACAACTGCGCCCCCACCCACAACGGCGCCACCGACGACGGTGCCCGCCGGCGGCGGGACAACAACGACGACCATCAAGCGGCGGTAACGCGACCGGCCGGCGAGGCAACCGTGCCGACCGCCGTCAGTCGTCGCTGACGATGATGCCCAACCCAACGGTCCTGGGACCACCGTGCGCGGGCGCTCGGCCCGCCCCTGCAGTGCCGAATCCAGGCAACCGCGTCGGTCAGCCCGCGTTTCGGTCAGACCCGCCATTTAGGATTGGTGTATCACTGTGAAGAAAGGCGGCTCACCATGAGTGATTCCAGCAGCTTGTCCCCCCGGGCGGAGGTCAACGGCAGTAGCCGTGCCGTCGACCCAGAGTGGGAGCGGGTCGGTCCGGCTGACCCAACCGCTCCCGCCACGGTGACCGTCTACCTCCGGGACCCGGCTGGCGAGGCCGATACCGGCTCCGCTACTCCGGCGACCCGCGAGGAGTACCAGGCGGTCCACCGGGCTACCGACGAGGACATCGCGGGGATTCGCGACTTTGCCTCCGCCTACGGACTAGCGGTCGGGGAGGTGAGCCCCGAGCGCCGCAGCATCCAGTTGACCGGCACCGTCGAGGCCTTGGCGGAGGCATTTGGGGCCGACGTCGCGCTGTACCGACATCCCGAGATCGGAGTCTTCCGGGGGCGGACCGGGCCGCTGACCGTTCCCGCCCATCTGGCACCGGTGATCTCTGGTGTCTTCGGGCTGGACAACCGGATGGCCGCTCGGGCCCAATTCCGTCCCGCGACCACACCCGCGGTGCAATACACGCCCCCCCAGGTCGCCCAAGCCTACAACTTCCCCACTTCGGTCACGGGCGCGGGGGAGTGCGTCGCGATCCTTGAGTTCGGCGGGGGCTATCGGGTCGCCGACATCACCGCCTACTTCAAGCAGATCGGTGTACCTGTGCCGTCGGTCGTGGCCGTCTCGGTCGACGGGGGGACCAACTCTCCGAGCACCGCCGACACCGCGGACGGCGAGGTCATGCTCGATATCGACGTCGTCGGTGGCATCGCTCCGGAAGCGAAGATCGCGGTCTACTTCGCCCCCAACAGCGAGCAGGGATTCGTGGATGCCATCACCATTGCGGCCAATGACAAGACCAACAAGCCGTCGGTCATCTCGATCAGCTGGGGTGGTCCCGAGAGCAGCTGGACCCAGCAGGCCATCCAACAGATCGAGCAGGCCTTCATCGCAGCCACGGCGATGGGAGTGACAGTCACCGCCGCCTCGGGGGACAACGGCTCGTCTGATGGTCAGACCGACGGTAAGCAGCATGCCGACTTTCCGTCGTCTGCGCCGCACGCCTTGGGGTGCGGGGGCACCAGCCTGCAGGCGTCGGGCGCACAGATCTCGAGCGAGACCGTTTGGAACAACGGATCGTCGGGTGGCGCCACGGGCGGAGGAATCAGCGACGTGTGGCCGGTTCCGACATACCAGCAGGGTGTCACGCTGCCGCCGTCGGTCAACGACGGCAAATCCCGGCGCGGCGTTCCCGATGTGGCCGGTGACGCCGATCCGGGCACCGGCTGGACGGTTCGGGTGGACGGCCAGACGATCCCGATCGGCGGGACCAGCGCGGTCGCACCGATGTGGGCCGGACTCATCGCCCTGCTCAATCAGGCCCTAGGAACGCCGGTCGGGTTCGTCCATCCCAAGCTGTACTCGGCGTCCGTCGCGGCCACGTTCTCGGATATCACACAGGGCAACAACGGCGCCTACAAAGCCGGAACCGGTTGGGACGCGTGCACCGGCCTGGGCTCACCTGACGGGGCGGCGTTGCTCGCCGCTCTACAGGC
>JAUTXN010000121.1 GCA_030838045.1 Acidimicrobiaceae bacterium
TCCCATTGGCTACGGTTTGCGGCTATTGCCTGGGGCTGGGGGGAAACAACTGTGTTGTTGAGGTCGGGCTCTCGTCGGGCGCGGCCTCGTCGAGCGCCGCTGCACCGGGCCCGCACCACCCACGTCCGCCGCCAGCGCGTGGCGGCAATGTGCTCCGTCTCGGTGTGCGCGCTCGGCGTAGCGGGCGGGTCCTTCGTCGCCGGCGGGACGCCGCACCGGGCGAGCGGACGCACGGCACAACGAACGGCCGCCCAGTTTGGGTCGCCCTCGGCGGAACCGACACTCGCGGCGGTGACCCGGTCGTCGCCGCCGCTGACACTGGCTTTCGAGCGCGAGGCGGCCGGCACCGAAGCCGTCGTGGGCACCGCCGTCGCTACCGTCACCGCTGGGACTCCGCAGGGCCTGCCGCTCCCGGTGCAGTACATGCGCGGGGGCAGCGTCGACCAGGGGGTCGACTACCTGGCTCCGGGCGGGACGCCCCTGTACGCCATGGGTCCCGGGATCATCATCAAAGAGGGCGGACCGGGCACCACAGGCTTCGGCCCCAACATCCCGGTCCTGCAGATCACCGGCGGCCCACTGGCGGGCAAGACGGTCTACTACGGCCACGCCGGGCCCAACCTTGTCCCCGTGGGGACGGTGGTGGCCATGGGCCAGCAGATTTCGATCGTCGGCTACGGCCGCGTCGGCCGCTCCAGCGCGCCCCATCTGGAAATCGGATTCTGGCCACTCGGCAACATGCGCGCCGGGCGGACCATGATGGACTACCTCGACCAGCTGATGGGCAAGAAGACCGGCCGCTGAACTGCGCCGGTCGGCAGGTGCCTCAGGACAGGTGCCTCAGGAGTCGGAGTCGGTGATGATGTCGACCAGCTTGCGGCCCTTCCGGGCGCCGAACTTCACCTTGCCATCGGTGAGGGCGAAGAGGGTGTCGTCGCCGCCCCGCCCCACGTTGTCACCGGGATGAAAGTGGGTGCCCCGCTGGCGCACGATGATCGCTCCGGCGCGCACGGCCGTGCCGTCGAACACCTTCACTCCTAGTCGCTGGGCGGCAGAATCGCGCCCGTTGCGGGTGGAGCCGCCGCCCTTGGTCTTCGACATGGTTAACCCTCGCCCGGGCTGATGCCGGTGATCTCGATGGTGGTGTAGTGCTGGCGATGGCCCCAGGACTTCCGGCCCCGGGATTTGTTCTTGTACGTGAAGCCTCGGATCTTGGGACCCTTGGACTCACCCACGATCCGAGCCGCCACGCTGCTCCCGAGGACGCCCGCGCCCGTCAGGACCCGCTCGCCGTCGACCAGCAACACCGGCTGGAAGGTCACTTCGGTCCCTTCGGCCGCGCCCAGTCGTTCGACGGCCAGAGTCTGGCCCTCCTCGACACGCTCCTGCTTGCCACCTGTCTTTATGACTGCATACACAAGAGGTTGATCTTACCAGAGGAGTTGCCGTCCCCAACCGGGCCGCCCGCTAGAGGAGCTCCTCGTCGAGCAGAAGGCCCCGCCCCCCGCAGGTCGGGCAGGTTTCGGAGAACGACTCGACCAGGCCTTCCGAAACCCGTTTCCTCGTCATCTCGATCAGGCCCAGCTCCGAGATGTCAAAGACCTGGGTCCGGGTCTTGTCCCGGGCCAGAGCCTCGCGGAAGGACCGGGCCACCTCGGCGCGGTTGGCCGCGATCTCCATGTCGATGAAGTCGATGACGATGATGCCCCCGATGTCGCGCAGCCGCAGCTGGCGGGCGATCTCCTCGGCCGCCTCGAGATTGTTGCGGAAGACCGTCTCCTCGAGGTTCGACGTGCCGACGTTCTTGCCCGTATTCACGTCGATGACGGTCAGCGCCTCGGTCCGCTCGATGATGAGCGAACCGCCCGAGGGGAGCCATACCTTGCGGTCCAGCGCCTTGTGAACCTGCTCGTGGACGTGATAGCGCTCGAAGATCGGTAGGGGGCTGTCGCTGTCACCGGCAAACTCGACCCGGTCGGCCAGGTCGGGGCTGATGCTGGCGACGTAGTCGCGCACCTCCTCGAACAAGGCCGGATCGTCGATCACCACGCCGCGGTAGTCGGTGTTGAACTCCTCCCGGATGACGCGTACCGCCATGTCCGGTTCCCGGTACAACAGGGCGGGCGACTTGGCCCGCTTGGCCCGGGTGTCGATCTCGTCCCACTGGCGCAGCAGCCGGGCCACATCGCGGCGCAACTCGTCCGCCGACGCCCCTTCGGCCGCGGTGCGCACGATGAGGCCATGGCCGGCGGGGCGGATGTCGTCGAGGATCCGCCGAAGCCGCTTGCGCTCGTCGTCGGCCAAGCGCTTGGAGATCCCGTAGGTGTCGCTCCCCGGTATGAGGACGACGAATCGCCCTGGCAGGGAGACCTCCTGGCTGAGGCGCGCTCCCTTGGTCCCGATCGGATTCTTGGTCACCTGGCAGACGATCGTCTGGCCGACCTTCAACAGTTGCTCGATCCGGGCGTCGCGACTCTGTCCGCCATTCCGACCGCGGGAAGACTTGCCCCCACCCGACTCGCCTTCAAGATCCTCGCGGTCGTAGCGGACGTCGCCCCGGTAGAGCACGGCATTCTTCGGCGTTCCGATGTCGACGAACGCCGCCTCCATACCCGGAAGGACGTTCTGCACCCGACCCAGATAGATGTTGCCGTCGATCTGGGTGGCGTCGTCGGCCGGGCGCGACACGTAGTGCTCGATCAGCGATCGGCCTTCGAGCACCGCGATCTGGGTTGCGTTGGGCTGAACGTGGACCAACATGAGGTAGCGGCCGACCGGGCGCCCCTTGCGCTCCCGGCCCTTCCGCCGCTCCAGGGTCTCGGGATCGATTTCGGTCGAATCGTCGATTCCGGCGCCGGCGCCCCCGGGACCGCGACCACCTCGACCACCGCGGCGCCGTCGCTTTCGACCATCGGCTCCGTCGTCCCAGCCCTGATCGCCATCGTCACCGTCGGGCACGGGCAGCCGGGGCGAGGAAGCGCTCCGGCCCGCGGTGCCGACCGAGTCGGACGGGCCAGAAGCGCCCGACGAAGCGGAGCCCCGCCCAGGGTTGACCTTGGGAGCACCACCCGCGCCGTTCCTCGCGCCGTCGCGCGCCCGGCCGCCCCGATTGGTGCCGCGTGTGCTCGAGGTGGCGGAGCCGCCTGCAGCACCCGGATCACCGGGGCCGCTCGGTGCGCGCCCATCGCCAGGACCGCCCGGCGCGGGGCCCGCAGACGCCGGCGCAGGGCGGCTGTCGCCGATCTTGGGCCGCACGCGTGGCGCCGATGCCGGTGGCGCGATCTCGGCTACGGCATCAGCGGCCGCCGCCTTGGGCGGCGCAACTCCGGGCCCAGGGCGCTCGACAACGGCCAAGGTGGGGGTGCCGCCCTCGTGGGTGTCGTCGCCGTAGTCGTCATCGTCGTTGTGGTCGTCGTCGCCGGTGGCGTCAAGGCCACCCGATGGCGAGGTGGTCCCACCGGCGGTCGAACGATTGCGGTTGCGACCGCCACGAGATCCCCGGCGGCGACGCCGGGCGGGGGCACCGATACCGGTGGCGGCGGCACCCCCGTCAGGCGACGGGACCGACGGGACTGACGGGAGCAACTCCGCAGCCGGCGAGCTGTCCGGGGCCGGACGGGGCGCCGCGGGCGGCGGGCCGTCTGAGCTCACCGGGCGGTCGGGTAGTGCATCGGACATGGAGGTGTTCCCTTCTCATAACGCACGCTCCAAGGCGTGCGGCGCGTCCGTCGCCGCGAGTGGGACCGCAAGGGGCTCCCACCGGGCGCCATCGCGCTCGATCCATTGATACAGGCGGCGAACAAAGCGCTCCTCGACATCCGATCCGAGCGCCAAGACAAGCTCCGTCGGGCGCAGGCTGCGGGGCTGGGTGGCCAACTCGCATTCCAGCCACACGCCATCGGAGGTCTCGTCGACCTGGCGCAGCTCCAAGATGGCGGGCCGGATGTTCTCGACGATGTCCCGACCCTTTCGGGTACGAGTGATGACGATGGACTCGGCCGCCAGGAGTTCGTCGACCCGAGCGCCGATGTCGGGCAGTTGCGAGCCCGGATCGACAGGGCCAACGGCGAGGCGCCAGGTGCAGACCGTGACCTCCTCTTGCAAGGAGAGAGACCGGTCATTGTCGGCCGACATGGCGAGGACATCAACGCCCTCGGGCAAGGCAGCCGACAGGCCGGCGGACAAACTCTCTAGGTCAAGTAGAGCGTTACCTTCGTCCTGAAGGTCATCGTTCAACTCGACATCGAGGTACTCGGCTACTGATTCGTAGCCGGTGGAAAGGGCCAGCCCGAAGCTGACCCGGGGCCGGGGCGAGAACCCCTGGGAGTAGGCCACCGGAAGGCGGACCCTCCGGAAGGCCCGTTCCCACATGCGGGCGGTGTCGCGGTGACTCGTCCAGCGGACCTTCCCCAACTTGGCGAAGCGGATCCGCACCCGAGACATCAGTGGGCCACATTTGTCGTGAGCAGGGGCATCCGACCCCGGACCGGCAGCAGCGTCACGGGCACCGCACCGCCGGTGGCCAGATCCTGGCCCGTTCCCTGACTGCCTCCCGCCGGGGCGACCGAGGAAGCCACCACATGCTCGATCCCGTATTCGGTGCACGCCCCACAGTCGTAACAAGGTGTCCACCGGCAGTCGGGCAGCCCGTGCTCGGCCAGCGCGTCCTGCCAGTCCTGCCACAGGAAGTCACGGTGCAGCCCCGCCGAGATGTGATCCCACGGCAAGACCTCGCCGCCGTCGCGGTGGCGCTCGACGTACCACTCGATCGACAAACCATGGCGGTCCATAGCCGCCTGCCAGAGCGACAGATCGAAGTGTTCGGACCACTCCTGGAATGTCCCACCCGCACGCCATACATCTTCGATTGCGGCGCCCACCCGCCGATCGCCTCGGCTCGCGATGCCCTCGGCGAGAGTGGCGCGGGGATCGTGCCACCGCAGCTGGACCCCTTTTTCCCCCTTCGTCGCATCCCGGAGCAGGTTGACGCGGCGCTGCAGCTCCGCCACACCAACCTGGCCGAACCACTGGAAGGGCGTCTGGGGCTTCGGGACGAACCCGCCGACGGAGGCCGACACCGAGACGGCTTTGGTGTGGCGGCGGCCGACGGCCACGCAGTTGCGGGCCAACTCGGCGATCCCGAGCGTGTCGGCGTCGGTCTCGGTGGGCAGCCCGATGAGGAAGTACAGCTTGACCCGGCGCCAACCCTGGGAAAAGGCCGAGTCGACCGCGCCGTAGAGGTCTTCCTCGGTGATGAGCTTGTTGATGACCTGGCGCATCCGCCACGTGCCGGCTTCGGGTGCGAAGGTCAGGCCGGTGCGCCGGGCCTTCTGGAGCTCGTTGGCGATGCCCACGGTGAAGGCGTCGACCCGCAGGCTGGGCAGACTCACCGAGACCGGGCCGGCGGGCACGGACAGGCCGGTGCACATCGGGTCACCGATGACGCCGCTCACCGCATCCTGGATGCCCGAGTAGTCGGCGCTGGACAGCGACGTCAGGCTGACCTCGTCGTAGCCGGTGCGGCGCAGACCGTCTCGCACCATGCGGCTCACCTGGGCGGCCGGACGCTCCCGGACGGGCCGGGTGATCATCCCCGCCTGGCAGAAGCGGCAGCCCCGGGTGCAACCGCGGAAGATCTCGACATTGAGCCGGTCGTGGACCACCTCGGTGAGCGGAACCAGTTGCTGCTTCGGGTAGGGCCACGCACCGAGATCGGCAATGGTGCGCTTCTGCACCCGCGCGGGCACGTCGGGGTAACGGGGCGTGACCTCGACCAGCCGGGGGCCGTCATAGGTGACGTCGTACATCGACGGGACGTACACGCCGGGGACAGCGGCCAGCCGTCGTAGGAGCTGGTGGCGGGATCCGGGCGAGGCGCGACCGGGCGAGCGCTTCCATTCCCCCACCACCTCGGAAACCTCGGTCACGACCTCCTCGCCGTCGCCGATCACGAACAGGTCGACGAAGTCCGCCAAGGGCTCGGGGTTGAAGGTGCAGTGGCCGCCGGCGGCCACCAACGGGTGGCTCTCGTCACGGCGCTCGGCCCGCACCGGGACGCCTGCCAGGTCGATGCAGTTGAGGACGTTGGTGTAGACGAGCTCGGCGGAGAGGTTGAAGGCCAGCAGGTCGAACTCGGCCGCCGGACGGTGCCCGTCGACGGAGAACAGCGGCACGCCCCGGCCGCGCATGGCCGCCTCCATGTCGCCCCATGGGGCGTAGGCCCGTTCGGCGGCGCTCCGGGGATGTTCGTTGAGCAGCTCGTACAGGATCTGGAGGCCCTGGTTGGGCAGTCCGATCTCGTAGGTGTCGGGGTAGATCAGCAGCCAGTCGACTCGTCCCGGGCGCGTCGAAGGGTCCGGAACCACCATCCCGTCTTCGCAGCCGATGTAGCGAGCCGGCTTTTGTACCCGCGCGAGGAGCGGCTCGATCCTCGGCCAGAGACTTGTTGTCATCTCCCCCGCCAGTGTAGCGGTCCACCCCCGCCGCCCCACCGGGCCCCCCAGGGGCCCGCCGGGGGGTCGCCGCGGGGTCGCCTCGGGGTCGCCGGGGGCCCGCTCGGCCAGTCCGCAGCCAGGGCGGAGTACAAACCGTCGTGGGCACGTCGGTTTGTACTCCGGCCACCGCCGCCGGCCCCGCCTCGAGCCCCGCCGCCGCTAGCTGTAACGGCGCATGTGCACGTTAAGCACCAGACCGATGCCCGCGAAGGCGGCCACGATCGACGAGCCGCCGTAGCTCATGAACGGCAGGGGGATGCCCGTGATCGGCATGATCCCCATCGTCATGCCCACGTTCTGGAAGATCTGGAACA
>JAUTXN010000154.1 GCA_030838045.1 Acidimicrobiaceae bacterium
GTCCGGCGCGCCTACCTCGATGCCATCCCGGCTGGCCGGTTCTGCACCCCGGCGGACGTCGGCGCCTTGGTCGCCTGGCTGTGCGGGCCGTCCGCGGCGTACGTGACCGGCCAGGCCATCTGTGTCAACGGCGGATCGGTCCTGCATTGAGTCCCTCCCGAGAGCCCCAGCCCAAGGAGCAACCGTGACCACGACCCGCCACCCGGCGCACCCCGCACGCCCGACCCGCCACTCCGCCCGACCGACCCGCCACCCGGCGCGCCCCACCAAGCTGCGCCCCACCAAGCTGCGCCCCACCAAGCTGCGCCCCACGCTGCGATCCCTCCTGGTCGTGGCCGCCTGCGGCCCGCTGCTGGCGGCGGCGTGCAGCAGCTCGTCGAAGTCGTCGACCACGGGCACCGGTGCGTCACCGACGACCGCCGGCTCGGGGGTGACCGCGCCCGCCGTGGTGAACATCGGCTACACCGCCGACATGCAGGTGCCCGACCCCGACATCTTCTACGAGCTCGAGGGCAACTCGGTCATGACGTCGGTGTACGAGGGGCTGGTCGCCTACGCCAACAACAGCACCCAGATCATCCCGGCCCTGGCCCAGAGCTTCGAGACCTCCGCCGACGGCCTCACGTACACCTTCCACCTCCGGCCCAACGTCACCTTCCACGACGGCACCACCATGACGGCCAGCGACGCCAAAGCCAGCTTCATGCGCCGCACGTCGGTCGCCTCGGCGCCTTCCTACATGCTCGGCAACGTGACCAGCTACGACACGCCCGATCCGCTCACGTTCGTCATCCACCTGAACATGCCCGTCGCACCGTTCATGGACTACCTGGCGGCGCCGTACGGGCCCAAGGTGTCGAGCGCCGCCATCCTCACGGCGCACGCCGGATCCGACATGACCCAGAGCTACCTGAAGACGCACGACGCGGGAACGGGACCGTTCACCATGAGCGATTTCGTGCCTGGTGACCACTACACCCTCGCCGCCCATCCGACCTACTGGGGCGGCAAACCGGCCGTCTCCCAGATAAAGATCACGATCCTGCCCGACCTCTCCACCCAGCAGCTGAAACTGCAGAGTGGCGACCTGCAGATGATCCTCCACGGCCTGGCCAAGAACGACATCGCCAGCTACGAGGGAAACAAGAAGTTTCAGGTCCAGCGGTTCCCGGCCCACCTGAAGAACTGGCTCCTGGTCAACCAGAACAAGGGGATCTTCAAGAGCCTCCCCCTGCGCAACGCCCTCCAGCAGGCCATCAACAAGCAGCAGATCGTCAACGACGTGTACGGCAAGGACGCCACGGTCTCGACCCAGATCTACCCGGCCGGGGAACTGCCCGAGGGCATGGCGGCCGACACCCCGAAGTACGACCCGTCGGTGCTGGCCAACGCCGTGAAGGGCCTGGCCAACAAGACCGTGGACGTGGCCTACACCAGCGACGACGCCCGCAACCAGCGGGTGGCGGAGCTCATCCAGACCGAGCTGCAGGCGGCCGGGCTCAACAGCACCGTGCGCGCCATGCCGCTGAACGTGGCCTTCGCCCTGCCCCAGAATGCCGGCCAGGCCCCTGACCTGCTGCTCACCACCCTCAATCCCGACGCCTCGCACCCCGACACCTGGGTGCGCATCTTCACCCACACCGCGGACAACACCAACGGCGCCCTCAACTGGCTGCTGTGCTCGGTGCCCGCGGCCGACCAGGCCATGGATCAGGGCGTGCATCTGACCGTGGCCAGCGAGATCCAGGCGGCGTACGCCAAGGCGGGCGACGCCCTCGTGGCCAACGGCTGCTTCGACACCATCGCCGACGTCAAGGACGTGGTGGTGGCGCAGGCGGGTTACGGGAACTGGATGCACCAGTTGCCGACGGTCTTCAGCGTCGAGTTCGGCAAGCTCACGCTCCACTCGTAAGAAAGACGTCAGGTAAGGGGAACATTGTCGTCACCGCAACGAGATGGCGCGGCAACACCTGACCCATACGGTCGGCCCATGTCCGGGGTCGAGAAGATCGAGCGGGGAAAATCCTCGCCCGATGCTGCTCCGACCCCGGCCGGGGTTTCGAGCGGGGAGGCCGTGAACCCGCCGACCGCCCCGCCGAAGAGCGGGGAAACAACACCCACGCCCGGCGCGCCCGCCGGGCCGCTGGTGGAAATCGGAGGACTCTACGTCACCTTCCAGCGCCGCGGCCAGGCCGTGCCGGCGCTGCGCGGGATCGACCTGCAGATCGCCCCGGGCGAGATCCTCGGACTGGTCGGCGAGTCAGGGTCGGGCAAGAGCGTTCTCGGCCTGTCCCTGCTCGGCCTCCTGGCCGGCGATCCCCCACCCGAGATCAGCGGCGTGGCCATCGTGGCCGGTGTGGACATGGTCGCGGCGTCCTCCGATGAGCGGCGGCGGCTGCGGCGCACCCACATGGGCGCCATCTTTCAGGACCCCATGACCTCGCTCAACCCCACCATGCGGGTGGGCCGCCAGGTCGCGGAGGCGGCCGGGACCGAATCGGAGGCGGTCCGGCTCCTCGACGCGGTCGGCGTTCCTGACCCGCGGCGGCGCCTCAAGGCGTTTCCCCACGAGCTGTCGGGCGGGCTGCGCCAGCGGGTCATGATCGCCATGGCCGTGGCCGGCCAACCGTCACTGGTCGTGGCCGACGAACCCACCACCGCGCTCGACGTCACCGTCCAGGCGCAGATACTCGAGTTGCTGCGCCATCTGTGCGACAGCACCGGCTGCACGTTCGTGCTCGTGACCCACGACCTCGGCGTCGCCGCCCAGGTGGCTGACCGGATCGCGGTGCTGTACGCCGGGCGCCTGGCCGAGATCGGCCGGGCCGCCGACGTCCTCGACTCGCCGGCCCATCCGTACAGCGTCGGGCTGCTGCGGTCGCGCCTCACGCTGGCGGCGCGCCGCGATGGCCCGTTGCCGACCCTTCCGGGCGAGCCACCCGATCCCCGGGCGCTGCCCGCTGGCTGCCCGTTCGGTCCCCGTTGCGGCCTGCACCAGGACGCGTGTGACGATGCCCTTCCGACCCTCGTGGCCGCGGGCCGCCACCCCGGCGTGGCCGCGTGCATCCGGTTGGGCAGCACCGACGTCGCCGCGCCACCGGTGCTCGAACCCTGGTCCCAGGTCGTGGCCGTGAAGTCCCCCGAACGGCGCGCCCCGGCTCCTGTCACGGGGCCTGGAACCAGGACCGGGGCGGGGGTGGCTGGCGCGGGGGTGGCAGTGGCCGTGCGGTTGGCGGGAGTCGAAAAAGAGTTCGTCCTGCGGGGCGGCTGGCGCCACAAGGAGCGCCTCCAGGCCTTGCGGGGAATCGACCTCGAGGTGGCCGAAGGTGAGGCACTGGCCCTGGTCGGTGAGAGCGGCTGCGGCAAGTCGACCCTGCTGCGCACGGTGGCCGGCCTCCTGGCGCCCACTCGCGGCTCCATCAGCCTGGGCGCCCACGGCTCGAGGCCCCAGATGGTCTTCCAGGACGCCGGGGCGTCACTCACCCCTTGGCTCACGGTCGGCGAGCTCGTGGGTGAGCGCCTGCGGGCCGAGGGTACGAGGCGAGGGGATCGGGCGGCCAAGGTTCGCGACGCGCTGGCGCTGGTGGGTCTGCCCGCCGAGGTGGCCGGCGCCAAGGCCAATCAGCTCTCGGGCGGCCAGCGCCAACGGGTGGCGCTGGCCCGGGCGACCATCGTGCCCCCGGAGGTGCTGCTGTGCGACGAGCCCACCAGCGCCCTCGACGTCTCCCTGGCGGCGACGGTGCTCAACCTTCTCGGGCGCATCCGGCGCGAGCTCGGCATGGCCATGCTCTTCGTCACCCATGATCTGGGCGCCGCCCGGGTGGTCGCCGACCGGGTGGCCGTCATGTATCTCGGCCGGATCGTCGAGATCGGCCCGGCCGAGGAGATCGTGGCATCGCCCCGCCATCCCTATACCAGGGCACTCCTCGGGGCGGTCCCTGCAGTCGGCGTGGTGCGCTCCCCCCTCCAGGGCGAACCGGCCAGCCCCCTGCAGCCGCCGTCAGGATGCCCCTTCCACCCTCGCTGCGAAGTGGCCCTGGAATCGTGCGCCAGCATCGATGTGCCGTTGCTGCAGATCGGGAGCCGGTCGGTGGCCTGCGTTCGGGCCGACGACCTCGACTCGATGGGGCGGGCGCACCCCAAAGAGGTCGTCGTTGCCGGGCGAG
>JAUTXN010000158.1 GCA_030838045.1 Acidimicrobiaceae bacterium
ATGCGACAGCCTCCCCGGCGCCGACCAAGGCGGCGCCGCGCCGGAGGGGAAGCACCCAGACCGTCGGGCCGGAGACGGAGGCGTCCACGACCGGTGTCACCGAGGTGACCGCCGGGTCGGACGCACCGCTTCAGGAGGCGGCGTCGCGGGGGCGGGGACGAGGACGAGGACGCGGGGCCCCGTCGCCGGCGCCCGATTCGAGTGAACCCGCGCTCCCGCCCGAGCACGCCTCGTCGGACCCCAGCGTCGCACCGGAGGCGGTGCCCGCCAAGCGCCGGGCGGCCTCGCGCCCTGCACGGACCACGCCACCCGACCCGACCTTGCCGCCGCCACTGCCCCCGCCCCCGCCACTGCCCCCGCCCACCGACGCTGGCGGACCAGCCCCGGCAGCAAAGCGATCCCGTAGCGCCAGCCGCCGGGCCGCGCCGGCGCCCGCGCACGCGCCCGACGACACCGAACCTGCCAGCGTCGCACCGCCAGCCGCCAACGAGCCCGCATCGGTCACCGCGACGCTCGACGGATCGCCGGGAGCGGCTACACCCCCCTCCCGGGCCCCACGGCGCCGCAGCCGGTCGCAGATCGCGGCTCCCGAGCCCGTAACAGAACCCGAGCCGACTGCCCCGTCCACGCCATAACGGGCAACGCACCCGCACAGCGAGTATCAGGGCACCGTCCCGGCACTCAGTAAAGGGTGACCATCGAACTGGGCGAGGAGCTGTATGTGATCGCGGGCCTGACCCGCCTCACCGTGCCCGTCGTGGAGGGGTTGGTCCGCGCGGGGGGCCGGGTCGTGGTCATCGCGACGACGCCTGACCCGCCGACCGAGGAACTGCTGGCCGGGCGGGCGTCGGTGGTCCACGCGACCGGGGGCAGGGAGGCGGCATTCCGAGGGGTCGATCTACCCAGTGCGCGATGCCTCCTGGCCCTGGCTGAAGACGACCTCGAGAATGTCCAGACGACGGTGATGGCCCACAAGGTCGCTCCCGACGTGCCGGTCGTGATCCGGCTGTTCGACGGTCTGCTGGCTGACCAGATGGAGCGGCTGGCCGCGGTCCCTGGACGGGGTATCAACGTTCGGCGGGCCTACAGCATGTCGGCGCTGGCGGCGTCGCAGTTCGTTGCCTCGGCGCTGGGCGACGAGCCGGCGTTGACGATGCGCTTTGCAGACGGCGAGATCCCGTTCTTGCGGGTGGTCGTCCGGGATCGTTCGCCGCTCATCGGTACGTCCCTGCAGACCGTGGAGCGAGAGTTCGGCTGTGCCGTCGTCGCCCAGCGTCCGATCGATGGGGCTCGGTGGGTGGCGGCCAACGGTGCCGACCGGACGTTCGTCGCGGGCGACGAAGTGGTGATAGGAGGTCGCCAGCACGACGTGTTGCGCCTGGCGGTGCGCAACAGCGAGCTTTTCAACGTCGGTCCCCGGGCGCGCCAGCGGCGCCGGCGCCGCCGCCGGCACGGCGTGCCCGCCAGCGCTCCCCGCCGGGTCCGCAACATCACTCTGCTTCCCCGCATCGCGCTCGTACTGACGGCGGTGATGGTCGCCAGCATGCTCTTCGTCACCCTGGGGCTGCACCACACTTCGGTCGTGGCGTTCTATTGGACGCTCACCGCCGCAGCGTCGGGTTCGCCGACCAACGATGTGCCGACGCAATCGACGGCGCTCAAGATCTTCTCCGTGGTGCCCGTCGTCGTCGGCGGGGCGCTGCTCGGGGTCCTCTTCTCCTACTTGGCCTCGATCGCAACGGCCGAGCGGCTGGAACAGCGAATGGGTCGCCGTGCCAGCCGGCTGCGAGGCCACGTGGTGCTGGGCGGCCTCGGAACGGTCGGGTACCGCGTGGAAGGGCTTCTCTGGCGGCTCGGCATCCCGACCGCGGTGCTCGAGCTACGGCCCGACGAAGAGTTCATCAACGCCGTACAAGCCCACACGCCCGTTGTCAGCGGCGACGTGCGGTTGGCCGACAATCTCGAACGAGTGAACATCGCCGAGGCGGCATGCCTGATCGCACTCACCGACAATGACCTCTCCAACGTCGAGGCCTGTCTCAACGCTCAGGCGCTGCGGCCGGGAATCCGCACCGTGGCAAGGATCTTCGACGAGGAGATCGCGGAGAGTGCCACGTCAGTGTTCGGAATCGATGCCTCGTCATCGGCGGTGCGGGTGGCGGCCCGGGCATTTGTCGATGCCGCGATCGACGAGCGGGCCATGCGCCAGTTTCAAGTGGGCGACGCCGATTTCCTGGGGCTGCGGCTCCATGTCACGTCGCCGCTCACGTCCGAGGACGTGCAGCGCTGGCGAACAGGTGGAGCGCGGTTGGTGGCGTTCCGCCGAGGTGACGGCGACGCCTTGCCGGCATCGGCGTTGGTCGGGCCGCTCCACGTCGGCGACTCGGCCATCGTGGCCGGCCCTGCCGCGTTCGTCCGGTCCCTTGTCACCGAGGACGCCGAGGGCGGTCAGGGGACGATGTCGCACGGGTCAGGCAATATGGCAGCACCATGCGCATCGCCACCTGGAACGTCAACTCGCTGAAGGTCCGGATGGGCCGCGTCGAGGAGTGGCTGACCTACGCCCAACCAGACGTCTGCTGCCTCCAGGAGACCAAGCTCTCCGATGCCGCCTTTCCCCACATGGCGTTCTCGGCCTTGGGCTACGAGTCGGCTCATCACGGCAGCGGCCAGTGGAACGGCGTCGCGATTCTGTCGCGAGTGGGGCTCGACAATGTCGTGGAAGGGTTCAGCGAAGGTCTCGAGGCCGACGAGGACACACGGCTACTGACGGCGACATGCGGCGGCGTCGTCGTCTCGAGTGTCTACGTTCCCAACGGTCGGGCCTTGGACGCGCCCCACTTCCAGTACAAGCTGTCCTGGTTCAAGCGGCTGCGCGATCACTTGGACCGTGTCGCCGACCCGGATCGGCTCGTGGCGGTGTGCGGTGACTTCAACGTGGCGCCCGAGGACCGTGACGTCTGGGATCCCGCCGCCTTCGTGGGAAGCACCCACGTGAGCGTCGAGGAACGCGACGCCTTGGCCAGCTTGGAGGAGTGGGGCTTGGAGGACGCTTTCCGCCGTCGCTACCAGGAAGATCGTCTGTACACCTACTGGGACTACCGAGCCGGCGACTTCCACGAGCACCGGGGCATGCGGATCGATCTCATCTTGGTGTCCAAGCCGCTCGCCGACACCGTGACCTGGGCCATCGTCGACCGCAACGCCCGCAAGGGAAAGCTCCCCTCGGATCACGCGCCGCTATTGATCGATGTCGCCACCGGCGTCTGATCGCGGGCAGAGCGGTCCCACCGGCGAACCGGATGGCCGGCCGAGAGACGTCGAGAGCGGTCGTCAGCGCAGCGAGGCGCCGACCGCAACCGCAAGGCGACGATCGAGGAGCGGAGCGAACAGCTCGATCTCCTCTGACTCCCACAGTGCCCAGGGCAAGGGGAGCGCGGCCGAGCCGCAGCCGATCAGCGGCCGGCGGGGCCGAGGAGCCCACGTGCCTGCGCTGCCACCGCGTCCCCGGTAGACGACCAAACCGGTGAGCGGATCGGGCACAGCGTCGAGCGCCGCCTGAACCGACGTCAGTTCCCGGAACCGGTCCCAGGCGTCTTCCTCGGCGAACTCCAGCTCGAGCACCACACCCCATGAGTGCCGGTGCCAATTCCATTCGGTGGCCCCGGTCAGGAGGGCCGCTTCGACCAACGCATCTCCGTACGCTTCAGACCACAAAGCGGCGGACGACGCGCCGTCGAGGACCTCGACGGAGAACCATACGGACATGGGCCAAACCTACTTCCCAAACCCCGGAGAAGCAATGCCTCCAGCGCTCAACCGGCGCTCCGGCGGTCTCCTTCGGCAGCGACCCAATCGTCGAGTGCATCCGCCTCGAGGTCGGCGTGTTCGTGCAATCCGGAGATGATCGCCGCCTCGGCCCGGCCGCCGACCAATGGCACCCGAACCGTGACCTCACCGATCGCGGTGCGCACGGTGTCTCCGCTGACGTGGTCGGTCGTGAGCCGGATGATCCCCGAGCACTCGAAGATCGACGTGTAGTAGTCGGGAACGATATCGATGCTCGTGGTGTGCGTCTTGCGGTCCTGCGTCGACTCCTCGACCCAGGACAGCTTGGCCGGGTCGATGAATGCCCGGACCGCAGGCGAGAGGGCACCTTCGAAGTCGTAACGCACCCGCTGGAAAATCCCGTCGTCCCCGTCACGTTGCTCAATGAGCTCCGGGCGGCCGAGCTTGGGCAGGCCGCCCAGGGTCTCGAGAAAGCGCGGATCCACCAGCGCCTTCTCCACCTCGTCGATCGGCGCATGCAGGTGCTGGACCACCTCGAAGCGCATCACATCATGTTATTGCCGACCAGCGCCGCCCGAACGCGTCAGGCGCTGGCCCGGTGCGCAGCCACCAGATCGAGCAGTACAGCGCCATACCGCGACACCTTCACCGCACCGAGTCCCGGGACGCCAAGCAGCTCTTCGGCCGTCGAGGGTCGCTTGGCCGCCACCGCGGCAAGGGTGGCGTCGTGGAGCACCACATGGGCCGGTACGCCGGCCGCCCGAGCGGCGGCGGCCCGCCATGTCCGCAATGCCTCGACCACCCCCGGATCGGCCGCCGCCATCTGGGCGTCTCGCAGGGTCGACCCTGGACGGCGACAACCAGCCAGGCGGTCTCGCTGGGCGGCCAGGCGGGTGCGCCACTCACCGTCGGGAGCGTCCGGCGCGCCATCGCCTCGGGCACCCGGGCCGGCCATGCCGGCCAGCCAGGGTGAGGGATTTCGAGGGACTCGACGCTCCCCGAACGTCCGCTCTCGGGCCCATGAACAGTGCAGCTCGTCACCGGCTCGGGTCAGGGCGACATAGAGAAGCCGGCGTTCCTCCATTTCCGCGTCTGGGGTCTGGGCGTGGCTGATGGGAACCAGGCCATCCTCGAGGCCGGCAACCCAGACCGCCTGCCACTCGAGGCCCTTGGCCCGGTGAAACGTCGAGATCGTGACACCGGCCTGCCCGCGGTCGGCGCGGTCGCGACTGGTCGCGGGCCCGAGCCAGCTCACAAACGCCGCGATGGTCGGACGGATCTCCATCCGCTCGAAGTCCGACGCCAACCCGGCCAGGCTCCGAGCGGCCACCTGCCGGCCAGGTTGCCCACCCTGGGGGCCACCGTCATTGGCCAGGCGCGCCAGGTCGGCGGCGACGAAGGCGAAGGGTTCGTCGCGCCGCCCTGACACCTCGGTGAGGAGGGCCTGGATGTCGGGGTCGTCGAGCAGCGGCCGGTCCCCGGCCAGCCGATAGGGGACCTGCGCGGCGCGAAATGCCACCTCGAAGGCCGCAACCTGGGCGTTGGTCCGGACCAGGATCGCCAGCTCGGACCATGGGAGCCCCGAGGCCTGGCGCTGGCGCACCTCGGCCACGATCCCGTGGGCCTCGGCGGCATCATCGGAGTACGCCCGCACGACGGTCGCACTGCCATCGGGCCGAGACGACCGCAGCAGGGCGCCGGACGAACCGAGCACCTGGGCGGCCGACGCCACCACCTGTGGGGTGCATCGATGGTTGTCGTCCAGATGGACGACCTCGGTACCCGGCCAACGATCGGGCAGCCGTGCCAGCAGCGACGCATCGGCACCGTTCCAGCCGTACACCGCCTGGTTGGGGTCGCCGACGACGCAAATATCCGGCTGGGAACCAAGCCACGCGCTCAAGAGCCGATCCTGCAACGGGTTGACGTCCTGGAACTCGTCGACGAAGACATGTCGCCAGCGCCACCGTTGGACGGCGGCGAAGGCGGGATCGCGCTCCAGGGCATTGGCGCAGCGAGCCAGCAGGTCGTCGAAGTCGGCCAGCCGCCGCCGCGTCTTCTCGGTCTGATACCGAGCGATGAGAGCGGCCATCGCCTCGGCCGTAACCGGGAGACGCCTGCCGGCGTCTTGGGCGGCCGCGGGATAGTCCTCGGGCGTGATCAGCCGGGCGCTGGCCCACTCGATCTCGGCCGCCAGCTCCGACAGTGGTGCACCCGCCATCTCCGGACGGCCGGCGACCAGCCGGGCCAGCAGACGGCTCTTGCGGTCGAGTAGCTGAGGCGGCGACTCGCCCCGATCGGCCCAGTACTGCCGCAGTTGCGCATAGGCGACCGCGTGAAACGTTCCCGCGGTGAGACGCTCCCGAACGCCGAGCGACCGCAGCCGGGCGCCGAGCTCGCCTGCCGCCCGTCGGGTGAACGTGAGCGCCAGTACGTGACTGGCGTCGGCGGTCCCCATCGCCATGCGGTAGGCGATGCGACGGGTCAGGACCCTGGTCTTGCCCGACCCGGCCCCAGCCAGGATGCACAGCTGCGACGCGTCGCTCTCGACCGCCCGGCGTTGGGCCGTCGTGAGGTCCGCCAGAAGTGACCCTGCCGCATGCCCTTGTCCGGCCTGGGATGACACCGTGTCCACCCCGATGAAGATACGAAGGGGGTGTGACGGGCTGGTGGATGCTCAGATTGGAGACCGGGCGGCCCCGCCGGCCCCCCCGCCGGCGAAGCTCTGCTCCCGCCCCCGTCCATTTCCCAACCGGCTGGCCCCAAGTAGCTTTCCGGCCTGCGCCTTCCGGACTCCTTGGGACCATGCCGTCAGGTTTGACGCCAGCCGGCGGCTCCCCGGGTACCTCGCGGCCCGCCCGTGGAGCACGCAAAGCGAAAGCCACCCGGCTTCGCTCGCCGTCCGAACGATTTCCTTGACCCGGCTCGGGGGCCGATCGGCGCAGGTGGAAGGCGTGGCTGCCTTCGTGGTCCTTGTCGGGTCGGATCCTTCGTACGGGCTGCGACGCAGTGTGCTCCCTGCGGGAGCCGCCGTCAAGGGTTCAAAAGTTCACATCTACAAACAACACCCGAACGCCGACCGCGGGCACGGCCGCAGGCCGGCCCAGAGGCGCGACTACCGTGTCCTCTCCGACCATGCCCGATGTTTCCGGCCCCTTGCCGGGCCCCCCGCCGTGCTGAAGACCTTCGCCGGTGGGCGGCTGTTCGGGACCCTGCACGGCACCGCCACCCCCTGGGTGCTGGCCCTGCCCGGATGGGAGCGGACGCACCGGGACTTCGAGGGTGTTCTCCGGAGTTTCGACGCCATCGCCCTCGATCTTCCGGGCTTCGGGGCGGCCCCGCCGCCACCCGAGGAATGGTCGACCGCGCAGTACGCCGCGCACGTGGAGTCAATCCTCGACGACATGGCGCCCCACGTGGTGGTGGTCGGCCATTCCTTTGGGGGCCGAGTGGCGACCCATTTGGCGGCCGCGCACCCCGACCGCGTGGTGGCGCAGGTCCTCACCGGTGTGCCGCTGGTCCGTCGAACGCCGACCGGTCGCCGGCGATCGTCGCCGGCGAGCCTGCGCCTGGCCAAGGCCCTTCGCCGCGCCGGGCTCCTCGGCGAGGCTCGGGTCGAACAACTGCGCCAGAAGTACGGCTCGGAGGACTACCGCCGTGCGACCGGGGTCATGCGTGGTGTTCTCGTCCGGTCCGTAAACGAGAGCTACGAAGCCGCCCTTTCGGCCTTCCCTGGACCGATCGAGCTGATCTGGGGTGCGGACGATGATCAAACGCCGGTCTCGGTGGCCGAGGCTGCCCAGGCGAGCTGCCGGCAGTCGAACCTCGTGGTCATCCCCGGCGTGGGCCACTTTCTTCCCCGTGACCGTCCCGACGCCCTGATCGACGCCCTGCGGGTCCACCAGCCCGCCCCGCCGGTGGACCCGCCCGCAGAGCCCGCAGAGCCCGCAGAGCCGGCCCCGCCCGCAGAGCCAGAGCCCGCCCCGCCCGCAGAGCCAGAGCCCGCCCCGCCCGGAGAGTCCGCCCCGCCCGCAGAGCCCGCCGAGCCGGCCCCGCCCGCAGAGCCGACCCCGCCCGCAGAGCCAGAGCCCGCCCCGCCGGTTGAGCTGTGAACAGCGCCGCCGCCCAAGCCATCCTCCTCGTCGGCTCGCTGGTCGCGGGCGGCCTGGCCGGGGTCCGCTGGCTTCGTGTGGCCCAGCGGGAGCACTACCTGCCCGGATCGGTCGCCCGGTTCGCCCGCCGGTGGTGGTCGATCGGACCCAACCGCCTCCTCGGTGTGGCGGCCCTCGTCGGCCTGGCGGCCGCGGCAGCCAAGGTGGCGCCCGCCGGCCTCGTGGCGGCGGCCGCGGTCGCGGTCGGGCCCTTCGGCCTCACGCTGCGGGGCCGGACCTCTCCGCTGGTGTGGACCCGGCGGCTGAAGGCGCTGGCCGCCGTCTCGGCAGCAATCGCGGCCGCGCTGATCGGTGTCGCGGTGGCCGCCGCCCCCACGCTGGCGGTCGTGGCGGCCGCCGCCACCCTCACCGCCGTCGCGGCCCCACTCATCGTCGACATGGCCCTGGCCGTCACGGCGCCGCTCGAGCGGCGGCTGGGCGCCAAGTTCGTCAGCCGGGCCGCGACCAAGCTGGCCTCGGTCCACCCGACCGTCGTGGCCATCACCGGGTCGTACGGCAAGACCAGCACCAAGGGCTACGTGGCCCACCTCCTGGCGGGCAGCGTGACGGTGGTCCCGACCCCGAAGAGCTACAACAACCAGTCGGGCCTGTCGCGGGCCATCAACGAGCAACTGGTTCCCGGCACCGACGTGTTCGTGGCCGAGATGGGAACCTACGGCCCCGGTGAGATCGCCGAGATGTGCTCGTGGGTCAAGCCCGACATCGCGGTCATCACCGCCATCGGCCCGGTCCACCTGGAGCGAATGAAGAGCGAGGAGCAGATCGCCCAGGCCAAGTCGGAGATCCTGGAGCGCGCCAACGTCGCGGTCCTCAACGTGGACAGCCAATGGCTGGTGCCGCTGGCCGACAAAGCTGCGGCCGCGGGCACCAAGGTGTGGCGCTGCTCGGCAACCGACCGCCGGGCTGACGTGAGCGTCGTCCACGACGAAGGGGCATTGCGGGTGTTCGTGGCGCAACCGGACGGGGCGATCCGCCAACTCGCCGCCGTCTCGGGCCTCGATGCCCCCCCGACCAACGTCGCCTGTGCCGTGGCCGTGGCCCTGGAGCTCGGCGTCGCCCCGGAAACGGTGGCCCGGCGCCTCCCCGACCTGCCCGCCGCCGCCCACCGTCGAGACGTGTCGGTCGGCCAAACCGGAGCCACGGTCATCGACGACACCTACAACGCCAACCCCGCCGGAGCGGCCGGGGCCTTGCGTTTGCTCTCCCAGCTCGGTGCCTCCACCAAACGCGTCGTCGTGACGCCCGGCATGGTCGAACTGGGCGCCCGCCAGGACGAGGAGAACGCCCGCTTCGGTGAGCAGGCGGCCCGTGTCGCCACCCACCTCCTGGTGGTGGGCCAGTCCAACGCCGCGGCTCTGGTGGCGGGCTGGCGCCGGGCCCCCGAAAAGGACCGGGCCGAGCTCGTCCGATGCCCCACTCGACCGCAGGCGGTCATCTGGGTCACCGAGCACCTCGGCCCCGGCGACGTGGTGTTGTACGAAAACGACCTCCCGGACCACTACCCGTGAAAGGATGTCGGCTGTGAGCTCGCCCGCAGTCCTCTTCGGCGGCCCCTCGCCCGAGCACGATGTCAGCATCCTGACGGGACTCCAGGCCGCCCACACGCTGTCGCAGGGGGGA
>JAUTXN010000202.1 GCA_030838045.1 Acidimicrobiaceae bacterium
CGTCGACGATCTCGACGCTCGCCTGCCCGCGTATCGAAAGGGCGCGCGCCTGGTCGGGTGTGTCTCCTCCGTCGATGGTCAGGGCGACGTCCGGGCGAGCCGACAGCGCCGTGACCTTCGGGGCGGTTGTCGCCGTCGAGATCACGAATTGCTCGCCGGTCCAGAAGAATCCGACCGGAATCACCCGCGGTGTTCCGTCCTTCCCGATGTAGGCGAGGTGGGCGGCCGAGGTGGACGCGAGCAGCTCTTGCGCACCGGTCGCGGAGAGTTCGTCGTCGATGTCCCTCCGCTCCATGACGTTCTTCTCCTCCGGTACGTCGCGGTCATCGTAGGCGCAGTCGCGCACAGCTGACTTACCTGTTCCCGGCGTCTGGGGCATGTCCGCCGATCGTGCGACCTCGGACGTAGGCGAGACGTACCGTGCTGCGATGAGTTCGGGCCCGCCAAGCCGTGTCACTGGTATGGACGCCGAGTGTGTACCGCGTCCACGACGATCGAGGCCACCCCGGAGGCGGTGTTCGCGTGGAGCGACCCGACGGATCAGGAGGTGATCGGCAAGTTGCCTGACACGCCGATCTACAGGTCACCGATGGGTTCCGCCGGCACGCCAAGTCCTACACAGCACAACGAACCACCGCAATGGACAATCCAATGACCGAGCCGAACGCGGAGCACGCCCGGCGAGCGATCGTCGAACACATCCGGCGTTCGGCGGAATCAGCCGCCGCGGCCGGACCTGACGCCGCCGTGCCGCAACTCCGGAGTGGACCGGGCCACCCGGGATGGCAGGTGGATCAAAGCCAACTTGATCCTTGGCCCAGATCCTTGGTCCAGCACGGTCACGGTCCGATGGCCTCGTTCGATGCCGAGGTCCTCGATATTGATGCTGCACGCCTCGGAGACCCATAGGCCCAGTAGTCCCAGCAAACAGGCGAGAGCGCGGTCGACCGGGCTACCCGCGGCACCGCGCGCGGTGAACGCTCCCAGCTCCATGCGGTCAAGTCCGTGCTACTGCCTATCGGCGCTCACGATGGTGGGGCGCCGAACGAGCGCCTAACGGGACCCTCCAGCAGGTCCAAGCCGGCGCCGGAGTTCGACATAGACGGTCGGGCCGACGATCGCCTCGAGCTCGTCGGCCAGCGACTCGACGACCGGCCGGTCGCCCACATATGCCCGCTCGCCCTCGGTACAGCACCACGCCATCGTGACGCCCTCGTCACCCCAGTCGGCCCGTGTCCAGCCCCGCACCGTGGCGACCTCCGTGTCTCCTTCGCCCGGTTCCCAGTCGACCTTGACGGGAAGCTGCCAGCAGACCGACGGCTTCCAGTCGATCGGTGACTCACCGGCCGCCAATGCCGCCAGATGAAGCGCACAACCGGCGCCGCCCTCGAAACCGGGGCGGTTCAAAAAGATGCACGCCCCGTCCGCGACCCGGGTACGGGTGCAAGTGTCGTCACCGAACAAGCCGCCAGCGCCCGCCGCTTCGTGATGCTCGAATACCTCGGGGGAGAGCGTCGCGGCCAAGGCTGCAATTCTCCGGGCCTCGTCCACCCCGTCGAGGTCGGCGCCCAGCGAACAACAGCCGTGGCCGAGTTGCGGCGCCGCCTCGGGCAGGATGCCGAGGCAGCCGCGTCCCCAGATGCAGCTCCACCGCGACTCCAGGAACGACCGATCGAAACGCCAGACCGTGTCGCCGTCGTCGATCTCCACGATCGGGCGGTCCACGGCGTAAACCCTACGCCGAAGCCCCGCAATCGCACCCACCGACCCGACCACGCGCACCCTGTCCGCTAGCTTCGGCAGACATGGGAAACCCCTGGCTGGAGCGGCGGGTTCTCAATTTCGCCCATCAGGGCGGAGCCCGAGAAGGACCCTCCAGCACGCTGCTGGCCATGCAACAGGCAGTCGGTGGCGGGGCCGACGCCTTGGAGCTCGACGTCCATGCGACGGCCGACCGCCAGCTGGTCGTGTGCCACGACACGACCGTGGACCGCACGACCGACGGCCGCGGTGCCATCGCCGACCTCACTCTCGCCGAGCTGGAGGAGCTGGACAACGCCTACTGGTGGGTTCCCGGCGAGATCGTCGCACCAGGCCGGGAGGATATGGAGTACCTCTACCGGGGCCGGGCCATGTTCGAGACGTCGCTTCGGGTGGCCACCCTCCGCGAGGTCCTGGAGCAGTTCGGCGGGGTTTTCCTCAACCTCGACATCAAGCAGACAGCACCCGACGTGGAACCCTACGAGGCGCTCCTGGCGCAGCTTCTGCGGGAGTACGACCGAGGCGACGACGTGATCGTGGCGTCGTTCCACGATGGCGCGACCGACGCCTTCTCGGCCGAGGCGCCCGACATTCCCACGTCGTACGGCTCCAATGGCACGGCCATCTTCTGGCAGGCGGTGCAGGACGGCGTGAAGCCCCCACCAGAGCGCCACGCCGCCTTACAGGTCCCGGCCACCTTCGACGAGATCGTCGTGGTCGACGAGCGCTTCGTGGCGGCCGCGCATGACAACGACGTGGCGGTACACGTGTGGACGATCGACGAGCCCGAGGACATGGCACGGCTGATCGACCTGGGCGTCGATGGGATCATGACCGACCGCCCGAGCGTCCTCGACGGCGTGCTGCGCACCAAAGGGGCGGGATGGACGCCCCGGGGCTCCCGCCAATCGGTCTAGCGCCGCATGGCCCCACCCCGCCCGGTCCGACCGTAGCGCCCACCGGCACCCGCCGGCACCCGCCAAACAGACGGCACCCACCGGCACCCACCGCCCACCACCACCCACCGCCCGCCGGCGCCGACCGCCCACCAGCGCCCACCGGCACCTGCCGAACAGACGGCCTAACGGCCCCTGTTGGGCTTGCGGCCGTGGTTGGCCTTGTTGCGGTGGGCGCGGGTCTTGGCCTTCTTGGTTCGCTTGGACACGGTCCGCAACCTACTCGGAACCTGGTTGGTCCGGCACCGGAACTACCCTCGCCCTAATGGAGCGCCTCGGCCTGGTCGGCCTGCCCAACGCCGGTAAGTCGAGTTTGTTCAACGCCCTCACCGGCGGCAACGCCGTCGTGGCGGCCCACCCCTTCTCCACCACCGAGACCAATGTGGGCATGGCCCGGGTGCCCGACGAGCGGCTGCTGGCCCTGGCGGAGATGAGCAAGAGCAAGAAGATCGTCCACACGACCGTCGAGTTCGTCGACATCGCAGGCCTCGTGGCCGGGGCGGCGAGCGGCGAGGGACTCGGCAACCGCTTCCTCGCGGGCATCCGTGAGGTGGACGCCATCTGCCTGGTGCTGCGGGCGTTCGAGGACGAGAACGTGGCGGGCGACGCCGACCCCCTCGCCGACCTGCAGGTCCTCGAGCTGGAACTGGTCCTCGCCGACCTGGCGACCGCCGAGGCCCAGATCGAGAAACGCCGCAAGGCGGCACGGGCCGACAAGTCCCTCACCCCGGAGGTGGAGGCGCTCGACGCTGCCATCGCGGAGCTGCAGGCGGGCACGCCCATCTACCGCTCGGCGCTGCCAAAAGACCAACGGGCGGCGCTTCGAACCTTCTTCCTGCTCACCAACAAGCCGGTCCTGGCGGTGGTCAACATCGGCGAGGACCAAATCGGCGACGAGGAGGCGGTGTTGAAGCCCGTGGTCGACGAGCTCGGCGGGGCGGGCGACACCCTGGCGGTCAGCGTGATGCTCGAAGCCGAGACGGCGCAGCTCGACCCCGACTCACGGGCCGAGCTCCTCGTGGGCCTGGGCCTGGGCGAGGGCGCCCTGCCCCGGGTGGCCCGGGCGGCGTACCACCTCCTCGGCCGGCGCACCTTCCTCACCACGGGCGAAAAGGAGAGCCGGGCGTGGACGTTCCGGGCCGGGGCCAAGGCGCCCGAATGTGCCGGCGTCATCCACTCCGACCTCCAGCGGGGCTTCATCCGGGCCGAAATCATCCGGTGGGACGAACTCCTCAAACTTGGGTCGTGGTCCTCAGCCAAGGAGGCGGGCCGTATGCGCGTCGAGGGCAAGGACTACGAAGTTCAAGACGGCGACGTCCTTGAGATCCGCTTCAACGTCTAGATGACCTGGCTGGTCCGCGACGGCGACGTGTTGGCCACCGCCGATGAGGCCACGTCGGTGCCCGACCGGTTGCGGGGCCTGTGGCACCGCCCGCCGCCGATCGGTGCCCTCATCCTGCGCCCGCCGTTCGTCCTGCACACCGTCGGCCTGCCGTACACCGTCGACGTGGCTTTTTGCGACGGTGGCACCGACGGGCGCATGGCGGTCACCGAGACCGTCCGGATGCCGCCGTTTCGCGTCGCCCGGCCCCGGCTGCACACCAAGATGATCGTCGTGGCGACCGACGGCGCCTTCGAACGGTGGCACCTGACCGTCGGCGACGAGCTCGAGATCAGCGGCCGTGCCAACGGAGGATGAGCCCGGGCGCATCGTCCTCGTAGGCACCCCGATCGGCAACCTGGGCGACCTCTCACCGCGAGCGGTTCGGACCCTCTCCGAAGCCGAAGTCATCGCCTGCGAGGACACCCGGGTCACGCGCAAGCTGCTGACCCACGCGGGCATCACCGGCAAGCGGTTGGTCACCGTCCACGCCCACAACGAAGCCTCCGCGGCCGACTCCCTGGTCACCGAGGCGGCGGCCGGCGCCGTCATCGCCCTCGTCAGTGACGCGGGCATGCCCGCCATCTCCGACCCGGGCGCCCGCATCGTCGCCGCCGCGGCCGCCGCCGGCATCGCCGTCGAGGTGGTCCCCGGCCCCTCGTCGGTCCTGGCCGCCCTCGTGTTGTCCGGCCTCCCCACCGAGCGGTTCAGCTTTGACGGCTTCCTGCCCCGAAAGGGTGGGGAAAGGGCAGCCCGGTTGGCTGCCATCGCCGCGGAGCCCCGGACCGTCGTGCTGTTCGAGTCGCCGCACCGGGTGCAGGTCACGCTGGGAAACCTGCTCTCGTCATGCGGCGCAGCTCGCCCCGTCGCGGTCGCCCGCGAGTTGACCAAGCTGCACGAGGAGGTGTGGCGCGGTGTCCTGGCCGAGGCGGTCACCTGGATCGAGTCGGTCGAGCCCCGCGGGGAGTACGTGATCGTGGTGGGACCGGCTCCGGTGCCCGATGCGGCGACGCTGGCGGCGGCGGTCGACGACGAGGCGATCGCCTTGGCGCTGGCCCGGCGCCTGGCCGCCGGTGATGACCGCAAGGCCGCCGTGGTGGCGGTCACGGCCGCGCTGGGCGTGCCCCGGCGACGGGTCTACGACGTCGCAGTCGCGCTGCGAAAGTCCGGCGGGGAGGCAGGGGGCGCTCGGTAGGCTGCGACGCGCTGTGGCCCACTTCTACGTCACCACGCCGATCTACTACGTCAACGACGTGCCCCACATCGGGCACGCCTACACGACGATCACGGCCGACGCGCTGGCGCGCTGGCACCGGCTGCTCGGTGACGATGTGTTCTTCCTCACCGGCACCGACGAGCACGGGCTCAAGGTGCAGCGCGCCGCCGACACCAAAGGCTTGACCCCGCGCCAGCACGCCGATCAGACCAGCGAGCGCTTCCGGGAGGCGTGGCGGCTGCTCGACATCTCCAACGACGACTTCATCCGCACCACCGAGCCCCGGCACTACGAAGCGGTGCAGACGCTGTTGCAGGCGGTGTACGACAACGGCTGGATCGAGCTCGGTACCTACGAGGGCCTGTACTGCGTCTCCTGCGAGGCGTACTACAACGAAGACGACCTGCTCCCCGGCAACCTGTGCCCCATCCACCGCCGGCCCGTCGAGCTGTTCAAGGAGGACAACTACTTCTTCAAACTGTCGGCCTTCCAACAGCCACTGCTCGACTGGTACGCCAGCCACCCCGAGATGGTGCAACCCGACTCCAAGCGCAACGAGGCGATCGGCCTCATCCGCCAGGGGTTGCAGGACATCTCGATCTCCCGGACGTCGATCAACTGGGGTGTGCCGGTCCCGTGGGACCCGGGCCACGTCTTCTACGTCTGGTACGACGCGCTCATCAACTACGCCACCGCGGTGGGCTACGGCTCGGATCGTCAACGCTTCGACACGTGGTGGCCCGCGGTGCACCACCTCATCGGCAAGGACATCCTGCGGTTCCACTGCGTCTACTGGCCCGCGATGCTGCTGGCGGCGGGCGAGGCGCCGCCGCGTCACGTCCATGTTCACGGCTTCCTGTTGGTCGGCGGCGAGAAGATGTCGAAGACCGCCTTCAACCAGATCGCCCCGGCCGATCTGGTCCCGGAGTTCGGGGTGGACGGGTACCGGTACCACTTCCTCCGCGACCAGGCGTTCGGACCCGACGGGGAGTTCTCGTACGAGGGCATGGTCGCCCGGTACAACGCCGACCTGGCCAACAACCTGGGCAACTTGTTGTCGCGCGTCGCCACCGTCGTCGCCAAGCAGTGCGGCGGGGTCGGCCCGGCTCCCGCACCGGACTCGGCCCTGGCCGCAGTGGCCGCGTCGGTGTGGTCGGCGGCGAGAGCAGGGTGGGAGCGAGTGGCGCCGAGCGACGCCCTGGAAGCGACCTGGCGGCTGGTGCGCGAGACCAACTCCGCCTTGGAGGCCGCCCAGCCGTGGAAGCTGCAACCGGGGCCCGAGGTGGACGCGGTGATGGGCGACGCCCTCGAGGCGCTGCGGATCGTCGCCCTGCTCGCCTCGCCCGCCATCCCGAAGTCGTCGGAGGAGATCTGGCGGCGCATCGGGCTGACGGGGGCGGTCGGGCCTCTGGACCGACAGCGGCTGCCCGCGGCTGCGGAGTGGGGCGGCTATCCCGGGGGGCTACCGGTGGAGAAGGGCACCCCGTTGTTTCCCCGGATCAAGCCCCCGTACAACGCTGATCGCTGATCGGCTCACCTGGGTTCGAGGATGGATTGTGTGGACTGACAGCCATTGCCACGTGGACGGCGACGCCGTCGCTCCCGCCCGTGAGGCCGGGGTCACCCGGATCGTCGTGGTCGGGACCGACGCATCATGGTCGGCCGCCGCCATCGAGGTCGCCAATGCCAACGAAGGCGTGTGGGCCACGGTGGGCCTTCACCCGCACGACGCCGACCAGGGCGCGGCGTCGATCGAGCCGCTGCTCGTCGACCGCGGACCCAAGGTGGTGGCGGTCGGGGAGTGCGGCCTCGACTACCACTACGACTATTCCCCCCGACCTGCCCAACGCGAAGCGTTCGCGGCCCAGATCGCCCTGGCCCACGAGCACGACCTGGCGCTGGTGATCCACACCCGGGAGGCGTGGGACGACACCTGGGCGGTCCTGCGGGCCGAGGGCATCCCCGCCCGGACCGTGTTTCACTGCTTCACGGGCGGTCCCGACGAGGCGCGCCGGGCGCTGGAGCTGGGCGCCATGCTTTCGTTCAGCGGGATCGTGACCTTTCCCGGCGCCAGCGACGTGCGAGCCGCAGCCGCGTTGTGCCCCCTCGATCGGCTACTGGTCGAGACCGACGCTCCGTTCCTGGCCCCTGTTCCCCACCGTGGCAAGCCCAACTCGCCCGCGCTGGTGCCGGTCGTGGGCGCCGCCGTGGCCGCGGCCCGAGGCTGCCCGAGCGAGGATGTCGAACGAGCGACCTGGGCGAATTCGGAGGAGATCTTCCGTCTGGCGGGATAACGGCCGATTAACGGAGTTTGCCCTGTTTCTGACTTTCTGTTTACAGTGTCTGCCGCTCGGGGGGGTGTATACAGCACATCGCCCCATGCGCCGTCTGGGGAAAGGGCGAGACACTGCGATCCGTCATTCGTGAAGGCAAGCGGCTGCGTGGATTCATGATTCTCGGGCTCTGCGGCAGCTTTGCCGTGGTGCCGGTTGTGTCGGTGATGAAGGGGGGAGCGGGAGCGCCCCGGCGGTTGGTCGAGCCGGCCCGCTCACCAAACGATGGACCCGATCCGTCGTCTGCGCCGGGTGACGAGGCGGTGGCGGCCCTACTTTTGTCGGGCGTCGCCCTGTCCTCGGCCCTGCCGGACGGCTCCGGCGTTCGCTCGTCGGTGGCCCTTCCCTCCTTGGCGTCCGCGGCGACCGAAGCTGCGGCCGCGGTCAGTCCCGACGCCACGCCTGAGGTTTCGGTCCCGGGGGCCCCAGCGGTCCCGGGGGTCCCCGCGGTGCCGGGGCTTACGGCATCGCCGCCGACGACGCCCGCGCCGAAGTCCGTACCGGCACCGGCCGTGGCGGCCGCGCCTCCGCCTCGTGCTGCGCCGCCGGTCTCCCATGCCGCCGGTGCCGCCTCGCCCCACCCCGCGACCCGGTCGACCCAGGGCGTGGCCAGCTGGCTCGACATCGCGGCGGGGACCTGCGCCAACAACGACGCACCCATGGGGGCCATCATCACCGTGACCAACGCCGCAGGCGTCTCCGTCACCTGCAAAGTGGTCTCCAGGGGCCCCTTTGTCGTGGGCCGGGTAGTCGACCTGGCGAGGTCGACCTTCGCCAAGTTGGGCTCCGTCTCCCAGGGTCTGGTCGGCGTCTCGGTCACCTGGTAGCGCTGTCGTCTGGCAGCTTCGCCGACTGCCCGCCCCGCTTGTCCGTCCTTGTACCGATAGATGGCATGCTCGCTCGCGGGATGACCCTGACGCGGCGCCAGACGATCGAGCTGCTGGAAACCCACGGGTTGCGACCCAGCCGGGCGCTTGGCCAGAACTTCGTCGTCGATCCCAACACCGTGCGCCGCATCGCCCGGCTGGCCGCGGTGGGCACCGGGGATCAGGTGGTGGAGATCGGGGCCGGGCTCGGGTCGCTGACGCTCGCCCTGGCCGAGACCGGTGCCCGGATCATGGCCGTGGAAGTGGACCGGCATCTACTGCCCGCCCTACGGGAGACAGCGGAGCCCGTCGGCGTCGAGGTGGTCGAGGGCGACGCCATGAGCCTCGACTGGGCGGGGCTGCTGGGTCCCATCCCCAACTCCTGGACCCTCGTCGCCAACCTCCCGTACAACATCGCCACGCCGCTCGTGGCGGACCTGCTCGACCAGGTCCCGTCCATCGGGCGCATGTTGGTAATGGTGCAGCGAGAGGTCGGGGAGCGGCTGGCCGCACCAGCCGGCTCGGATCCATACGGCGCCGTGTCGGTGAAGGTCGCCTACTGGGCGACGGCCAAGGTGGTCGGCCGGGTGCCGGCGAGCGTCTTCATCCCGAGGCCCGCGGTGGAGTCGGTCCTCGTCGACATCGAGCGGCGCCCACAACCGGCGGTGGACCCCGGCGTCGTTCCCGAGAGCGAGCTGTTCGAACTGGTGAGGGCCGGATTCGGCCATCGTCGCAAGATGCTGCGGAAATCCCTCGAAGGACTGGTCGGCCCGCATGACTTCGAATGCGCCCGGATCGCGCCGACCGCCCGGGCCGAGGAACTCGATGTCGCGGCGTGGGGCCGGCTGGCGGCCTGCCGGCGCCGCCACTCCAACAGCTAGCGGCCGGCTACTTCCCGGCCCGTCGCTGCCAACGGGTCGCCTTCAACATCTTCTTGTGCTTCTTCTTGCGCATGCGCTTACGGCGCTTCTTGATCAACGAACCCATGGTCGGACGGCACCCTAGCGGGTGGGTGCGCGCCCGGCCAACCCTTGCGACGAGCACCGTCCAGTTGTGCGACGCTTGGGAACCAAACCCGTTGGCGGGTAGTTCAATTGGCAGAACGCCGGACTTTGGATCCGTAGGTTGGAGGTTCGAGTCCTCCCCCGCCAGCCCAACCACGCGATCGACCGATGCGGTCGAAAGAGGCGCCCCCCCTTGTGGGGCAGTGGCGCAGATCCGGAGGCGGCGACGTCCGGGCGACGCCCGGGTGACCCTGTTGACCGCCGAGCGGTTCGGCTGGGCGTGTCAGGTGTTCGGCACGGCGCGTACGGCGGGCCCATCGGCCCCCGCCGGCACTGTGGCCACCGCCGGCACGGCGGCCGGCGAGGGCTCCGCCGGGACCGCGACCGTCACCGCCGGTTCGGGCACCGGGCTGCGCCGGCGTCCGGCGGCCAGCGCCGCGGCCGAACCCAACACCAATGCCACACCTGGCGGGATGAACAGCCACGGCAGCGTCCGGTACGGGATCTCCTTCGTCTTGGCGAAATCCCCGACGCTGGCGTCGAGGCGCTTGGTCTTGTCGGCGAAGTCGGTGAACACGGCGCCCAACCTCGGCAGGCCCGACGCCACGGCCGGGTGCCCCGTCGCCAGTGTGGCCGTCAGCTGTTCCGGCGTCTCGTTCAGCTGGGCGGCGAGAGCGGGCAGCATCTGGCCCTGCAACTGGGCCGTCATCTTCTCCATCGTCGCCTGCCACCCCTTCACTGCGTCCGCCGTCGGTCGGGTGATCAACGGCCGCAGGTCGTCGACCAGCGCCGCCGACTGTGACGTCTTGTGCGGGAACGACACCGCCAGCGGGCCGACGGCCAGTGCCAAGCCCGCGACGCCGGCGGCGACGACGGGCCACGTCCGTCCCGAACGCAGCACCAGCAGGCCCATCCCGATCAGCGCGAGGCCGAACAGCACCATCAGCCAAGGGCCGACGGTGAACGGGAGCCACGAGGTGGGCGTGGTGTCGGCGGCGTGGAACTCGGCCTGGTCCTTCTCGAACAGCGTCAGCACGCCGTCCACCTTGCTGGCGATCCCCGGGAACTGGCGGAAGCCCTCCGCCACGTCGGGATAGTTCGCCTGGATCGACGCGTTGAGCTGGTCCGGCGTCTGGCCGAGGCGCGGCGCCAGGGCGGGGAGGGCCCCATTTATCAGCTCCGTGCCCGCAGACCGCCCGGTGTCGAAGTCCTGGCGAAGCTTGTCCAACGACGCCGTGGTCATGGCGGGCCGGATCCGATCGGTCAGGCGCTGGGCGGCGCTGGTCCGGTCGAACAGCCTCGTCGTCACCGGCGCGATGACCAGGATGACTCCCACTACGACAGCTACAGCACTGCAGATCCGGCGCATGACCCGTCCCCCTTGCCTAGCCCCTTTGTCCGTCGTTCGGCCGGGCCCGAGGCATTGGATCACCCCGATCGCGCGGGACTCACCGAGGGCGATGCAACGGCGGAGGGCTCAGGAGCTGTCGGGTGTCAGTTCGTCGGGGTTGCAGCCGCTGCCGCCGCCGATCAGTCGTGACGTGATCTGGACGCGGCCCGCCCGGGCGACGGTGAGCTTCGTCCAGCCGTCCTCCGATGGTGTGATGCAGGCGTGTCCGACCGTCGCTGTCCAGAACCGGGTGTATCGGACCCGAACCATCAACGGGCCGGGCTGCGCAACCTGGAGATCGAAGCTGTTGGCTCCCATGGCGACCAGCTGGGCGGGGCCGTCGACCAGGCCCGGGGAACCGACGACCCGCCACACCTGCCAGTTGGCGTCGTGCCAGGCGGGCTCGAGGTACCCGAGCCCGTTCTTCAACAGGCTCCGCTCCAGCTGGCCCGAGTAGTCGAGCTTCAGGTTGGGCAGGGCGACCCAGCTGACGCCGTTGCTGACGAGCCAGGCGGCGTAACTGTCGCTGGTGAGCTGGGTGGGCACGTAGAAGATCTTGTTCTGGGCGATGTCGAACTGGCGCTCCCACCCTCGGGCCAGCTGGAGCTCGGCGGCCGCCCACAACGACTCCCAGTGGTCCTGGGTGGGCGGGATCTCCACCCGGGTGAGTTGGGCGCCCTGACTTTGCAGGTAGCTGACGAGCGGCGAGAAGAAGACCTGGTCCTTCGACGGATCGGGGCCGTCCTTCACCACGCTGCCGATCGCCGGGATCCACTGCCACAGCAGCAGCGGGATGGCGACCGCCGCCAGGAGGAGACGGCGGCGGGGCCAGAGGACGGTCGCCGCGATCGGGCCACCGATGGCGGTGCCCAGCCGGCCCAAGTTGGCCCCCATGGGTTGGGGCACGACGAACAGCGCCACCCCGGCCAGGCCATACAGCGCCGCGCCCAGACGCAGCGTCCGCTCGCTGGCGGGTAGCAGCCACAGGCCGAGCGCACTCACGACCAGCACCCCAAAGAGCGTCGTGGCGGCGAAAGGCATCCGCCCCCCCTGGGGGAACAGCAACCCCAGCGCCGCCACGGGCGCCGCGGTCAGCACCCCCAGGCCGATGACGGCGCGGCGGCTCGGGCCCACGGTGGTCAGCGCCCACGCCGCTAGGGCCAGGAGGAGCAAGGCGGCGGCGACCGGGCTGGCCAGGGGGCACAGGGCGCCGAGCACCCCCGCCCAGAACCGTCGCCGGGCGGCGAAGGCCAAGAGTGCCAGCAGTGCCAGCGTGGCGCCGAGGACGAAGGCCAGCTGGCCGATGGCGACCGGCGCCGCCAGCCCGATGGCAAACCACACGGCCCCCACCCAGCTCTGCCGGCCGAAGTGAGCCCGCAGCAGCCGGGCGAACGCCCAGGCCGAAACCGAGGTGCACAGCGCGACCAAGCCGCCGATGCCGAGCACGACGGCCAGCGGTGCCAGCAAGACGCTGTAGCTGAGGGTGTAGTGGCCGCCGAACCACTGGCTGTCCCACGGCGTGAAACCGGCGGCGCGGAACAACCCGATCCGGTGCAGGGCAGCCGGAAAATCTGCGCCGTGCCAGCCGCTCGCCCAGGTGAGTACGGCCAGGATCCCACCGACGGCGGCGGCGGCGAACGGAACCTGGTCGGCACCCCGGACCCAGCGCAGCAGAGCCTGGCTCGAGTTGTCGCTCATCGTGACGTTCTTAGGTTAGTTGCAGCCACCCCATTGCCGTGGTGCAGATCGCGGCCGGTGATGGGAAGCTGTTTCCATGCCCGATGCCACGATCGACAAGGTGCTCGGTTCCGTTCCCCGTCAGCTCTTCATCGGCGGCACTTGGCGTCCCGCGGCCGGCGGGCGCACCCTGGCGGTCGAGAACCCGGCGACCGGCGAGGTCATCGCCGAAGTAGCGGATGGCAGCGCCGACGATGCCCGCTCCGCGCTCGACGCCGCGGTCGCCGCCCAGCCGGGCTGGGCCGCCACCCCCCCGAGGGATCGAGGCGAGATCCTGCGTCGGGCCTACCAACTGCTGACCGAGCGCACCAACGACCTGGCGCTCCTCATGACCCTCGAAATGGGCAAGCCAGTCGCCGAGTCGGCGGCCGAGATCACCTATGCCGCGGAATTCTTCCGGTGGTTCGCCGAAGAAGCGGTGCGCATCGAAGGCCGCTTTTCGGTGAATCCTGCGGGAAAAGGGCGGCTCGTGGTGCTGCGCCAGCCGGTTGGGCCGTGCCTGCTCATCACGCCGTGGAATTTCCCGATGGCCATGGGGACCCGGAAAATAGGACCGGCGGTGGCCGCGGGTTGCACCATGGTTCTCAAGCCGGCCCAGCAGACACCCCTGTCATCGCTCGCCCTGGCCGAACTGCTCACCGACGCGGGCTTGCCGCCGGGGGTCCTCAATGTGGTCACCACATCCAACGCGGGCGAGACGACCGGGCCCCTGTTGAGTGACTCCCGGCTGCGGAAGCTGTCGTTCACGGGGTCGACGGCGGTGGGGCAGAGCCTGGCTGCCAAGGCAGCCGACCAGCTGCTGCGCATCTCCATGGAACTGGGCGGCAATGCCCCCTTCTTGGTGTTCGGTGATGCCGACGTCGACGCCGCGGTGTCGGGTGCGGTGATCGCCAAACTGCGCAACGGGGGCGAGGCGTGCACGGCCGCCAACCGGTTCTACGTCCACAACTCGGTGGCTGCGCAGTTCACCGAGCAACTGGTGGCCCGCTTCGCCGACATGCCTGTCGGCCCGGGCACCGACCCGGCCACCAAGATCGGGCCGCTCATCGACGGCCGCCAGTTGCAGAAGGTGTCCGAACTGGTCGAGGACGCGCTGAAGAAGGGGGCCCGCTGCCTGATCGGTGGAGCGCCCTCGGGCGGCCCGGGGTACTTCTACCCGCCGACGGTCCTGGTCGACGTAGCACCCGATGCCCGCCTGCTCCGGGAGGAGATCTTCGGCCCGGTGGCGCCCATCGTCACCTTCGAGGACGAAGAGGACGCCGTGGCCCAGGCGAACGACACCGAGTTCGGGCTGGTGTCCTACTTGTTCACCAGCAGCCTGGAGCGGGCCCTGCGGGTCTCCGAAGCGCTCGAGACCGGAATGGTCGGCCTCAATCAGGGCCTGGTCTCGAATCCCGCCGCCCCCTTCGGTGGCGTCAAGCACTCCGGTTACGGGCGCGAGGGTGGCCACGAGGGCATCAACGAGTACGTCGAGGTCAAATACCTGGCGGTCAACCTCTGAGCGAACGGACCTGCTAGATCAGTCCGGAGCGGATCGCCACGGCTACCGCGTGGGCCCGGTTGCGGGCGCCCAGCTGGCGCACCAGGTCATGGATGACATTCTTGATCGTGCTTTCGGAGTACGCCAGGTCCGCCGCAATGCCCGCCGTGCTGCGGCCATCCGCGAGGAGGCGAAGCACACTCAGGTCGCGTTGCGACCACTCCTTCGGCCATGGCGGAGCGGCCGGTGGGCCAGTACCGCTGCGGTGCAACCGCAGGCCGTCGGAATGATCGGCGAGAAGAACTTGCTCAGCCTGAGCCACCAAAACCCCTTCGCCCCAGGCCCGAGCGACGTCTGCCCACGTCCCCCTGGCTCAACCTTCGTTGCCTTACGCTAGATCATCGGCGAGACCATCGCGTCATGGGGTGTCGTTCAAGCTTGCTAGACAGGGCTTGGTAGAAAGGGGTGCGGTGATCGACCACGACAGGGCGGGGACGGGGCCGTGACGGATCGCCCCCTATCGGCGGTCGTGCTGGCCGCAGGCGAGGGGACGAGGATGCGGTCCTCCCGACCCAAGCCGCTGCACCGCCTGTGCGGCCGGCCCATGGTGCTGCACGTGCTGGACGCATTGGCAGAACTCGAGCTGCAACGTGCGGTCGTGGTGGTCGGACACGGTGCCGAGCGGGTGACCAAGACGCTGCTCGAACACACCGTCGCCCATCTGCTGGTCGACTTCGTGGAGCAGGCCGTCCAGCGGGGGACCGGCGACGCAGTGGCGGTCGCGCTCACCGCGTTTCCCGACGACGACGAGGACGACGGGGGCGACATCGTCGTGCTGCCCGGCGACACGCCGTTGCTGCGCCCGCCGACCCTGGCGGCGCTGGTGCGGGCCCATCGCCAGGCGAACGCCGCCGCCACCGTGCTCACCGCCGAGCTGACCGACCCCACCGGGTACGGCCGCATCGTGCGGGGGAAGGATGAACGGGTGGCTCGAATCGTCGAGCAGGCCGACGCAACACCGGAGGAGCGCCAGATCCGCGAGGTCAACACCGGGATCTACGCCTTCCGGCGCAACGTCCTGGCGCCGGCGCTGCGCCGCCTCAGCCCCGACAATGTTCAGGGCGAGTACTACCTCACCGACATCATCGGCGTGCTGCACGACGCCGGATATCCCGTGACCAGCCTGCTGGTGGGCGACTCCATGGAGGTGGCGGGGGTCAACGACCGATCGCAGCTGGCGGTCGCAGAAGCCGAACTACGGGACCGCATCAACGAACGGTGGATGCGTCGAGGCGTCACGATGCTCGACCCGGAACGCACCTACGTCGATACCTCGGTGAGCTTGGCCGCCGATGTCACGTTGTTCCCAGGGACCCTGCTGCAGGGCTCCACGGTCATCGCCACGGGGTGCGAGATCGGACCCAACAGCCACCTGGTCGACTGCGTCGTGGGTGAGCGGGCCACCGTCGCCAACTCCGTCGCCCACTCGGCCGAGATCGGGTCCGAGGCGGTCGTCGGGCCCTACGCCACCATCCTTCCCGGAGGCCGGGTGGCGCCGGGCGCGGTGACCGGGCCATATTTCATGGGTCGCAGCGACGATGAGGAAGTAGGGGCGCCGTGATCGAGGTCGTACCGAAGAGGAAGTTGTACCTGCTGTCGGGCCGGTCGCACCTGCAACTGTCGGAGGACATCGCCTCCCACCTGAAGGTGGAGTTGTCGCTGCCCAACCTGGTCGACTTCGCCAACGGTGAGATCCGGCCCCGGTTCCAGGAGTCGGTGCGCGGCGCCGACGTCTTCATCTTCCAGTCCCACTGCCGCACCCCGGGGCGATCGGTCAACGACTCGCTGATGGAACACTGGCTGATGATCGACGCCGCCAAGCGGGCATCGGCCAAGCGCATCACCGCCGTTTGCCCGTACTACGGCTACTCCCGCCAGGATCGCAAGTCCAAGGGCCGGGAGCCGATCAGTGCCCGGATGGTGTCGGACTTCTTCCTCACCGCCGGTGCCGACCGGATCATGTCGGTCGATCTGCACTCGGGCCAGATTCAGGGGTTCTTCGACGGACCGGTGGACCATCTCACGGCGGTACCGGTGCTGACCTCCTACCTCCGTGAGCACGCCTCGGGCGACTTCGTGATGGTCGCACCCGACACCGGGCGCACCAAAGTGGCGGAGCAGGCGGCCCGCCACCTCTTCGGCGGCGTCGACGTGGCCAGCGTCTACAAGCGCCGTCCCAAGGACGGCGTCAACCAGGTCCAGGCCCTCGACGTCATGGGCCACGTCAAGGGCAAGATGTGCGTGCTCATCGACGACATGATCGACACCGCAGGCACGATCTGCGCCGCCGCCGACATCCTGATCGACAAGGGGGCCACCGAGGTCTGGGCCATGGCGACCCACGCCGTGCTGTCGGACCCGGCCGTGGACCGGCTCAAGAACTCCCAGATCACTCGGGTCGTCGTGACCGACACCCTGCCCCTGCCGTCGGAGAAGCAGATCGACAAGATCGAGGTGTGCTCCGTCGCGCCGATGTTCGCCGACGCCATCAACGCGGTGTTCGAGGATGGGTCGGTGTCGCAGATCTTCGGCGGCGAAAATCAGACATGACTGTGGGCGTTCTGTGTTTCTGTGGGCGACTTAAAGCGCTGGACGACCATAGAAAGCCCACAGAGACATAACTCGCCCACAGACGCGACCGTGAACCGGCCCCTGAGCGGTCCCCGACGGTCCTGCGGTAGGATTCGTGGCTGTCCCGCAGTGCCCGTTGTCGTAGGAGCGCGCTCAAATGGCCGAGTTCACCATCGTCGCTGAATCACCCCGACCGATCGGGTCTCGGGCCGCGGGCCGGTTGCGGGCCGCGGGCCGCATCCCGGGCGTGATCTACGGCCACGGACGCGACCCGCTCCCGATCTCGGTGGAGGGCCGGGCGCTGCGCACCGCCCTGACGACCAGCGCCGGGCTCAACGCACTGCTGGCGTTGCAGGTCGGCGACGAGACTCACCTGACCCTGGCCCGGGAAATCCAACGCCACCCGGTGCGCAGCACTGTGATCCATGTGGACTTCCTGATCGTCCGCCGTGACGAGGTGGTGTCGGCCGACGTCCCGATCAACTTCGTCGGCGAAGCCCGGAAGGTGGCCCAGGCCGACGGTTTCATCGAGCAGCAGCTGACCAGCCTGACGGTCCACGCCACCCCGGCCAACATCCCCTCCCACGTGGACGTGGACATCAGCGAGATGGAGATCGGCGACACCATCCGGGTAAGCGACATCGCGCTGCCATCAGGTGTCACCACCGAGCTCGATCCGGAGGAGCCGGTCGTGATCGCGGCCCGCGGCGAGGCCGAGGAGGTCGCCGAGCCGGCCGAGGGCGACGAGGCGGCAGCTGCCGCGCCCGAGGGCGCCGAGGCGGCTGGTCCCACCGGCGGCTGACCCTGCTCCGGCCCCGAACGGGGACCCCGGCGGATCTGCTGGCAGTGGGTCTGGGCAACCCTGGCGCCTCCTACGCCGGCACCCGTCACAACATCGGCGCCGATGTCATCGCCCGCCTGGCCAGCCGCCACGGCGCCAAGCTGCGATCTGACCGGATGCTGCGCTCGACGGTCACCGAGGTGAACGTCGCCGGCCGGCGCCTGGCCCTGGCGTTCCCCCAGACCTACATGAACGACTCCGGGCTGGCGGTGGCGCCGCTCGTGCGCCGCTTCGGCATCGAGGACCTGGCCGACCTGGTCGTCGTCCACGACGAGCTCGACCTTCCAGTCGGACGCATCCAGGTCAAGGCGGGTGGCGGTCTGGCGGGCCACAACGGGCTCAAGTCCATCAAGGCCCATCTGCACAGCGACTCCTTCACCCGGGTTCGCGTCGGTATCGGCAAGCCCACCGGACGTCGGGAGGGGATCGACCATGTCCTCGGCCCGCCCGCCAAGTCGGAAAAGTCGGAGCTCGACGTGGCCGTCGAGTTGGCCGCGGACGCCGTCGAGGTGATCCTTGCCGAGGGTGTCGTTCCCGCCCAAAACCGGTTCAATGGTTCCGGTGTCTGAGGCAACAGTGCTTTCTTCTCTGCTGACTTTGCTTCGTCGCGACGACAGCCTGGCGGACCTCGGATGGGCCCGGGCGACGGTCGTCGGCATTCCCGAGGCGGCCCGGGCGTTCACCATCGCGGGCTTGGCCCGGCAGTCGGACCGCCACCCCACCGTGGTCGCCGTTCCGACCGCCTCGGAGGCGGAGCGGCTGGCGCACGACCTGCGGGCCTTCCTCGGCGCCGATGAGGTGGACGTGTTCCCGGCGTGGGAGACGCTGCCCTTCGAGCGGGTGAGCCCCAGCGTGGAGACGATGGGCCGGCGGCTTCGGACCATGTGGCGCCTGCACGACCCGTCGCGCATGCCCAAGGTGCTGGTCGCGCCGGTGCGGGCCCTCCTGCAGCGCCTCGGACCAGGGGTCGAGGAGCTCGAACCGATCGTCGTCGGCCGGGGCGACGTGGTCGACCAGGGCACCCTGATCACCCGTCTGGCGGCGGCCGGTTACCGCCGGGAGTATCAGGTCGAACACCGAGGCGAGTTCGCAGTGCGCGGGTCGATCGTCGACGTGTACCCGTCAACTGGCGACGTCCCGGTCCGGATCGACCTGTGGGGCGACGAGGTCGACCGGCTGACGGAGTTCTCCGTGGCCGACCAGCGCTCGACCAACGACCTGGAGCTGGTCGACATCTTCGGATGCCGGGAGCTCCTGCCCACACCGGAGGTGAAGGCCCGGGCGGCGCGTCTGGTCGGCGAGCAGCCGTGGGCACGGGACCGCTGGGAGCGCCTGGCGGAGGGACTGATCTTCGACGGCATGGAATCGTGGCTGCCGTGGCTCACCGACGGTGAACACGTGCTGTTCGACCTGGTCGGGCGTGATGCCCAGATCGTGCTCGTGGAGGCTCGTCGGATGCGGGATCGAGCCGCGGAGTTGCTCGACGAGGAAGGCGCATTGGCGGCATCCCTCGCCTCCACGTGGGGCGCCGCGGGCGAGGCCTTTCCCCAACTCCACCTGCCCTTCGACCGACTGCTCGCCCATACCGACGCCCCCGTCACCACGGTCGCGGCCGTGGCCGAGGGACCGGGGACCGTCATGGTGGCGGCGACGGGGTGGGACCCGTTCCTGGGCGACAACGAGGGCCTGGTGCGCCGGCTCGGCAAGCTGGCGGGCGAGGGGTACTCGGTCGTGGTGTGCGCCGAGGGCGCCGGGACGGCGGCGCGGATGGCGTCGATCCTGCGGGAGGCCGGGATGACCGTGCCCCTCCTGGCCCCGGGGGCGGACGTCGATCTCGCCAGGGCAGGGGTGCGGGTCATCGTCCAGCCGCTGGAGCGGGGGTTCGTCTACCCGGCGCTCAAGCTGGCGGTCCTGGCCGAGACCGATCTGACCGGCCGGCGCCGGGCCCACCGACCCGCCCGGGCGCGGGCGCGGGCGACAGAGACGTTCTTCGACGACATGACGGCGGGCGCCCACGTCGTGCACTACCAGCACGGGGTCGGGCGTTTCAGCGGGATGGTGACCCGTTCCATCGGGGGCGTGGAGCGCGATTACCTGCTGCTCGAATATCGCGGCGGCGACAAGCTCTACGTGCCGTCGGACCAGATCGACCTGTTGCGGCCCTACACCGGCGGCGACAGTCCGAGCGTCAGCCGGCTGGGCGGCGCCGACTGGCAGCGGGCCAAGTCCCGGGTCCGGGCCGCGGCCCGCCAGATCGCCCAGGAACTCGTCGTGCTGTACCAGAAGCGGGCCCATTCGGCCGGCCACGCCTTCGGGCCCGACACCCCGTGGCAGGCGGAGATGGAGGCGGCCTTCCCGTATTCCGAGACCGTCGACCAAGCGAAGGCGATCGACGAGACCAAGGCCGACATGGAGGCGCCGGTCCCCATGGACCGCCTGCTGTGCGGCGACGTGGGCTTCGGCAAGACCGAGGTGGCCATCCGGGCCGCGTTCAAGGCGGTCCAGGACAGCAAGCAGGTGGCGGTGCTCGTGCCGACCACGCTGCTGGCGTCGCAGCATTTGCAGACGTTCTCGGACCGCTTCGCGGGCTACCCGATCCGGGTGGAGATGCTCTCGCGGTTCCTGACGCCCGCCCAGTCCTCGAAGGTGGTGGCGGGGCTGGCCGACGGGTCGGTCGACGTGGTCATCGGGACCCACAAGCTGCTGTCGGCGGACGTGGCGTTCAAGGACCTGGGGTTGTTGGTGATCGACGAGGAGCAGCGTTTCGGCGTGAGCCACAAGGAGCAGATCAAGAAGCTGCGCCACGACGTGGACGTGCTGACGCTGACCGCGACCCCCATTCCCCGCACGCTGGAAATGAGCCTGACAGGCATCCGGGACCTGACGCTGCTCAACACGCCGCCCGCCGAGCGCCAGCCGATCCTGACCTACGTGGGCGAGTACGACGACCGGGCGGTGGCCGAGGCCATCCGCCGGGAGCTGCTGCGAGAGGGCCAGGTGTTCTTCGTCCACAACCGGGTGATGGACATCGAGAAGGTGGCGGCCGAGATCCGTGGGATGGTGCCCGAGGCGCGCACGGTGGTGGCACACGGCCAGATGGACGAGGGCACCTTGGAGAAGGTGGTCTTCGATTTCTGGGAAGGCCGCTACGACGTGCTGGTGTGCACCACCATCATCGAGTCGGGCATCGACATGCCGACGGTCAACACCTTGATCGTGGACCGGGCCGAACGGTTGGGGCTCGGGCAGTTGCACCAGTTGCGGGGCCGGGTGGGTCGGGCGGGACAGCGGGCGTACGCCTATCTGATGTACCCGCCCGATGTTTCGCTGTCCGAGGAGGCGTACGAACGGTTGCGGACCATCGGGGAGCACACCGAGCTCGGGTCGGGGTTCAAGATCGCCATGCGGGACCTGGAGATCCGCGGGGCTGGGAACTTGCTGGGCGGGGACCAGTCGGGTCACATCGCGGCGGTGGGTTACGACCTGTACGTGCAGATGGTGAGCGAGGCGGTGGCGGAGATGAAGGGCGAGCCGCTGCGCGAGCCCGCGGAGATCAAGCTCGACCTGCCCATGGACGCCCACCTCCCGGCCGACTACGTCACGCGGGAGGATCTGCGCCTCGAGGCCTATCGCCGGTTGGCCCTGGTGGTGGCGCATGAGGATGTCGACGACATCGGGGCGGAATGGGTCGACCGTTACGGGCCCCTACCGGAGCCGGCGTCGGCGTTGCTGCGGATCGGGCACCTGCGGGCCGAGTGCGCCCGGACCGGTGTGCGCGAGGTCACGGTCGTGAAGGGGGGCCTCGCTTCGGGCGTGTCGGGGGTTTCGGGGATTGCCGGGGGCGGTCTGAGCGGCACCGCCCGGCTGGCACCCCTGTCCCTGAAGACCAGCGCCAAGATCCGCCTTCAGCGGCGCTGGCCCCGGGCGGTGTTCAAGGAAGAGATCGGCCAGATCGTGGTGCCGGTGCCACGCGGCGCCGATCCGGCCGAGTTCGTGATCGACATCTTGTCGTCGCTCGTCCCGGTCGAGAATTCCGAGGAGGGCCGAGATGTGTCCGCGGGGGCCGTCTCGGTAGCATCGCCGTCATCGTGAACACCGTGCAGTTGACGCGCTCGTCCGACCACCGCTCGCTCCGTCGTGTCCGACCACTGGCCGTGGTCGTCGTCCTCGCCGGCCTGGTCGCAACCGCATTGTCGGGATGCACCTCGACGCTCGGCTACGCCGCCCGGGTCAACGGTTCGGTGATCAGCCAGAAGACCATCAACCAGGAGCTGGCCGATATCTCGGGCAACTCGAAATACGTCGACCTGATCGACCAGCCGGGCAACTCCGGACCGGTCGTGGGGAGCAGCCCGGGTACCTACAGCAAGTCGTTTGTCGCCATCGTGCTGGACCAGGAGATCCAGTTCGAGGTCATCCGCCAAAGGCTGGCCGCCAGCAATGCCCTGCCGACTCCCGCCCAGGTGGCATCGGCGCGCAGCGCGGTCTCCCAAGGACAGTTCCCGACTGGGGTCTACGAAGGTTTCTCGCCGCGCTATCAGGACCTGTTGGCGTACCGGCAGGCCGAGGTCGACCGCTTCGTCGGGGTCGTGACGACCGACTTGGTGGGCGATGCCCTCACCCAGTACTACCAATCGCACCAGGCCGACTACGCCACCGAAGCCTGCGTGAGTCACATCCTCATCGCGGACAAGGACGCCGCCGGTCAGATCGACTTCGCTGCCACCTTGGCTGACGCCCTCAAGGTCAAGGCGCTGCTGAACGGCGGTGGGGATTTCGCCGCCCTGGCCAAGAAGTACTCCCAGGACAACCAGGGAACCACCGGTGGCAGCGCCGCTCAGGGAGGGGTGTTGACCGGAACCGCGACCGACGGGTGCCTCAGCACCCAGGACCTCCAGCAGCTGGTCACTCCCTTCGCCCAGAGCGTGGTGTCGCTGCCGGTCAATCAGGTCAGTGATCCGGTCATGACCACGTTCGGCTACCACCTGATCAAGGTCACCAGCCGGGTGATCGAACCTCTGGACGACACCGTGACCGCGAACATCCACCGCCGGGAGGCGGGACAGCGGTTGAACAAGTTGGTGGCCGACGCCCACGTGAAGCTCAACCCGGAGTTCGGATCGTATGACGGCAAGGCCACCGCCACCGGCGAAGTGAAGGGCGTGATACCGCCGCTGGTGCCGAGCCTGGCGCCCGAGAGCACCACGAGCACCATCCCGCCGGATTCGACTGCCGGCTCGACCGGCGGCTCGTCGACCGGCTCGTCGACCGGAGGCTGATTCCTCGTGCCCGGCCGGATTGTCGTCGTCGGCCTGGGACCTGGATCCCCGGGGCTGCTCACTGCGGAAACCGCCGCCGCCATCGAACGCATACCCACGCGTTTCGTCCGCACCTCTCGGCATCCGAGCGCTCCGGCGGTGCCCGACGGGCGATCGTTCGACTGGGCCTACGAACAGGCGACCCGGCTCGAGGACGTCTACCTGTCAATCGCGGCCGCGCTGGTCGAGGCGGCCGAGGAATACGGGGAGGTCCTCTACGCCGTGCCCGGCAGCCCGGTGGTCGGCGAGCGCACCGTGGAGTTGCTCCAGGGCGACTCTCGAGTCGATGTCGAGATCCTGGCCGCCATGTCGTTCCTCGACTTGGCGTGGGCCCGCCTGGGCGTCGACCCCATGGCGCTCGGCGTTCGGCTGATCGACGGCCACCGTTTCGCGACCGAGGCGGCCGGCCAGCGTGGACCCCTGTTGGTGGCCCAATGCGACAGCAAGGCGGTGTTGTCCGACATCAAGCTGGCCGTGGAGAACGGCTCGTCGGTGACGGTGCTGCAGCGCCTCGGTCTCCCCGATGAGTCGCTTGTGACCGTGGCCTGGGACGAACTGGACCGGGTGGTGCACCCCGACCACCTCACGTCGCTGTGGATACCGGTGCTGGCCTCGCCCGTCGCGGCCGAGCTGGTGCTGTTCGACGAACTGGTCCATACCCTGCGGGAGCGTTGCCCGTGGGACCGGGAGCAGACCCACCAGAGCCTGACGCGCCACCTGCTGGAGGAGACGTACGAGGTGCTCGAGGCGATCGATGGGCTGGGTGTCGATTTCGAAGGGGCCGATCATCTCGAGGAGGAGCTCGGGGACCTGCTTTTCCAGGTGGTCTTCCACGCCACTTTGGCGTCCGAGGAGGGGTTGTTCGATCTGTCGGACGTGGCGCGGGGCATCCGCAACAAGTTGATCCACCGCCACCCGCACGTCTTTGGTGACGTCGAAGCCCGCACGGCCGGACAGGTCATGCACAACTGGGAGCAGATCAAGCAAGCGGAGAAGGGCCGGGAGAGCGTCATGGACGGGATCCCGGGACACCTGCCGTCGTTGCTGTACGCCCACAAGGCCCAGCGCAAAGCCGCGTCGGTCGGTTTCGACTGGACCGGAGTGGAGGGCGCCTGGCCCAAGATCGCCGAGGAGACGGCCGAACTTGAGGCCGCCGTCGCTGCGAGCGCCGGCGTGACCGCGGGCGGCGAGGCGGGCGAGGCGGTCGAGGCGGTCGAGGAGGAACTGGGCGACCTGCTCTTTGCGGTCGTAAACGTCGCCCGCCACCTCGACATCGATCCGGAGGCGGCCCTGCGTGCCGCCACGGCCAAGTTCCGCGACCGTTTCATGGCTGTGGAGCGCCTTGCCGCTTCCCGGAGCGTCGAACTCCGAGCTCTCGACCTGGCGGGGCTCGACGTCCTCTGGGACGAGGTCAAGGCGTCGGGCCGAACTCCCTCCTGACCCCAATGGTGGCGCGGATTTCGGGGTCGACACCCTGACGACCCGTCACGCCCGCAGGGGTGTCACCAACGGCGCTGGCCTTGGGGTACCTTCTTTTCACAGGAGTCACACCAGTCCCAGGAGTCACAGCAGACGTGAGCACGATCGAAACCGTGGTGGGACGCGAGATTCTCGACTCCCGAGGCAATCCGACCGTCGAAGTTGACGTGACCCTCGAGTCGGGCGCGTTCGGCCGGGCGGCGGTGCCATCAGGCGCATCGACTGGGGCGTTCGAAGCCACCGAGCTGCGCGACGGCGGGAATCGGTACCTCGGCAGAGGCGTCGCCCAGGCGGTGGCCAATGTCAACGGTGAGATCACCGAGGTCGTGGGCGGCATGGAGGCCCTCGATCAGACAGGCGTCGATCAGGCACTCATCGACCTAGACGGCACGGACAACAAGAGCCGCCTCGGCGCCAACGCCATTCTCGGCGTGTCACTGGCGGTTGCCAAGGCGGCGGCGGACGAACTCGGGATTCCGCTGTACCGCTATGTCGGCGGCCCCGGCGCCCGCGTGCTTCCCGTCCCGATGATGAACGTGCTCAACGGAGGCGCCCACGCCGACAACAACGTCGATCTCCAGGAGTTCATGGTCATGCCGGTGGGCGCCGCGTCGTTTGCCGAGGCCCTGCGCTGGGGGGTGGAGACCTACCACTCCTTGAAGGGCGTTCTCCACGAGCGAGGGCTGTCCACCTCTATCGGCGACGAGGGCGGCTTTGCTCCCAATCTGCCGTCCAACGAGAGCGCCCTGTCCATCCTTCTGGAGGCCATCGAGCGGGCGGGACGCAAGCCCGGCGAAGAGATGGCACTGGCCCTCGACGTGGCGTCGAGCGAGTTCTTCGCCGACGGCGGATACCACCTGGCGGGAGAAGGTCGCACGCTGTCCGGCGATGACTTCGTGGCGTATCTGGTCGATCTGGCTGACCGGTATCCGATCGTGTCCATCGAAGACGGCATGGCCGAGGACGACTGGGACGGATGGAAGGCGCTGACGGTCGCGCTGGGCCAACGAATTCAGTTGGTGGGCGACGACCTGTTCGTCACCAACACGACGCGTCTCGCCCGCGGCATCGCGGGTGGGGTGGCCAACTCGATCCTTGTCAAGGTGAACCAGATCGGGAGCCTCACCGAGACGCTCGACACGGTGGGCCTGGCGACGCGGTCCGCCTACCGCTCGGTTCTCTCCCACCGCTCGGGTGAGACCGAGGACACGACGATCGCCGATCTGGCCGTGGCGACGAACTGCGGGCAGATCAAGACGGGCGCCCCGGCCAGGTCCGATCGAGTGGCCAAGTACAACCAGTTGCTCAGGATCGAGGCCGAACTCGGCGAGTCGGCCGTCTTCTGGGGCGCTGCGGCGCTGTCCCGTCACGCCACGGACGCCCCGTGAGGGCGCCGCGGATCCTCGGCCTCGTCGTCGGTTCGATCGCGCTGGCGGCGGTGTTGTTCCTGTTCGTGTTGCCCAGCCGCACGTACCTGGCGCAGCGCCACAGCCTGTCGGCCGCGGAAACCAGGGTCAAGGTGTTCACCGACGAGAACGCCAAGCTGGCCGCCACCGCCGAGCGGCTGCAGACCGACGCCGAGATCGAGCGCCTGGCCCGGGAGCAGTACGGCCTCGTCAAGCCGGGTGAGAAGGCGTATGTGATCGTGCCTCCTTCTGGAGGCACCAAGCCGACGCCACCACCGAAGAAGTCCAAGCCGGGTGCGCTTTCGAGGGTCTGGCACGACGTTCAGTTCTGGAACTGACATGTGCCAGAGCTCCCCGGCGGCGGCGGCTCTGGCAACTGGGGAGGGAAAGTGGAGCTGGGAGCAGCTACTTCGCTCCCTGGTTCGGCGAACCTCTGAGTCAGCTCGCCGTGGGCGCTTGGGTCAGGTCGTAGACGGTGACTCCGCCGACGGTCTGGGAGGAGAAGTGGCTGGTGACCCAGGCTGAGATCTGGCTTGCGGTGCCGCCGGTCGCGCCACTCGGTCCACCGAGGCCGCCTCCACCTCTTCCGCCGCCGATGAAATAGTGGATCTGGCCCTCGGCCACGTAACGCTGGAACTCGGCAAGCGTCGGTGACGGGTCCGTTCCGTTGAACCCGCCGATCGCCATCACCGGCGATGACGTGGCCAGCTGGTACCCCGCGGCAGTGTTGGACCCGACGGCTGCCGCGACCCAGGTGTAGTTGGCGCTTCCTTGCTTCAGCAACGAGGTCAGAGCCGCGGTCGGGCTGCTTCCGTTGAGCAGGCCCCCAGCCGCACCACCCGGGCTCCCGCCGGCGAAGCGCCCGCCCGCGCCGCCCGGCCCACCCGCGCCACCCGCGAAACCGCCGGGAGGGCCGCCGCCAAAACCGCCTGCGACCGCGGGTCCGGCCGAGGGAATGGCCCCGGCGTGCGCCGTTGTCACCGTGGCGAGGGTGTAGCTCGCCGGCCCGGCCAACCCAATGGTGACCGCGGCCACGGCGACCGCGAGGCTCACCCGGCTCGGCAGGTGGCCCCACGCCAGCAGGAGCGCGGACAGCGCCAGCCCGGCAATGAGCACCACCGTCGCCAGCCACGGGTGCCAGGTCGGAGTGCGGCGCAGCAGCACGTAGGCCCAGATGGCGGTAACGCCCAGGGCCGACGCCAACCCTGCCCGCGCCATCCAGCCGGAACGCCGAGCCCACAGCGCCGCGCTCCCGACGCCGACCAGCGCACCCACCGCCGGCGCCAGGGCCACGGTGTAGTAGGGGTGGATGATCCCCCGGCCGAAGCTGAACACGACGGCGGTCACGCCCAGCCACCCACCCCAGAGCAGCAACGCCGCCCGGGTGCGATCGACAAGGGGCGCCCGCCACGTCACCAACAGGCCCACCAGAAGAAGGATCAGAGCCGCGGGGATCAACCACGACGCCTGGCCGCCGAACTCGCTGTTGAACATCCGGAACAGCCCCGTGAGGCCCCAGCGGCTGCCGGTCGCCCCAACGCCCCCGCCGCCGCCGCCCACGCTGCCCGGTTCGTTGCCCGTCAGCCGCCCGAACCCGTTGTAGCCGAACATGAGATTCCAGATGCTGTTGTCCTGCGATCCGCCGATGTAGGGCCGGCTCCCGGCAGGAATCAGTTCGACCGCCACGACCCACCACAGGCTGGCCGCCACCAGGGCGCCCCCCGCGACCAGCAGTTGGCCGATGCGCCGGCGGATGGGGTTGGGCGCCGCGATCAGGTACACCAAGGCGAATGCCGGGACCACCAGCAACGCCTGGAGCATCTTGGTGAGGAACCCGAATCCGACCAGCGTGCTGGCCAGTACCAGCCATCGGGTCCGGCCCGCTTCGAGGGCTCGCACCATGGCATACGCCGCGCCGGTGAGCAGCAGCACCAAGAGGGCATCGGGATTGTTGAAGCGGAACATCAGCGCCGCCACCGGGGTCACGGCCAGCACCGCTCCGGCGAGCAGCCCGGCCGGGGGGCCAAACCACCGCCGGACCGTGGCATACAGGATCCCGACCGCAGCCACGCCTTCGAGCGCCTCGGGAACCAGGATCGACCAGCTGTTGACACCGAACAGTCGGGCCGAGATGTCCATGACCCAAAGTGCGGCCGGCGGTTTGTCGATCGTGATGAAGTTGGCGCTGTCGGAGGAGCCGAAGAACATCGCCTTCCAGCTCTTGGTCCCCGCCTGCACCGCAGCCGAATAGAAGGTGTTGGCCCAGCCCGAGCGCCCGAGGGCCCACAGGTAGAGCACCCCGGTGCCAACGAGCAGCCCGGCGAGCGCCAG
>JAUTXN010000297.1 GCA_030838045.1 Acidimicrobiaceae bacterium
CGCCGTTGGCGGCGAGGAACGCCCGGATGAAACCCGCCACATCATTGGCCGGGTCCAGCTGGCTGGCGTGGCGGAGCAACGCCGCCACCTTGCGATCGAACGTACCGGTGACGTCGACGAAGGTGTCGGGCATCGACGGGCCCATGATCCACATCTCATCCACGACGTGTGGCGCCAGGCCCTCGACCAACAACTCGGGAAACGAGAAGGGATTCCGCGAATCGGGATACACGGCGCAGATCGTCGCCTCGCCCGCCGCCATGTGGTCAGGATGGCTGGCGAAGATGCTCTTCCAGTTGCGTTCCGGCCAATGGCTCACGACCCGATCGGGGCGGATCCGGCGGATGACCCGGGCGATGTCGCGACGCAGCTCCATCGTCGCCATCAGCCGGCCATCGGGATAGCCGAGCCACACCAGATCGCTGACGCCGACCTCCTTGGCGGCCGCCTCCTGTTCCGCCCGCCGGATGGCCGGCAACGTCGAACGGTCCACCGAAGGATCACGGGCGCCGGCATCGCCGTCGGTGACGATGCAGTACGTCACCTCGATGCCCTCATCGGTCCAGATGGCGACCGTTCCCGCCGCCCCGAAGTCGACGTCGTCGGGATGGGCCGTGACGACCAGGACCCGCTCGACCGGCCGTTGCTGCTCGTCCGCCATCCGCCGACCCTAACCCCGCCACCGACTAATGCGGGCCGCCCAACGCCGCCACCTGCCGCCGCCAGCCGCTGCCAGCCACCACCCGCCACGCCCTCCACCGCCTGCCGCCGCCAACGCCCGCCGCCAGCCACCACGCACCCGCCAGCCGCCACCCCGCCACACCGGCACCGCCAGCCACTGCCGCCAACGCCCGCCGCCCCCAGCCGCCTGCCAACACCCGCCACGCCCGCTGCCCGCCACGCCCGCCGCCGCCAGCCAGCCACCCGCTAACGCATCACCCCGGTGTGGCCGATCGAGTAACGCCCGGGCTGGGGCCAGACGCACGCGCCATGGGGCTCCCGTCCCACCTTGATCGGGGACGTGATCAACTTCCCAGTCGCGGTGTCAATGGCATACATCTCGTTGTCGTAGCGACCGCTGAGCCAGAGGATCTTCCCGTCGGCCGACACCCCACCCATGTCGGGGCTGCCCTTGCCGCCGTTGAGCACCCACGTGGCGGCCACCTTCCGCTTCGAGAAGTCGATGACCGAAATGCTGCCCTCACCCCGGTTCGACACGTACAACTTGGTCCCGTCGCGACTCGGGTACAGGCCGTGCGCCCCCTTGCCGGTCTTGATGACCTCCAACTCACGAAACGACGTTGCGTCGATCACGTGCACGCCGTTCACCTGCATGTCCGCCACGTAGTACACCGTCCCGTCCGGGGACAGCTTCACGTCCTGGGGCATGCCCCCGACCTTCAGCTGCTGCAGCACCTTCTCCTGGCCGTTGGTCATGTCGATCAACAACAGCTGCCCGTCGAACTCACACGCCGCCACCGCGGTCCGGCCGTCGGGCGAGAAGTCCATGTGATTGAGCCCGCTGCACGGCACTTGCACCGTGTGCAGCAACGCCATGGTGTGCGGGTCCCGGAAGTCCATCCGCTTCAGCGCCTCGGCCATCACGACCGCACGCGTCCCGTCGGGCGTGAAGTACAAGTTGTACGGGTCGTCGACCGCGACGGGCGCTCCGACCGCCCCGGTCTGCGGATCGATCGGGGTGAGGGAGTTGCCCTTGTCGTTGTTCACCCAGAGCGTCTTCAGGTCGTACGACGGCACCACGTGCTGGGGCTGTTTGCCGACCGGGATGGTCTGGATCACCTTGTTGGTGGCCTGGTCGATGACCGTGACGCTGTTGCTCTGAAGGTTGGGAACATAGACCCGGGGCGGGTCGTTCACGACCGTCGTCGACAGCTGGTTGGGGCCGTCGGCGGCATAGATGTTGTGGCAGTCGCTGTTCGGCGGCACCCCCGGGGCGTAGCTCGACGGGGTCCCCAGGCAGGTCGCGGGCGCCGCCGGGGTCCCCGCCGAGGCCGACGCCTTGGTCGACCGCGTGGTCTCGGACGCATTGACGGTGTTGGCCTTGGGTCCACCTCGCGATCCCACCCAGATGGCGATCAGGACCATCGCCGTCAGGATCACCATTGCTCGCAGCCGGCGCCGTCGCGCCATCGGTGACTGCGGTAGCTGGAGCATCACGGCGACAGCCTAGGGAACACGCCGAGGACGGCCCAGTCGGACGGCCCAGTCGGACAGCCCAGCCGACGGCCGGGCCGGCGACTCGGGGACGACACCCGGGCGAAACCGGGCGACACCGGGCGACCCGCGGGTGCCACTCAGGCAGCCCAGCGGCGCGCCGACCGCGGCTGGCGCCTCTACACTGGGCCTGTTTGAGCTGACCAGATGGGAAGGGCCAGATGGCCCCAGCTCGGCGCGAATCCCAGATCGTTCCCCTTGAGAGCTGTCGGGACGCGCCCTCTACCCCCATCACGAGGAGTCAGAACCCTATGTCAACCACGTCCACGCAATCCCCAGGCACGACCGACTTCCGGGTCGCCGACCTCTCCCTCGCCGACTTCGGTCGCAAGGAGATCGACCTGGCGCAAGTCGAAATGCCCGGCCTCATGGCGCTTCGTGCCGAGTACGGCGACAGCAAGCCGCTGGCCGGGGCCCGCATCACCGGTTCGCTGCACATGACCATCCAGACCGCGGTCCTGATCGAAACCCTGATCGCCCTCGGCGCCGAGATCCGCTGGGCCTCGTGCAACATCTTCTCCACCCAGGACCACGCCGCCGCCGCTCTCGCGGTGCGAGGCATCCCGGTGTACGCCTGGAAGGGGGAAACCCTCGAGGAGTACTGGTGGTGCACCGAGCAGGCGTTGCGCTGGCCTGCCGACGAGACTGGCAGCGAGGGCCCCAACATGATCCTCGACGACGGCGGCGACGCCACCCTCCTCATCCACCTGGGCATGGAGTGCGAGCGCGACGGGACTGTTCCCGAGCTCGGCGCCGAGGACTCCGACGAGTACGGCATCATCCTCGCCACGCTCAACCGGACGCTTCGTGAGGACCCCAAGCGCTGGACCGGCATTGCCGAGGGCATCAAGGGAGTGACCGAGGAAACGACCACCGGGGTCCACCGGCTGTACCAACGCCAAGAAGCGGGAACCCTCCTTTTCCCCGCCATCAATGTCAACGACTCGGTCACCAAGTCCAAGTTCGACAACCTCTACGGCATCCGCCACTCCCTCATCGACGGGATCTTCCGGGCCACCGACGTGATGATCTCGGGCAAGACCTGCGTGGTCTGTGGCTACGGCGACGTGGGCAAAGGTTGCGCCCAGGCGCTCAAGGGCCAGGGGGCCCGGGTGGTGGTCACCGAGGTCGACCCCATCTGCGCCATGCAGGCGGCCATGGAGGGCTACCAGGTGCGCACCCTCGACGAGATGGTCGACAGCGGCGACATCTTCATCACCGCAACCGGCAACCGGGACATCATCACCGCCGAGCACATGTCCCACATGAAGCACAACGCCATCGTGGGCAACATCGGCCACTTCGACAACGAGATCGACATGGCCGGCGTGTCGCGCTGGCCGGGCATCGTGCGCACCAACATCAAGCCCCAGGTGGACGCGTTCGACTTCCCCGACGGCCACTCGGTGATCATCCTGGCCGAGGGCCGGCTGCTCAACCTGGGCTGCGCCACCGGCCACCCGAGCTTCGTGATGTCGTTCAGCTTCACCAACCAGGTCCTGGCCCAGCTGGAGCTGTACACCCGGCGCGACGCGTACGAGACCAAGGTGTACGTCCTCCCCCGCCACCTCGACGAGAAGGTCGCCCGCCTCCACCTCGACAAGCTCGACGCCCACCTGACGCCCATCAGCGAGAAGCAGGCGGCCTACCTCGGCATCGACCTGGGCGGCCCGTACAAGACCGAGCAGTACCGCTACTAGAAGCAGTCTGGGGAAAAGGGACCGGGACTCGCGACGGGCGTCCCGGTCCCTTCGACCCGGGCGTGAGCAGCCCCGACCCCGCGACGGCTCACCCGTCGCAACGACACGCACGTGTCAGCCCGCCCGACCGGAGTGCAAACCGTTGTCCCGGCGACGGTTTGGACTCCCACCCTGCGAGCGACCACACCGGCGTGGCGCGCTCGGCGGGGCACCGGCGGGTAACCTCGGCGGCCATGCTGCAGCCGACGCGCACTGGGCGGTGACGTTGTTGCTCGCCGCTGCCGCCTGCCTGATCGCCGCCCAGATCCTCGGTATCTACGCGCTTCGGACCCGCAAGGCCGACCTGATCTTCAGCATCTTCATGGTCACGCTGGTCGTGGCCGCGCTGACGCTCGGGTACATGGGCGCCCGCCAGAAACTCGGCTGAGCTGGTCTCACCCCACCCGGTCGAGCGCCTGGCGGAGGTCGCCGAGCAGGTCGTTCGCCGTTTCCAGGCCGACCGACAACCGCAGGAGCGCGGGATCGACCGCCAGTGGCGAGTCGGCCACCGATGCGTGGGTCATGCGGTGGGGGTGTTCGATCAGGGACTCGACCGCGCCCAGTGACTCCGCCAGCGTCCACAGGCGCGTCGACCGGGCCACCTCCAGGGCCGCATCCTCGCCTGCGGCCACGGTAAAACTCACCATCCCGCCGAAGCCCCGCATCTGGCGGGCCGCCACCTCGTGGCCCGGGTGGTCGGCCCGGCCGGGGTAGAACACCCGGTCCACCTTGGGATGGTTGCCGAGAAGTTCGACCACTGCGGCCGCAGTGGCGCAATGGCGGTCCATGCGCACCGCCAGCGTCTTGATGCCCCGCAACGTGAGGAAGCAGTCGAACGGGCCGGGCACCGCCCCGACTGCGTTCTGCAAGAACGCCAGTTGTTCGGCCACGCCCGGGTCCTTGGTCGCCACCAGACCACCCACCACGTCGCTGTGCCCCCCCAGGTACTTGGTGCTGGAGTGCACCACCACATCGGCGCCCAGGGCGAGCGGCCGCTGGAGGTAGGGGGTGGCGAAGGTGTTGTCGACCACGACCAGCGCCCCTCGCTCGTGGGCGAAGCGGGCGACCGCTTCGATGTCCACGATGGAGAGCAAAGGGTTGGTCGGCGTCTCCACCCAGACCAACCGGGTCTCGGGCCGCCAGGCCGCGGCCACGGCGTCGAGGTCGCTCAGGTCGACGGGGGTGAACTCCAGACCGCGCGGGCCCTGGACCCGGGCGACCAGGCGGTACGTGCCCCCGTAGGCGTCGTGGGGAATCAGGATGTGGTCGTTCGGTTCCAGCAGGTGGAGCACCGCGTGTTCGGCGGCCAGGCCGCTGGCGAACGCCAGGCCGTGGTCGGCACCCTCGAGGGCTGCCAGGCACTGCTGCAGCGCGGTGCGGGTCGGGTTTGCGGTGCGGCTGTACTCGTAGCCCTGATGTTTGCCGACCGCCTCCTGGGCGTAGGTCGACGTCTGGTAGATCGGCGTGACCACCGCCCCCGTGGTCGGGTCGGGATCCTGGCCGGCATGGATCGCCAGGGTCTCGAAGCCGAATTCGGCTCCGCCGTCGGAGCCGGTATCGCTGGTGTCGCGGGGGTCGCTGCCGTCGCCGGTGTCGGGGGGGTCGCCGGGGTCGCTGGTCTCGGGGCCGTCGGGAGTGGTCAAGTGTCGATGCCGGGCCGGCCCGATGCCAGGAACTCGAGTAGGTCGGACCGGGTCAGGATGCCGACGGGATGCCCACTGTCGAGCACCACGACCGCCTGGCTGCTCTGCAGCCGGGCGGCCGCCTCGTCGATCGTCTCGCCCATGCCGATGGTCGGAAGTGGCCGGTCCATGACCTCGCCGACCGGGCGGTCCACGACCGACGGGTCGTGGAAGGCCCGCTCCAGGAGCGACCGGTCGCTGACCGAGCCCACCACCTCGGCCAGGGACAGCGGCGGCTCGGCTTTGACCACCGGCATCTGCGATACCCCGAACTCCTTCAGCAACGCGATGGTGGCCCGGACCGTCTCGTCGGGGTGGGCGTGCACGAGCGGTGGGATCTGGGGCACCTGGCCCTTGCGGGTCATGACCTCGGAGACCGTTTCGCCGCCCGCCCGGAGGAACCCATGATCGGCCAACCACTGGTCGTTGTAGACCTTCGACAGGTACCCGCGTCCCGAGTCGGGCAGCAACACCACCACCACCGCCTCGGGGCCGAGGCTGCGCCCGACGGACAGGGCGGCCCACGCCGCGGTGCCACAGGATCCGCCCGCGAGGACCCCTTCCTCCCGGGTCAGGCGTCGTGCGGTGAGGAACGAGTCGCGGTCGCTGACCATCACGACCTGGTCGACGACCGACGGGTCATACGTCGGGGGCCAGAAATCCTCGCCGATGCCCTCGACCAGGTACGGCCGGCCCTGGCCGCCGGAGTACACCGATCCCTCGGGATCGGCGCCGATGATCTGGATGGCCGGGTTGCGCTCCTTCAGGGCCCGGCCGACGCCGGAGATGGTGCCACCCGTTCCGATGCCGGCCACGAAATGGGTGATCCGACCGGCGGTCTGTTCCCAGATCTCGGGACCGGTGGACGCCTGGTGAGAAGCCGGGTTGTTGGGGTTGTGGTACTGGTCGGGCTGGAAGGCGCCGGGGGTCGCCTCGGTGACCCGGCGGGCGACCGAGTAGTACGAGTCGGGATGGTCGGGATCCACGGCGGTCGGGCAGACGATGACGTCGGCCCCGAAGGCCCGCAGCAGCTGCACCTTCTCGGTGGCGATCTTGTCGGGCATGGTGAAGATGCACCGGTAGCGCCGGCGGGACGCGACGAGGGCCAGGCCCACGCCGGTGTTGCCCGACGTCGGCTCCACGATCGTTCCGCCCGGCTTGAGCAGCCCCGCCGCTTCGGCCGCCTCGATCATCGCCAGCGCCGGGCGGTCCTTGACGCTGCCGCCCGGGTTCAGGTACTCGAGTTTGGCCAGCAGGTGGCACGACAGGTCACGACCCAGGCGATCGAGGCGTACCAGGGGCGTGTGGCCGAACAGGTCGACCAGCGAGTCGGCCACGTCCATGGCCGGGCCTCGGTCGGAGATCGGGTCCACCTCGACGCCGGCGTCAGCGGTGACCGTCTCGTCGGTGTAGAAGGTGACCGGCAGCCCCGCGCGGTGCAGCGCCCTGGCCACCTGGAGTGCCTCGGGGATCGCGCCCACCACGCCGACGGCATGAGGAATGTGGGCCCGGAGGTCGGCGATCGTCCCCGGCGCGACCGTGCCTCCGTCCACGACGAGGTGGTGGTTGGCCCGGGCCAACAGGCGGGGGGGCGCCGGGTCAGGACCAACGATCACGAGCACGTCCACGGCCCGAAGGGTACCCGGACCGATTCAACGCCCGGCTACGGTCGCTCTACGCCCTCTCGCCCGTCCATCGTGAGAGCCGCATTGGCCTCGGCGACGGCTTTGCTGCTCGGATGCCAGTCCGCCACTTCACGGCCGCCCTCGGCCAGTCGGGTGATCCCGACCACGACGGCGTCGCCCTCCCCCACAACTGCACCACCTTCGACTGCGCCTCCCACGACCGCCCCGCTTCCTCCCCCTCCGTACCCGGTGGCCATGACCACAGTCGCTCTCGTCGACGGGTCACGACCGACGGTCAGCCGCGGGGCCAAGGTGTCGGCCAGCCGGGCGCTCACCACGGTCGTGTGGTCGCCGGCGGTCGCCGGGGCGCATCGGTGGCCGCTGGTGGTGTTCGCACCCGGGTACCGGGTGGGTCCCGGCACCTACGCCAGTCTCTGCCGGTACTGGGCGTCCCGGGGGTACGTCGTGGCCTCCCCGTCGTTCCCGCTGGCCGACCCGGCGGTCGCCGGGGCGGCGGTGGACGAGGGCGATCTGAGCAACGAACCGGCCGACGTACGCTTCGTCGTCGCGTCATTGCTGGACCCAGCCGGGCCGGCTGCAGCCGTCACGGTCTCGATCGAGGCGGACAAGCTCGCGGTGGCCGGCCATTCCGACGGCGCAGAAGTCGCCCTGGCGGTCGCCCAGCCGGCGACCCCGACCATCAGGGCGGTCATCGCCATGGCCGGCCAACCGGTCGTGCCCAATCGGCTCCCGAACCCGCCCCTTCTCGTCATGCAGGGCGACCACGACACGATCAACCCTCCAGGACGTAGCCGGGCGGTGTACGACGGGGCGGCTCCGCCTCGGTTCCTCCTGACCCTCCTCGGGGGCTCCCACCTGGCCCCGTTCTCGGGGGGTTCGCCATGGCAGGCGGTCGTCGAGGCGGTGAGCGTCGACTTCTTGAACCACTACCTGGCGGGCACGACGACCGACGACACCAAGCTGGTGGCCGACGCCGCCCACCCTGGCCTCTCATCGCTCGGGTGAGTCGCCCCGCTCTTGATTTTCCTGCGCCACACCCCACATCCAATGTGGGTTTGTCGACAAAAAAGGCCCGGCCGCGGTTTTCCGTCGCCACACCCCACATCCAATGTGGGTTTGTCGAATCAAAAGGATGGACCTCGTCGCCGCCCCTCGGCTGGCCACGGGCGGCTGGTACCGTTGGGCCGCTCGCGAGCGGGAGGGTTACGACGTGAAAACGTGGGCGGCGGAAAGCACAGGGTGCAAAGCGCCAGTCCTCCCTTAGCCCGTCGAGTCGTCACCTGGGAGCGGGCCGCGGCCCGGTGGGGCAGCCGGATGACGACTACCCCGGGCCGCTTGCGCCTGGCCGCCGGAGCGATCCTCGTCGGGTTGCTGGTCCTGGCCATCGTCGGCACCGGCGCGCTGCGGGCCCGTCAGAGGGCCACCACGGCCGTGAGCCGCCAGGGCGGACTCCTGGTCGGCGCCGAGGTCATCTACTCGTCGCTGGCCGACGCCGACGCCACTGCGACCAACACCTTCCTGACCACGTTGGAGCCACCGCAACGCCGGCAGGTCTACGTGAATGACCTGGCCACCGCGACCAAGGAACTGGCCAGGGTGGCGGGGCAGGCGGGCACGTCGAACGAGGCCGCCGACGCCATCGCAGTGATCACCAAAGACCTGCCCACCTACAGCGGCCTCATCGAGTCGGCCCGAGCGAACAACCGGCTCGGCTACCCCGTGGGCGCGGCCTACCTCAGGGAGGCCTCCTCGCTCATGCAAACCGAGGTTCTCCCCGCCGCTGGGCAGCTGTACCAGGTGGAGGCGGGTCGTCTCGATCGGGCGTACAACTCGGGTCGCTCCGCCCTCGACCCAATCGGAATGGTTCTCGCCGCCGCTGTGGCCCTGCTGGTCCTGGCCGGCACCCAGCTCTTCGTCGCCCGGCGCACCAACCGGGTGATGAACCCGCTCCTGGTCGTGGCGTCGATCTTGACCATCGTCCTCGTCGGGTGGAGTGTCGTTGCCTTCTCATTCTCCGGCAATCGCCTCAAGGAAGCCCAGGCCAAGGGGTCCGATCCGGTGCAACTGCTGTCGAGCGCCCGAATCCTTCTCTCCCGGGCGCAAGTGGATGAGAACCTGGCCCTCGTGGCTCGGGGAAGTGGAAGTCAGTACCTCGCCGACTTCGACGCGGTCACGGCGGAGTTGGGGCCGGCCGACGGGTCATCGGGGCTCCTCGACCGAGCGCAGGCGGTCGGGGGCGACGGCCTCGTGCCGCTGGCGGGTCCCGGCAGCCTGTACGCCAGCTACCTGAAGGCCCATGACATGGTCCTGAAAGCAGAGAACGGCAACCAGTTCGCCACCGCGGTCGAGCTGGCCACGGGCAGCAGCCGAGGCGAGCAACTCCTGGCCGCCACCGAGCTCAGCGACGCCCTCAACACCCGCATCAATCAGGCGCAGACCGTCTTCGGCACCAAGGCGGTGGCCGCGACCCACGACCTGGCTCGGCTCAGCCTGGGTGTCATCGGTCTGCTGGTGCTGGCGGCGTTGTTGGCGTTCCTCGGCATCGAGCAGCGGATCAACGAGTACCGATGAGGCGGCGCCTCGGAAGTCTTGCTCTCGTCATTGGCCTGACCGCAGTCGCGGCCTGCTCGACCACGAGCACAGCCAGCCGCGACGCTCTCCGGGCGTTGTCGGTGAAGGCGACGACGACGACCGAGGCGCCGAGCCCCCCGACGACGGCGCCCAACTGCACCAACCCGACCGCCAGCCTTCGACCGCAGGGCCCACTTCCGGGCCCGGGCGCGCTGCCGGGCGGCTCCTACATGTCGGTCATCCAACAGCGGGGTCGACTCATCGTCGGGGTGGACCAGAACACGCTCCTGTTCGGCTACCTCAATCCGGCATCGGGGCAGATCGAGGGTTTCGACATCGACATGCTCCGCCAGGTCGCCAAGGCCATCTTCGGCGACGACGGCAAGAACCAGACGACCCATCTCCAGTTCACCGCCATCAGCTCGGCTCAGCGCATCCCTTTCGTGCAAAACGGCACCGTCGACATCGTGGCCGACACCATGACGATCAACTGCGCCCGAGACACGCAGGTGAGCTTCTCCAGCGTCTACTTCAACGCCGGGCAGCGGATCCTGGTCCGGGACGATTCGACCATCAAGTCGAGCGCTGACCTCGGAGGCAAACGAACGTGCGCCGCGGCCGGGTCCACGTCGATCGCCAATGTCGAGGATGTCAACAAGACCCACGCGTCCGCGCCGGCAATACCGGTTGCCGTGACCGACTGGACCGATTGCCTGGTCGCCTTGCAATCGGGCACCATCGACGCCGTCTCAACCGACGACACGATCCTGGCGGGCCTGAAGGCCCAAGATCCGCACACCCAGATCGTCGGGGACAAGTTCACCCAGGAGCCCTACGGCATGGCGATGAAGTTGGACCATCCTGAGTTCGTGCGCTTCGTCAACAGCGTCCTCGAACGCATACGGGCCGACGGCACCTGGACGGCTATCTGGAACCGGTGGCTGACGCCCGCACCGGCGCCCGCGCCGCCAACCGCGACCTACCGGGACTGAGCCGTGGACGTCGGCGAAATCGATCGCAACCTGGCTCGCCTCCGCGAGACGGTCGCGGTGATGTCGACCAACCTGGTCGACCTGGAGACCGATGCTGGGCGGACCCGACTCGACCAGGCACCGCTCGGCGGGACGACCCAGGAGCGGTGGGCCGAGGCACGGGGTGATCTCACGTACCTCTGGCAATGGTTCACCCAGCTGAACGACCTGCTGGAGAAGGCCGTCGAGCTTCGCGGCACGAAGCCCCGGCTCGACCCTGCACCGTTGACGCAGCTGGACTGGCTCGTCAACGGACCCTCCATCGAGCTGTCGACCGCCGATATCCCGCTGGCCGAGCGCGGCCTGTTCGGACCGGCGGAGACGACGATCCGGTGCACGCCCCCGCAGCTACTCGAACGGATGCGGACCGCGTTCGACCGGGTCGTGGCGGTGATCTCGGAGTGCAGCCGGCGATGGAGCACCCTCGACGCTCGACTCCTTCCCCTGGCGGACCAGCTGGCCGAGGCTCGACGCCTGGCCGAGGCCGTCGGGGAGCTCCACCGTCCCGAACTGGACCGGGCCCAGGCGCAACTTGATCAGCTGCAGCGGGCGGTCATGTCCGACCCGTTGGCAGCGTCCGCCGACACCGCGGAAGCGATCGCCGGGACGGTCGGGGCGGCCACCGACGACTTGCGCCGCCTCGTGCAGCTCCGTGACAACCTGGCCATCCGGGTGGGCGAGGCCCGGGCCCTCATGGCCGACCTGCGGGCCACCACCGCGGCCGCGGCCGACGCCCGGGCCGACGCCCTGAGCAAGATCGCCAACCCGTCCGTGATCGATCCCCGTCCGGTCGCCGACACCGTCGAGGCGGAGCTGGCCCGGGTCTCGGGCATGTCCGCCCAAGGGGACTGGCGGGCCGCAGGCAACCTGCTCGTTCAGTGGACCACCCGGTGCCGCGACGCCCTCGACGAAGCGCAGCGCGCCTTGGCGGCCAACGAGGCCCCGGTCGCGACCCGCAACGAACTGCGGGGCCGACTGGACGCCTACCGGGCCAAGGCCTACCGGCTGGGACTCCTCGAGGACCCGGCCGTCGCGGGGCTCTACGCCCGGGCCCAGGATGCGTTGTTCACCGCCCCGACCGACCTGGAAAAGGCGGAGCAACTCCTCCGGCGGTACCAACAGGCCCTGACCGGGCCCGCATCTCGAGAGGTGACGACGTGAAATGCCAACGGCCCGGTTGCACCGGGACGATCGAGGACGGGTACTGCAACGTGTGCGGTCTGGCACCCGTCGCCGGGTCCACGCCGCCTGCGGCCGCCGGGTCGGGTGCGGCAGCGAGCGCGCCGCAATCGCGACCGGCCACCGCCGCCCCGCCGGCCACGTCGGCCATGTCCTCTAGGTCCGCGGCGGCGTCGAGTCGAACGGCGGCCAGTGGTCGTACCGGTACCTCCCGGAGCGGTTCCGGCCGGACCCGGGGCTCGGGACGCAGCCACCTGGGCCAGGGACTCGTCGAGGTACCGCCTGTCCCCTACCGGGACCCCTCGACCGCCCTCATGGCCGTGCCGGAGGTGCCCGAGGACAAGCGGTTCTGCGCCCATTGCGGCGAGCCGGTGGGTCGGGGCCGAAGCGGCGTGAAGGGCCGTCCCGAGGGTTTCTGCCGCAACTGCGGGCACGCCTTTTCGTTCTCTCCCAAGCTGGTGCGAGGCGACCTCGTAGCCGGCCAGTACGAGGTGATGGGCTGCCTGGCCCACGGCGGGCTGGGCTGGATCTACCTGGCCCGAGACCACAACGTCTCGGACCGCTGGGTGGTGCTCAAGGGCCTGCTGGACGCGGGGGACGACGACGCCATGATCGCGGCGCTGGCCGAGCGGCGCTTCCTGGCCCAGGTCGAGCACCCGAACATCGTCAAGATCTTCAACTTCGTCCAGCACAAGGGTTCCGGCTACATCGTGATGGAGTACGTCGGCGGGGCGTCCCTGAAGGATCTGCTGAAGGAACGGCGATCGGCTGCGGGCAAGGTCGACCCGCTTCCCCCTGAACAGGCAATCGCCTACATCCTCGAGATCCTCCCGGCACTCGGCTACTTGCACCGGCTGGACCTGTTGTACTGCGACTTCAAACCCGACAATGTCATCCAGAGCGAGGAGTCCCTCAAGCTGATCGACCTGGGCGGGGTGCGTCGCATCGACGACGAGACCAGCGCGGTGTACGGCACGGTCGGCTACCAGGCGCCCGAGATCGCCGACGCCGGCCCGTCGGTCTCGTCGGACCTGTACACCGTGGCCCGCACCCTCGCCGCCCTGAGCATCGACTTCAAGGGTTACCAGCGCGAGTACGTCGCGGCTCTCCCCCGCCCCGACGACGTCGCCCTGTTCACCCGGTTCGACTCCCTCTACCGGTTCCTCCTGAAGGGCACCGCCCCCGACCCCGGTGCCCGTTTCCAGACGGCCGAGGAGATGGCCGAACAGCTGCTCGGTGTGCTGCGCGAGGTGGTCGCGACCAACACCGGCATCCCCCGGCCGGCCCTCAGCGGATTCTTCACGACCGACCTGCGAGCCCGGCCCGACAGCGCCGACTGGCGGCTCCTGCCGGCGTTGGTCGTGGCGGCCGACGATCCCGCGGCCGGGTACCTGGCGACCCTGGCGGCCGCCGAGTCCAGTGAGCAGATCGAGCTGCTGCAGGAGGCGCCCATCAAGAGCGTCGAGATCGACTTCCGGTTGGCCCGATCCCTGATCGACATCGGCCAGCACGCAGCGGCCGAGGAGATCCTGGGCCGCCTTCAGGCGGACGATCCGGGCGACTGGCGGGTGTGGTGGACGCGTGGGCTCTCGGCGATCGACCAGGGCGATACCGCCGGGGCGTGGGCGGCGTTCGACTGGGTGTACGGGAACCTGCCGGGCGAGCTGGCGCCCAAGTTGGCCCTGGCGGTGACGGCCGAGTTGGGCGGCGCGCCGGAGCGGGCCCTGCCGTGGTACGACGCGGTGTCCCGGACCGACGCCGGCTTCACCACCGCGTCGTTCGGGCTGGCCCGGTGCCGCCTCGCGGGCGGCGACCGAGTCGGTGCGGTCGAGGCTTACAACCGGGTGCCCGAGGGTTCCAGCTCCTACCTCGACGCTCAGTTGTCAGCCGCCCGGGCGCTGATCGAGGTGGACGGCACGACGGCGCCGGAGCTGTCGGACCTCGGTCGGGCCGAGGCGACGGTGGCTCACCTGAAGCTGACCGGTGAGCAGCGGGCCAGCCTGACTCGGGAGCTGTACGAGGCCGCCCTCCAGCTGCTGCGCACGGGCCGCATACACCCCGACCCCTCCGTCACCCTGCTGGGCGAGCCGGTGACCGAGGTGCGCCTGCGCCTGGGCCTCGAACGAGCCTACCGGGCGCTCGCTCGGCTGTCGGCGACGCCGGAGGACCGGATCACCCTGATCGACCAGGCCAATCAGGTACGCCCGAGGACACTCTGGTGACCGGCGCGGCAACCGTCTCGAACTGCCCCGTGTGCGGTGCCCCCGTCGAACCGGGCGACCAGTTCTGCGAGGTGTGCGGTACCCCGCTCACCGAGGATGCGAAGGCCTTGGGTGTCAGTGCCGGTGAACCGGTCCGAGGGGCGGGTTCGGCCGGCCCCGAGGAGGCCTGGGCCGGGGCCCCGCAGAGCCATTCCACGCCCACCGCCCCAGCAGGTCCGTCCGGACGAACAGCGCCCTGCGTACGCTGCGGCGCGCCACCCGAGGCCATCGACGTCGACGGGTACTGCACCGTCTGCGGCCTGCTCCAGCCGGGGCCTCGCGACCACCTCGAGCTCGACCTCGGTTGGGCCGCCGGCGTGACCGACCGGGGCCGTCAGCATCCCCGCAACGAGGATGCGTTCCACCTGGAGCTGGCGGGACCGGCAGCCGACTACGGCGTGGTGGCGGTGGTCTGCGACGGCGTCTCCTCGTCGGTCCGGGCCGAGGACGCCTCCGAATCGGCCGCCATCGCGGCCGCAACCGTCTTGGCCGCGGTCGTCGGCGGGGCCGGATCCCTGGCTGACGCGACGGTTCATGCGGCGGACGCCGCCAACCGCGCCGTCATGGCGCTGCCGTGGACTCCCACCGAACAGATGGCCAGCCCGGCGTGCACTCTCGTCTCGGCGGCCTGCCGTTTGGGCCAGATCGCCGTGGGCTGGGTGGGTGACAGCCGGGCGTACTGGCTCGGGCCCGACCCCGCCGATGGAATCCGCAAGTTGACCGTGGACGACTCCTGGGCCGAAGCCCAGGTCGAGACCGGTCGCATGACCGAGGGTGAGGCGGAGGCCGACCCCCGCTCCCACGCCATCACCCGATGGATCGGCGCGGACGCGCCCGCCATCGATGCCCGAGTCATCACCATGACACCCGCCCTGCCCGGCCGGCTCATCCTGTGCTCCGACGGGCTGTGGAACTACGCCTCCAGCACCGAGGACATGGCCAAGCTGTTGGACAGCCAACCACCTGACGCGACACCCATCGAGTTGGCCCGGTCCCTCACCAGCTTCGCCCTCACCGCCGGCGGTCATGACAACATCACCGTCGTGATCATCGACCTGCCGGTCCCCCGCAATGAACCGACGCCCATTCAAGACACCGAGCAGGACGCCCAAGAGAGCACCGAGCAGGCCGCCGAGCAGGACGCCGAGCAGAAAGGAATGCCGTGACCACCTTCACTGCCGAGACCTACCAGAACGAGTACCTGGCCGAAGGAGCCTCGGAGGTCAACGCGGTTGTGACCGTGACGGCCGCAGGCGGCGGCGGAACCGCGCAGCCCACCACCGCCGCAGAGATCATCATCGTCGACATCTCCGGGTCCATGAATTACCCGGCGACCAAGATGCGGGCAGCCCAGCAGGCCACCTCAGCCGCCATCGACTGCATCCGCGACGGCGTCTGGTTCGCGATCATCGCAGGGACCAAGCTGGCCCACCAGATCTATCCGGCGCCGGGCACCATGAGTCCGTCATCGGCGGAGTCCCGGGAGGAGGCCAAACAGGCGGTTGCGGGCTTGCAGGCCCAAGGAGGCACCGCCATCGGCGCCTGGCTGGCCCTCGCCAACGAGCTGTTCGCCACGCTCCCGCCCTCCCTCAACCATGCGATCCTGCTCACCGATGGCAAGGACGAGAGCGAGACGGTCGACGAGCTGGACGCGACCCTCGCCGCCTGCCAGGGACGGTTTCAATGTGACTGCCGCGGTGTCGGGACCGACTGGGTCGTGAGCGAACTGCGAAAGGTGGCATCGGCCCTTTTGGGTTCGGTCGACATCGTCGCCGACCCAGCCGAGCTGACCGCCGACTTCGCCGCCATGGTGGAGCACGCCATGGGCAAGGCCACCGCGGACGTGGCATTGCGGGTCTGGACCCCCCAGACGGCAACGGTGTCGTTCGTCAAACAGGTGGCACCGACGATCGCCGAACTGACCGACAAGCGGGTGCCGGTGAACGACCGGGTCAGCGACTATCCGACCGGCGCTTGGGGCGACGAGTCTCGTGACTATCACGTGTGCGTGACGGTGAGACCAGGGGCAGTGGGCGACGAGATGTTGGCGGCCAGGGTCAGCCTGGTGGTCGACGACCAAGTGGTCTCACAAGCGCTGGTCAAAGCCATCTGGACCGACGATGCGCAGCTGTCGACCAGGATCAACCGGGCGGTGGCGCATTACACCGGTCAGGCGGAGTTGGCCCAGGTCATCCAGGAGGGACTCGAGGCCCGCAAGGCAGGCGACGACGCCACGGCAACGGTGAAACTGGGCCGGGCGGCCCAACTGGCGGCGGCGAGCGGCAACGAAGCCACGACCAAGTTGCTCTCCAAGGTGGTCGACGTCGAGGACGCAGCGAGCGGCACAGTACGACTCAAGTCCCGGGTCGAGGACGCGGACGAGATGGCCCTCGACACGCGCTCGACCAAGACGGTCCGAGTGACAAAGACTGCACCATGAGTTTCACCTGCCCGAATGGGCATCAATCCGAGACCTCCGACTACTGCGACCAGTGCGGCGCCCGGATCGAGGGAGTGCCGACTCCGCCCGCCACCGCGGCTCCGGCAGGCCGGCCCGACCCGAAGACGTCGCTCGATCCGACCGGAGGCCCGGCTCCGGCGACTGGCACCGCCGCCGACCCCACCAGCGGCACGGGAGCCGGTGCGGGCGCGGGCGTGGGAGCCGGAACCGGCGATGAACTTTGCCCGGTGTGCCAGACGCCTCGGGTCGGCCAGGACCGCTTCTGCGAGGAGTGCGGTTACGACTACAACAACCCGGCTCCGGCGCCGGGGCAGGCGGGCCCCGTGCTGGCCGCCGCTTCCGGCGCGACCAGCACCCCGGCCTGGGAAGCGATCGCCACAGCCGACCGTGAGTACTACGAACGGGTCGCCCCGGAAGGGGTCCCTTTTCCCATCCACTGCCCGGCGCGGACATTCCTGCTGGCGGGAAACGAGATCCGCATCGGACGCCGCAGCAATTCGCGCGGCGTCCAGCCCGAAGTGGATCTCTCCGGGGCCCCCGAGGACGGGGCCATCTCGCATCTCCATTGCATTCTCCTCGAACAGCCCAGCGGCTCCTACTCCGTGGTCGATCCGGGCTCCACCAATGGCACGACCCTGAACGACGACACCACGCCGCTCATGGCCAACATCGCGGTCGCCTTGGCGGACGGAGACCGCATTCACCTGGGCGCGTGGACGACGATCACGATCCGTGCCCGTCAGCCGGCCGAGGCGAGCGGCGCTCCCTGACCGCGGCTGGCGTCGGGAGGAGTACCCGTCTACCGTGCCCCAACTGGATGAGTGCGCCTGGCAGTCGGCCGTGACCGTGGCTCGGCGGCTCGTCGCAGCGTTGATCCCGGGGGCAATGGCGGTCCTCATCGCGGCCTGCCAGAGCACCCCGGCCCTTCCCGCCCCCCCGGCCGTGAGCGGGCCGCCCGCCATACCCGACGCCCAGTCGGCGGTCGATGCCCCCCTGTTCGTCGGCCAGAGCACGTTTCCAGCGCCGCTGTCCCCCCAGGTCGACCTGGCACCGCGGCTGGCGACCACCCGGGTGGACGGCGGCAACACCGGCGTGGTCGACGGTCCTGCGCCTCTCGGACGGGCGCCGGTCACCGGTAGCGCCGCCGTGGCGATCCAGGCGCCGCTGCTGTGGGGCCGGCGGGGCGACCTGACCGCGGGCTGCCAGATCGAGCTCGCCCCGGGGTTGGACAAGAGCTGCCTGGCAGCAGTCGACGCGTCGACCTTGGCCGTCCAAGCTCGCTGGCTGCCCCCGGGGCAGGACCTGAACCTCGCCTCGGCGATAGTGGACGACGCCGACCGGGTCATCGTGACCACCCGGCAACGTCACGTATTCGTGGTGAGCCGGCCCGACAGCGCGGGCGGGCAGTTTCGGGTGGTGCGCGATATCGACCTGAACGGGCACCTGGGCGAGAGCCAGGGTCTGCTGGGCTCGGTCGTCGACGCCAGCGGCAACGTGTGGTTCACGTCGGGGGGCGTCGCTCCATCGGGCCCGGACGCGGGGTCGGGCTCTGGTTCGGCGTCGGGCTCGGGCTCGGGCTCGGGCTCTGCGTCGGGCTCGGGCTCGGCGTCGGGCGGACCGGCGACTGACACCGTCGTCGGTTTCGTGACTTCTGACGACCAGGTGGTGACGATCGCACTGGCCGACCAGCGGGTCGAGACCGCCTTCGCGGTGGACCAACGAGACGTCTACGTGGCCACGGCGCCCGCCGGAAGCGCCGACAAGGCGGGGGCCCAGGGCATGGTTTACGACCTGACAGCCACGACCGGCCAGATCGAGACCGTGTGGCGGGAGTCGTATGACGCCGGGAGTGCCGCCAAGCCCGGGGCCACGATCCGGGGCACCGGGGCGCCGGTGGTACTGCTGGGTGATCAGTACTTGGCGCTGACCGACAATGCCGACGGGCAATCGCACCTCGTCATCTTCCTCAGGGGACCGTTGGCTGGCGCGAGCTCTCGAGGGTCAGGCGCGACGGGGCCGACCAGCTCGACAGGGCCGACCAGCTCGACAGGGCCGACCGGCTCGACGGCGCCCGGCTCGACGAACCCGGCTGGGACCAGCACGTCCACCACCGCCCCCTCGTCGGGCGGCGCGGCCGGTACCGCGCCGGCCAGTGACCCCCGCCTCGTCTGCACGGTCGCGCTGTTCTCCCCCGGCGCCAGCGCCGTCAACTCCGCCCCCATCGGCTACTCATCGGGCGACTCGCCAACCGACACCAACAGCGTGATCGTGGTCAACGGGTACAACGCCCCACCTGCGTTGACCAGCCCCACCGACGGCGGAGCGGCCAACAACATCAACCAGATGGCACCCGGCGTCGCCCGAATCGACGTCCTGCCCGACGGGTCGGGTTGCCAGACCAGATGGACCGCGCCGGTCCGAATGAAGACCGGGCCCGTGTTGTCGACCACGACCGGCCTCGTGTACGGGTACACCGAGGACGAAGCACGAGCCGCGACCGGAA
>JAUTXN010000364.1 GCA_030838045.1 Acidimicrobiaceae bacterium
GGGCGCGCCGGGAACGGCGAGGCTTTTCCCCGCAGTATCCTGCCCACCAGGACGTATGTGCGCGACCGTTCAACACCCGGCAACACGTCGGAAACACCTGGCTGCTGTGCTGTCCTGAGTGGGCGACATCCTCGATCGTTACGACCTGGGTACCGCCTGGGACGAGATGTTCGCCGACCCGGGCGAGCCGCGGGAGCACTATCAGGGGCTGTTCGGCGTCCTCCAGACCCTGTCGCCGGCGGACTTCGAGATGCGCTGCCGGGCCCGTGACCAGGCATTTCGCGATCAGGGCATCACCTTCTCGCTGTCGGGCGAGGAACGGCCGTTTCCCCTCGACCTGGTCCCGCGGGTCATCCCGGCCCAGGAGTGGGCGGTCATCGAGCGGGGCGTCCGCCAGCGGGTCAAGGCGCTGGAGGCGTTCCTCGATGACGTCTACGGCGTCGGCGAGGTCCTCAACGACGGCGTGATCAGCCGCCGGCTGGTGACCAGCGCCACCCATTTCCACCGGGAGGCGGCGGGGATCGAGCCGGCCAACGGCGTCCGGGTCCATGTCGCGGGGATCGACCTGGTGCGAGACGGCGCCGGGCAGTACGTCGTGCTGGAGGACAACGTCCGCACCCCGTCGGGCATCTCCTACGTGATCGAGAACCGCCGGGCCATGACGCATGTCTTCCCCGAGCTGTTCGTGAGCCACCGGGTGCGGCCCGTGGCGGGGTACCCGGCCATGCTGCTGGAGGCGTTGCGGGCCTCGGCGCCACCCACGGCCGACGACCCCGTCGTGGTGTTGCTCACGCCCGGCGTGTACAACTCGGCGTACTTCGAGCACTCGTTCCTCGCCCGCCAGATGGGGGTCGAGCTGGTCGAGGGACGGGACCTGGTGTGCCTCGACAGCGTCTTGTACATGCGCACCACCGAGGGCGAGCGCCGCATCGACGTGCTGTACCGGCGGGTGGACGACGACTTCCTCGATCCGCTGCAGTTCCGGCCCGACTCGGTCCTCGGGTGCCCGGGCCTGCTCAACGCGGCCCGGGCGGGCAACGTGACCATCGCCAACGCGGTCGGCAACGGGCTGGCGGACGACAAGGCGATCTATCCCTATGTTCCCGACCTGATCCGGTACTACCTGGACGAGAAGGCGGTGCTGGCCAACGTTCCCACCTACCGCCTGGAGGACCCCGACGTCATGGCCGAGGTGCTCGGGCGCCTGGACCAGTTGGTGCTGAAGCCGGTGGACGGCTCGGGCGGCAAGGGCCTCGTCATCGGTCCCCAGGCCAGCGACGAGGTGTTGGCGGCGCTCGGTCCGGTGATCCAGGCCAACCCGCGCGGGTGGATTGCCCAGGAGGTGGTCCAGCTCTCGACCAGCCCCACCCAGTGCGCCGAAGGGATGGCGCCGCGCCACATCGACCTGCGGCCCTTCGCCATCAACACCGGCGACGACGTCTGGGTCGTGCCGGGGGGCCTGACCCGGGTGGCCCTGCCCGCGGGCAGCTTCGTGGTCAACTCCAGTCAGGGCGGGGGCTCCAAGGACACGTGGGTCCTGACCGACACCGAGCTGCGCCAGGAAGTGCTGTACGCCGGGCCCGCGGCCCCCCTGCCGCCGATCGCGGGCGCCAACCCGCCCCCCGAGCTCGGCCCGATGGCGCCTCACTCGGCCCAGCAGCAGCAACAGCAACAGCAGTCGGGGGAAAACGCAACCGGGTCGCGAGTTTCGCCATGTTGAGCCGCATAGCGGAGTCGCTGTACTGGTTCGGCCGGTACGTGGAACGGGCCGAGGACACGGCACGCATATTGGATGTGCATTACCACCTGCTCCTCGAAGATCCCGAGGTCGACGAGGCGGCCGCCTGCCGGGCGCTGCTCGAGGTCATGGGCGTGGCGCATCGGGCGGACGGGATGCGCCTCGACGCCGACAGCGTCACCCGGCTGCTGGCGTACGACCCGACGTACGGGGGATCGATCGTGGGCGCCATCACCGCCGCCTGGGAGAACGCGCGCGGTGCCCGCGAGGCAGTGTCCGCCGAGACCTGGCGGTGCCTGAACGCCACGTACAACGCCTTGCCCGAGGCGCGCGAGGTGGCCGACGGATACAGCCCCCACACCTTCTTCGACTGGATCAAGGAGCGTTCCGCGATCTTGGCGGGCCTGGCCGACTCGACCATGAGCCGCGACGACGGGTGGCGGTTCCTCGTGCTCGGGCGCAGTATCGAGCGGGTGGACATGACGACGCGGCTGCTGTCGGCCCGGCATCGCGAGGGCTGGGGCACCGCCGGTTGGATCACGACGCTGCGGTGCTGCTCGGCGCACGAGGCGTACCTGCGCACGTACCAGCAGGCGGTCGATGCCTCGTTGGCGGCGGAGTTCCTGCTGCTGGACCGGTTGTTTCCCCGGTCGCTGTTCCACGCGTTGTCCACTGCGGAGCGGTGCCTGGCGGAGCTGGATCCCCGGTCGGGTCGGACGGGACTCGACGACGAGGCGCGCCGCATGCTCGGCCGGGCCCGCACCGGGTTGGAGTTCGGGGGCCGCGACGAGCTGCTGGCGCACCTCCCGGAACGGCTGGCAGACATCCAGTC
>JAUTXN010000123.1 GCA_030838045.1 Acidimicrobiaceae bacterium
TGCCCCTGCCCGTGTCCCACGTCGACAGGGCGTTCGGGCCCAAGGTGAACTTGACCGTCTTCGACTGCTTGGGTGCCAGGTCGACGCGGGTGAAGGCCCGGAGTTGCCGGGGCGCTTCGCCGGACTGGGCGGGATAGCCGAGATAGCACTGGACCACGTCGGTCCCGCGCACCGGACCCACGTTGGTCACCGTGGCCTGAACGGTGACGCCGCCACCCGAGGTGGCCTTCGCCTGCATGCCCGAGAAACGGAAGCGGGTGTACGACAGCCCGTAGCCGAAGTCGAACTGGGCTGGCACCCGGTTGACCTGGTACCAGCGGTACCCGACATCGATGTCATCGGCGTAGCTGACCTGGCCGTCGGTGCCGCCGAAGGTCGCGGCGGTGGCGTTGGGCATGGTGGCGGGGGTTGCCGATGTGGGGAAGGTGACCGGCAGCTTGCCGCTGGGGTTGACCTTGCCGCTCAGCAGGTCCACCAGCGCCGGACCGGCCGTCTCGCCCGGGTACCACGTCTCGAGCACCGAAGGCACGGCACCGAGCCAGGGCATCAGCACCGCCGATCCGGTCTCGAGCACCACGATCGTTTTCGGGTTGGCCGCTGCGACCGCGGCCACGAGGGCGTCCTGGTTGCCAGGTAGGGCCAGGCTGGTGCGGTCGTGGAGCTCCGCCTCGGTGTCGTGCACCACCACGATCGCAGCGCCCGCGCCCCGGGCGACGGCGGCCGCCGTGTGGGTGTCGGCGCCGTCGTAGTAGCGAAGGCGCGGACCGAGCACCGAGCGCAGCGCCGCCTCGGCGGTCACCGGGTCGCTCGCCTTGACGTGCATGGCGCCATGACCGGCCGGCATCGGCGTGCCCCCGCCCGGGCCGATCAGCGCCACCGAGGAGATGTGGCGCAGGTCGAGCGGCAGGACCTTGGCGTCGTTCTTCAGCAGTACCGACCCCTCGGCGTTCGTGCGCTGGGCGACCGCTCGGTGCGCCGGGGTGGTCGCGACCCGGTCGGGGTCCAGCGGGTGGGGGTTGGCGATCAGGTCGTACTGGAACAAGACGGTGAGGAGGGGCCGCGCCAGGGCGTCGAGCTCGGAGCGGGCCAGTTGCCCGCTTCCTACGGCCGCGGCCAGCGCCTGGGGGGCGTAGAGGTGGGTGCACTTCACCTGCGACACACCGACGGCCATGGCGGCGGGCTGGTCGTACACCGAGCCGCAGTCCGAGCGCACGAAGCCGTCGAAGTGCCACTGGCCCCGGAGGATGCCGTCGAGGAGGGCGGCGTTCTGGCAGGCCGGGACGCCGTTGATCAGGTTGTAGGAGCACATGACGGCCCCGGCATTTCCCGCCTGCGTGGCGGCGGAGAAGGCCGGCAGGTAGATCTCGTGGAGGGCCCGATCGGACACGACGGAGTTGTCGAGGCTCGTGCCCCGGTTGAGCTCCTGGTTGTACACCGCGAAGTGCTTGAGGACCGACACCACGCGGTTGGCCTGGATGCCCTGCACCAGCGGCGTTGCCAGCGTGGCGGTCAGGTAGGGGTCCTCGCCGAGGGTTTCGTACGACCGGCCCCACAGGGGCGACCGGTCGATGTTGATGGTGGGCGACAGGGCCAACCCGATTCCCTTGGTGGCGTCCTCAGAGCCGATGACGTCGCCGTACTGCCGGGCCAGGCCCGGGTCGAAAGCGGCGGCATCGGCGATGGGCGCCGGGAGTTGGGTCACGCCGGGGAAGTCGTTGAGGACGGTCTTCATGAAGCCCGACGCGACCCCGGCGGCGCCGTCTTGTTCGGTGATCTGTGGGATGCAGAGCGAGGGCATGGCCGGCGTGAAGCCCTCGTAGGGGACGGCGAGGTTGACCTGCTGGAGGTGCAGGAGGGTGGCCTCCTCGAGCGGGGTCATGGCGTGGATGAGCTTGTCCACCCGGGTCGCGATCGGGGTCTGGTTGTCCAGCCACGGGCACGCGTCGGTGGGGTCGTTGGCCCGGTCCTGGGTGGCTCTTCCGGTACCGGTCGCACCGTCGGGCGCGTCCTTGGCCCGGCTGATGCCGGGCGCCGCGACCAGCGTCAGCAGCGCGACGACGGTGAGCGCAACGGCGGTGAGGGTCTTCCGCCCCCTCGGCAGAGTCCCCTTGGGCGCCGCGGCCGCTTCGTCAGGCGGCGGCGGAGGCGAGTCCATGCGCACCACGAACGCCTGGGAAACGGAAGAGGGGGAGGCTCACCAAGGACCAGTATGACCCTGGACCAGGTGGGATAGGGGTCGGATGTAGGATCTTGCGTCGCAACCTCTGGCCCCATCGTCTAGAGGCCTAGGACACCACCCTCTCAAGGTGGCGACACGGGTTCGAATCCCGTTGGGGCTGCCGATAACGTGCTCGTCATGGGCACCATTTGGCGTGGATGGCGCGTCGCACCCCGAAGTCTTGCCAACCGACTTGGCCAAAACCAGTGTCGAGTCGGCGGCGGCAAGGTCGGTTGGAACCGGGTCCCAGCGCTACGCCGACGATGGGATGAGGCCGTCTGAGCCTTGGGACGGACGGCCCCGGTCCGAACGCTTCGTTCCGCTCGCTCGGATCTCCAGCGAATTACGCCTACCGCATCACGGTCCCGGCTTTCGAGCGAGGACGTCGGATCACGAACCTACTCGGGGTCCTTGTCTATCCTTTGCCAGTAGTCAGGATCGCCGGTGATGCTGGCAAGTTCGATCGTGTCATCATCGAGAAACACGCCATAGAAGATGAGTGGACCGAAGAACGGTGTGGGGGGTGTAAGAACCAGGCGGACGGCACCGACGCCCTCGATCGCCTCTCGTTGGCCCTCGAAGTTGAGGGAGAACGCCGTCGAAGCAGCCTTGCAGGGTCCGTCCGTGAACAGAGCGAACGACGGTCGGCCGTCTGCGCTGCCGCCGACTGGGAACATCGCTCTTGCTTCGTCGACGAACCGCCCAGAACGCCGAACTTGACGCCTTGGCATTACGCCATGTGATCGGCATACTGTTCGATCAGGTAGGACGCTCGGCTCGCCATCGCGGCAGTGACCTCGATCTCCTCGGGTGGTGCAACGAGCGCGAGTTCGTAGGGGATCGTGTCCCCAACGTTGACCATTACCCATCCGGCTTCGCGATGCGAGAGATCACTCACCTGCGAACCGTTGAGTGGGAGGAGTTCCTCAACGACCTCATTGATGATCCTGATCTCGTCGGCGGAGAAGCGGGATAGGTTTGCGTCCCGGAGCGGGATCAGGTTTGTGTGCTCGTACCCGAACGCGTCCTGCCGACGCTCAAGACGGGCGGAGCCATCTGCGACGAGCGCATCCCGTACCGGTAGGAGGCGTCGGGGGGCAGGTCCGTGCGTCAGCTTCTGATAGTCGACGCCCGTGATCGGGCGACCCAGGCGTCGGACCGCCGCGAAGTCTGCGAAGTAGAGATACTTGTTGAGCTTGACTGCGCCGCCACGACGGTCCGACTGCGTTTTGTGCGCGACATAGAGCATCAGCTCGGCGAGCTTTGCCTCGTCGTCCTTGGCCATGACTCACCATCCTCCCAGAGCCGAACTCATCCGGCCTCGATCTCGAACATACGTTCGTATCATACCGGAGGCATGTGACAGCCACCGTGCGCGCCGGGCCGACGGGCTCACAACGCAGTTTCGCGCTCCCAGGTGCTCGTCAGATGTGGGGAGTCTCGCCCTCGACATTGCGAGTCCTGAGTGTATGAGGACATGCCTGTGGACCGTCAGCCCTCAAAACTTGTGGACGGCGGGTCCTCAAACCTGCGGTCACGACGCCGACCAGCTCCCACGTGCGTGCGACATTGGTGCTGCACCCCGACGTTGGTACTTGGACCAAGCCAATCGATGGCGCGCGATTCCCGCCTGCGGAGTCTGCCTTGCCAACGTCCTGCCAACGGACTTTCGCCCGGTCTCACCAGCAGACGCCGAGCACGTCGCCGTTCGCGGTGAAACCGCTGCTCGGCCGCCTGGTGCGGAGTTCTGCCCACCCTCTCAAGGTGGCGACACGGGTTCGAATCCCGTTGGGGCTGCGTAGACGTCAAGGTCCAAAGGCACTCTTTCGGGGGGCCGGATGCCGAAGTCATCGCGGCGTCCACCAGCCGGATGATCGCGGCGACTCCTGGGGGCGGCTCGATCAGAATCGACCGCGCTGCCGAGCGATGTTGGTTCTTCATCGCTCGGGGTTGACCGTCACACTTCCAGCGACGTGCAGGTCGATCGCTCGACCCATGTCGCTGTTTCGCTCCGTGGTCCCATCCAGCTCAAGCTGATTGTCGTGCAGGGAGTATCGACCGAATACGGCGGCCGCTGAGACTATCCGCAGAGAGGGAATTCGGCGTCGGTGACGAGAATTTATGGTCAGCCTCTTTGCTCGCGACGGAGATCTCGACGAAGGCTGCGGCAGCGTGAGGAGATCACAGACATATACGGCGCAAAAGGGTTTCATAGGCGACCTGCTCGATCAGGTCGTAGACACGATCGTCTCCGACCGCGAGACGTGCTTGGCCACGATGATGGATGAAGAGCTTCATCTGCAGCCTGTCGACGCGTTGTTCCATCCCGCGGGCGGTTAGGCGTCAGCCGTACGCGCGTCGATGGCAACTGGTCAATAATCATGCGGTGGCGCCACCGACAGCGACAGCCGATTCGGGATCGCACCCGCCACCCCTCTGCCGGGTCGTGCTCGCCGACGATGATGTCTTGCTGCGAGAAGGCCTCGCCAGCCTGCTCGAACGTTCCGGGTTCGAGGTAGTTGGCCAGGCGGGCGACGGGGCCGAGGTGCTCGCGCAGGTCCGTTCGACCGAGCCGGATGCGGTCATCATCGACATCCGAATGCCGCCGGGTCACGCTACCGAGGGCCTCGAGGCTGCACGGGTGATTCGGGCGGAGCTTCCGAGCACGGCGATTCTCGTTCTGTCGGCCCATGTCGAGCTGGACGAGGCGATGGAGTTGTTGGCCGGGGGGGAGCGCATCGGCTACTTGTTGAAGAGCCGGGTGACCGACATTGGCGTGTTCATTGAAACCATCAAGCGGATCGTGGCCGGTGCCGCGGTGGTGGACCCGTCGTTGGTCCAGGAGCTGGTCATGGCTCGCCGTCGGCGCGATCCCCTGGACGATCTGTCACCGCGTGAGCGCGAGGTGCTTGCCCTGATGGCCGGGGGGGCATCGAATGCCGGGATCGCTCGTCAGATCTTTGTCTCCGAGGGCACTGTCGAGAAGCACGTCCGCAGCATCCTCATGAAGCTCGACCTTCCGGAGAGCGAGTCAGATCATCGACGAGTGCTTGCGGTGCTCCGATTCCTCGAAGCCCGGTAGCAAGGCGCTCCGGGTAGGTCACCCGGCCGGGGTCGGCATACGGTTGTTGATCGACGCGCACGCATGCGCCGCCCCTGCTGTCGTCGCGGTGCCGCTAGTTCGGTGGCGGTAGGTCACGATCGCCGTCATCAAGCAGATCGATGATGGCTTGAGCAGACAGCTGCGACTTCGAGACGAAACCGATGGCCGAGCTGGCCTCCAGAAGGTCCTCGAGGTCTTGTTCCGGGTAGACGGATACAAGTATTACCGGCCATCGCCTGGCCGATGTCGTGCCCAGACTCTCGGCCACATCGAAGCCGCTCTCTTCTCCTAGGTCGACATCGACGAGAATGACATCAGGGTTGTGCTGGACGGCGCGGCGGAGTGCCTCCGCGCCAGTCGAAGCCACGCCGACAACCGCGATTCCCTGCCGTTCCAACAAGCGCCGAGCTGTCGCGAGGAACTCGGCATTGTCGTCAACAAGCAGGGCGCGGCGCATCATGGATGATCCAGCGTGCCCGTCGGTCGCGGTGTTCGCATTGCAGCTAACCGGAATCGCGCGATTCCACCAACCGCCGGTCACGGCGGGGGACCTTCCGGGCGTCGCGATGCTGGTGGACAGCAAGACGTCCGGACACAGGCCAACAGGAGTCGTGAATTCCGGCTACCTGCATTGGCTGATCGTTCGGTGAATGATCTTCTAACGGTATGGACATCAACCAGTTCCTTGGGGCTGATCGCTCGGCTCGCACGCCTTCCGACAGCCTCCGCTGGACGTCGGACTTCCTTGACCTTGCCAGCCACGCCATCGCGATCATCGCCTGTGCGCAGGGCTTGACCTACCCGCCCGACTTGTACCAATCCGCCCAGGAGGACCTTCTGGCCTGGGCCCGTTACCTCGACGACCGGCCGTCGATCGCTGTCGACTTCGAATTGGCCAGGTTCGACCCGGAATACCGGCGAGAGACACGCTGAGAGGAGAGACCATGTACCCCGACACCCAAACGACCTTTGGTGCATCGCCCGGTGTGGCGTCTGTCACTGTTATCGGCACAGGCACCATGGGCTCGGCCATCGCCCGGCGCCTCTTGACCACCGGCATGACCGTGAATGTGTGGGCCCGCGACCCGCGTGCGGCAGCCGCCCTCGCCGAGCTCGGTGCCACAGTGTTCGACGACCCGAGGGACGCGGTGGCGGTGGCGACCGTGGTGTTGACTCTTCTTCCCACCGCCGATGCGACGAGCGAGGTCATGATCGGACGGCAGGTCGTCGATGCCTTGGCGCCGCGGGCCGTCTGGGTGCAGATGGGCACCATCGGTGTCGAGGCGACCGAACAACTCGACATAGTGGTCCGGGCTCGACGACCCGACGTGGCCTTTGTCGATGCGCCCGTTTCTGGGAGCCGCGGCCCGGCCGAGTCAGGTCAACTGTTAGTGCTCGCCTCCGGTCCAGAATCGGCAGTCGGCCCCGTGAGCCCGGTCTTCGACGCTATCGGGAGGAGGACGATGTGGCTCGGACCGGCCGGCACGGGCAGCCGGATGAAGCTGGTGCTCAACACCTGGCTGGCGTTTGAAGTGGAGGCGGCGGCAGAATCGGCCGCCCTGGCGACAAGCTTGGGCATTGCACCTGGCGCGCTGGCCGACGCTGTCGACGGCAACGCGGTCGCCTCACCCCTTGCCCTGGCCAAGCTGACCAAGATGCAAACGGCCGACGACCGGGCGGAATTCGCCCTTGGATGGGCACTCAAGGACCTGGAGTTGATGCGGGCGTCGGTCGGCTCCCGCCCCGCCCCGGTCGCCCTCGCGATTGCCGACCGGTGGCGGGTGTTGGTGGAACAGGGTGTTGGCGACTTGGATGTGAGTGCCGCCCGTCTCGGTCTCGGCGACGACATGCCCTCGACGGAGCGCGGGCGTCCGATGATCGCTCCGGTGAATGGGCTGCCAGCCGTGCCCTCGAAGGTCGAGGCGGATCGAGCCGGGTCATGACAGTACCCGTGATCCGTCGGCCTGGCGCCGCCCTCGCTTTGATCCTGACGGCGGCGTTCATGGTCGTCTTGGACTTCAGCATCGTGAACGTGGCATTGGCCGACATCGAGCGGGCGTTGCACGTCGACGCGACAGCTGTCCAATGGGTGATCACGGCCTATGCCATTACCTTCGGCGGCCTGCTCGTCCTCGGCGGCCGCGTGGGTGACCTGTGGGGCCGGCGGCGAATGTTCGCTGTTGGCCTGGTGGTGTTCTCGGTGGCCTCCCTGACCGGCGGCCTCGCCGGGAATCTGCCCATGCTCGTTGCGGCCCGGGCCCTCCAGGGCGTAGGCGCCGCCATCGTGGCACCCGCCGCCCTCTCGCTCATCACGACGAGCACGCCCGAGGGGCCGCGACGCACCCGGGCCCTGGGCTTTTACGGCGCCACCGCGTCGATCGGCTTTGTGGCGGGTCTCGTCCTCGGCGGGGTCCTCCTGCAGTTCTTCGATTGGCGGGCGGTGCTCTGGGTGAACGTGCCCATCGGCCTGGCGGCGGCGCTGCTCACGCCCATCGTCCTACCTGCTCCTGCCCCGGTCACCGGGCGCCGCCGGCTCGATGTCGAGGGCGCGCTGCTCGTGACCGGCGGTGTCGCCGCCGCCGTCTACGCGATCTCGGCGGGGCCGGTGAGCGGCTGGCTGTCGTGGCAGACGGTCGGGGCGTTGCTCGCGACGCTCACCCTCACGGGCGCGTTCGTGGTCACCGAGCAGCGCCACCCCGCCCCGCTCGTTCGACTCGGCATTCTGCGTCGGCGTTCGCTCCGCACGGCCAATCTGTACACCGTCATGATCGGAGCGTGGACGGCGGCCGAACTGCTCGTAATCCCCCTCTACTTCCAACTGGTGCTTCACTACTCGCCACTCCTGACTGGCCTTGCCATGGCGCCGCAGGGGATCGTTGGCTTCCTCGGTGCCACCTGGGGAGCTCGCATCGTCCGGCACGTAGGCCTGAAGGATCTCCTGGTCGCGTCCGCCACCTCCGCCGCCGGTGGGCTGCTCCTACTTGGGCTGGCGCTCGGACGACGGAGCTACCTACTTCTCCTGGCGAGTTTCATGCTCATTGGCTATGGCACCGCGACCGGCGCCTTCGGCGCAACCGTGGCGGCGACACAGGGCGTCAGCGACGATGAGCAGGGCTTGGCTGGAGGGCTCGTCAACATGAGCCGCCAAGTCGGCGCCGCCCTAGGAGTGGCAGCGGCCGCCGCCATCATCGGAACCGGGGCGACGTCAGGGTCCTCGGTCGCCCCCGACCGATCAGCAGTGCTGGTGACCGCCGCCGCGGCCGCCGTCGCCGCTGTCCTCGCCGTCGGGGGCGTCGGTGCAACAAGCCGAGGAGGCTCGAGAACACGGCTGCCAGGAGGTCCGCCGGCTGGACGGGTCGATGCAGCGCTGGTGGAAGCCAGGCCCCTGCCAGGTCCCGCGCCGACTACCGCCTGGGAAACCGGACGCGCCGCAGTCGGAGTGTGAACGGCGACTGGGATGGCACCGACGAGGCGCTCAAGCAGCAGGCGGTGGCCGATCGGTACCGAGTCCTGAGGAAGGAGTAGCGCATGACCCCGAAGCAGGCAGTGATCGCCGACTCGCCCGCGGACTACGAGCGGCTGGGGCTTTCGCCCACATCCATCGCCCCATGGGAAGACGGGGCGCGCACCGACAACTCGCCGGGCACCTATGAGTGGTGGTATTTCGACGCCCACCTCGACGACGGGGCCAAACTCGTGGTCGCATTCATGAACAAGGACATCGCGGAGCCACAGAAGCCATTGTCGCCGCTCCTGCGACTCGACCTCGATCTTCTTGACGGACGCCATTTCGAAAAGCTGATCCGCTATCCCGCCAGTGCCTGGTCGGCGGCGAAAGACCACGCCGATGTACATCTTGGTGAGAACCGATTCTCTGGCGATCTCCATAACTATCGAATTACAGCGACGGCGGAGGAGATCTCCGTCGATATCACGCTGACAGGTGAGGTTCCCCCGTGGCGCCCCGCGACCGGGTACCTGCAGTTCGGTTCTGACCGGTCGCTGGAGTTCGCCTGGCTCCCCTCAGTTCCTCAGGGCACGGTGGCCATCACCTACTCGGTCAACAGCGAGCAGCACGAGGCAACGGGCGTCGGTTACCACGACCACAACTGGGGAAACGTCGGACTGATGAAGGTGGTCCACGACTGGTACTGGGCCCGCGGTCAAGCCGGACCGTACTCGGTGATCGCGTCGTACATCACCGCTTCGAAACGATACGGATACGAGCCGCTTCCGATTTTCATGCTGGCGCGGGAAAAGGTTCTGGTGGGCGACGACCCAGCCAAGGTCACCTTCGAGCGCGAAGGCGTGTACACAGACACTGCGACCGGCAAACCCGTTGCCACGACCACGCGTTACATGTACCGGGACGGCGAGGACAGGTACGTGATCTCATTCACCCGCCGCCACGACCTCTCGGCCGTGCGGATGATCGACAGCATCAAAGGCGTCAAACGTGTTGCCGCGAAGGTGGCGCATTTCGACGGTGCCTACCTGCGATTCGTCGGCGACATCCAGGTTTCACGGCATCGCGGCGCGGAGTTGATCGAGACATACAACGACGATGCGATCTGGGAGCTCATGTATTTCGGCCACGCCCAGGAGCGGTAGCACTGCCGGCCAGCCCAAACGAGATTCCACGTCACCTTCGCCGAGACGACCCAAGTCTTAGCTTAGCCTTCGATCGGTTGGCCCGGCTCGGCAGACGGTTTAGGGGTTGCCGCCATCGGCCCGAGCAGCTCGTCATCGCCATCGCCTCGACCTCATGCTGCCGTCGAGGAGACGGCAGGGGGCGGGAGGTACCGATCCGACGCATCGTGGCGGCCAGTGGCCCGCGCTCGACCCCGGAGACACCGCTCGTCCGAACGACCGAGTTGACGCTGGTCGGAGAAACACTGAACCTCCTTGTCAAGTTGCCCTTGGAGGGATTGAATCGCCGTAGTGCACCCTCACGGCTACCGACCAGATTCAGGGGACCGCCCGCGAGGTTGGCGAGCGCGTTCGCCTTTCTGGCCGCCGCCAGCCCACTGGGCACGAGGCTTGCCCTGCCGGCCGGCCGGCGACGGGGCAATGCTTGATGACGCGGTGACGGTGGTTCGGGATCGTTTGCGCGCCGGTGTGCCCACCCGGGCGGGAAGGGAACGCCGTTGAACGGTGAGGAGGCGCGCCTGCTGGCCGAGGAGCAATCGGCGCTGCGCCGGATCGCGACGCTGGTGGCGCGTGGGGTGCCTTCGGAGGAGGTGTTTGCCGCGGTCACTGAGGAGGTCGGGCGGATTCTTTCCGTCGAGTATGCGCACCTGGGCCGCTATGAGTCCGACGACACGATCACCTTCGTCGCCGCTTCTGGTCAGGTGGGCGCTTTGCCCGTTGGCACCCGATTGATGCTCGGGGGGGAAAACGTCAGCACCGCCGTCGCCCGGACCGGTCTTCCGGCCCGGATCGAGAGCTATCCGGATGCCTCCGGCCCGGTCGCGGCCGCCGCCCGCGAGCGGGGCGTCCGCCTATCAGTCGGGACGCCGATCGTCGTCGAGGGCCGTCTGTGGGGCGCAATGATCGTCGGTTCGTCACTGGACGAGCCGATGCCGGCGGATACCGAGGCGCAGCTCGGCGCGTTTACCGAACTCCTATCGAGCGCGATCGCGAATACCGAGAGCCGTGCCGGGCTTGCCCGGCTGGCCGAGGAGCAGGCGGCGTTGCGGCGGCTGGCGACCCTGGTGGCGCGTGGGGTGCCTGCGGAGGAGGTGTTCGCGGCTGTCACCGACGAGGTCGCGCAACTTTTCTCTGTGATGTATGCCGGTCTTGGCCGCTACGAATCCAATGGTTTTGTGACCATCGTGGCCGGCGCCGGGAGGAGAGGCGATGACATTCCGGTGGGCCGCCGATGGAGTCTGGGGGGGAAAAATATCAACACGCTTGTGTTCGACACGGGCCGACCGGCCCGGATCGACAGCTACGTCGATGCCTCCGGGCCGCTCGGTGTCACAGCCCGGGAGAACGCAATCGGCTCAGCTGTTGGGACGCCGGTCATTGTCGACGGCCGAGTCTGGGGGGTGATGGCCACCTACTCACCGGTGGACCAGCCGCTCCCAGCCGACACCGAGGCGCGCCTCGCCTCGTTTACCGAGTTGCTGGCGACGGCGATCGCGAACGCCGAGAGCCGCGCCGAACTCGCCCACTTGGCTGAGGAGCAGGCGGCGCTGCGCCGGGTGGCGACGCTCGTGGCACGCCGATCGCCACCCGAGGAGGTGTTCGCGGCGGTCATCCAGGAGGTGGGGATGCTCCTTCCCGTGGATCTGGCGAACCTGTGCCGCTACGAGTCCGACGGTACGCAGACGTTCGTCGCGACTTGGGGAAGCGGAGGGGTGCGTTTCCCTGTTGGCAGCCGATGGCCCCTTGGGGGATCGAACCTCGGCACGCTCGTGTTCGAGACGGGCCTTCCCGCCCGGATCAGCAGCTACGCCGAGGCCTCCGGTCCCCTGAGCGTCACTGCCCGAGACACAGGCCTTCGTTCGGCGGTCGCGACGCCTATCGTCGTCGAGGGGCGCCTCTGGGGCATGATGGGCGCCGGCTCCAGTCTTGACCAGCCGCTGCCACCGGACACCGAGGCGCGCTTGGCCTCCTTCACCGAACTCGTGGCAATGGCGATTGCAAATGCCGAGAGCCGGGCCGAACTGATGGCCTCGCGAGCCCGGATTGTCGCTGCCGCTGACGAGGCACGCCGGCGGATCGAGCGCGATCTGCACGATGGCACCCAGCAGCGGCTCGTGTCGCTGATGCTGGATCTCCGAGCGGCGGAGGCCACACAGCCGTTAGACATGTCAGAGCTACAGGCCCATCTGGCGCGGGCGGAACGGGGCCTCGCCGGGGTCGTAGAGGACCTTAGGGAGATCTCGCGGGGGATTCACCCGGCCATCCTCGCCAAGGCGGGCCTGGGACCAGCGATCAAGACTTTGGCGCGTCGCTCGGCAGTCGCCGTCGAGCTCAATCTGGGTGCCCTGCGGCGGCTGCCGACTCACGTCGAGGTGGCGGCGTATTACGCGGTGTCCGAGGCGCTGACCAATGCCGCGAAACACGCGCACGCGTCCGTGGTGAACATCGAAGTCGATATGGCCCACGCGACGTTGCAGATGTCCATCCGCGACGACGGAGTCGGAGGAGCCGACCCCAGTGAGGGAACGGGCCTCGTCGGGTTGGCCGATCGGATCGAGGCAGTCGGCGGCCGGCTCGAGGTCACCAGTCCTGCCGGCGCAGGCACCTGCCTGTTGATCGAGATCCCAGTTGCGAGCCATCGCGGCGCCACCGTGCCCGAGTCCTAGAGGCATCACACCGGGTCTCGGGTGGCGGCCGCCTCGCTCCTGCGGAGCGCTACCAACCTGCGCGGTTCACACGGACTCCCCGCTCGCTCCGTCCCGTGTAGGCCGCCAGCAGGCCCATTCCCGACCTCGACATACATCCATCGGCCGCGGATACGCGAGCGCAACCGGCCGGGATGGTCCTCAACACACAGATCGACCCACCCGCCGGAGCAATCACGGCGCCCGCTCGGGTGGTCGCCGCGGCGGGGGGAAAAGGCGCAGTGGTGGACGCAATACGGAGCATGGCAATCGTCGTGATGGCGAACACGATTGGCCCAACAGCGGTCGTGACTCTCGATCTCATGTGGACTCCCTTGCGTCCCTTTCGAGCCGGACCGAAACGTGGCACAGGCTGTCTGTCCGCCCGCTGTTCGGGTTGGATTGGAATGCTCGGCTTCTTCCACGTCTCGAATGTGATCCTCGCGCCGACCGGGTGGACCGTCTTCACTGCGAGCGGCACTTCGGCTGTTGCAACAAGCCGTAAAACGGATTTCCCGGTAGCTTCAACTCGCGGCGGGAGCTGCCCACCTACGCGAGCGCTCCGGACAATGCTCGACTTCGGCCAGAGTGGCCACGAAGCGGCGGTTTTGGACGCGGTCTGCGACGCGGCGGATGTCGATGTCCATGTCGAGGTCCGGACCTGGCGCCGACTTCAGGCCACTCTCTCAAGTTGGCGACACTGGTTCGAGTCCCTGGGCATTGGGCCCAAGCCGACTCGACCGCACCAATAGGTAGCCAACACCCTCGGCGCCACCGGCGGCCATCTCATCCTCGTATCGTTCCGGACGTGGCCACTGAACGGTACGAGGACCCCGATGGACTGTGGGCCATCACCGTTCCCACATCATGGGCCCGAGAGGTTGACGATGGCGGCAAAGGCCCTGCCACCATGGCCTTTCTCATCAACGCGCCGCATCTTCCGGGCCATTGGGCGGACGACCCGACCGTCGACGCCGTGGTCGTGATGGTCATGGCGGGCTTGACGCCGGGAGAGGTCGCCACGATGTGGGGCTCGTTGGCCGAGGGTCCTCCGATCACGGAGCGCCCGACGACCTTGGATGGCCGGCCGGCCCAGGAGGTCGTGTTCGATACCACGGTGGGCGGTGCCGTGCGGCGAGTTCGCCTGGTCGGTGTCGCTGCTGGTGAAACGTCCTACACGGTGATTCACAGCGCCGGGGTGGAGCGCTACGACGCCCAGGTGTCGCTGGTCTCGACCGCGCTTGACACCTTCGAATTGCTGCCCGGGCCAGGCGGCTCGGGGCACCTGATGCAGATGGTGGGCCGGTGGCATTTGCGAAGGAATCGAGCTGAGAACTCCCGGTTCAGTGCCCAGGGGCGACGCCTCCTCCTGACCGACGTTCATGGCGAGCCTGTGACGGGGGAGTACGACCCGAAATCGGGGGACGAATCGGACGCACGGATCGTGGTGTTCATGCGGCGGATGGACGCCGCTGGCTTCGAGCTCCTGCGGCGTAACGGGGCAGTCGACCAGGTGATCGAGTCCGGCCTCCCAATCCCGGACGACAAACGCCTCCCGGCGCTGCGGCGATTACTGGTCGACGGCGCGAGCCAGGAGCAGTTCTACACCTGCAAGATGCTGGTGTCATGGGGTGATCCGACGGGCTTCAAGACTCTTAGGGCCTGGATTCGGGACCCGGCGGCGGCGCCATGGGAGGCCCGTGATGTCCACCAGAGTCGAGACCTGGAGTGGGAACCAGTCGCCGACTCTGGTTTTAGTGGGCTGGCCGAAGCGGTTGCCAACAGTCGACGACTCGACCGACTGGATCTGTACGCGGATCGCCAGGATGCGCTCGGCGCGCTGTTGGGGCTGGCCGGACAGTACGAAGTGGCCCAAGGTGTGGCATTCAGCCTGACTGCTGATCATGCGCTCACGGGAGCGGTGTCACGGGAGCTGGCCGAGGCGGTGGATCGGTGCCTGTTGGTAGTCGAGGCCGGTCAGAGGTCGCGGTTCGACGTCGCGCTCGAGACCGCGTTACTGATCGGGTCACTCGCCGAAGTCGACGACGACCATGCCGCAGCCGCCGCCCGCCGCCTCATGGTTGCCTGCAACAACAGTCCTCGACCGCTGACGACGTTGGCGATCCATCTGGGCTACACGAGTGGACCCAAGATCAAGAATGTGCTGGAAGAATTGTCGGGTCACAGCGCCCCCGAGGTCGCAAAGTACGCCCGCCTGTCCCTCGCCAATCACCGAGACCCAAGCCCGGCGTCCTCGATTCGACCGGTCAAAAACCGCCTCCGGCGGGCGTTGGCGGCGTTGTCGAGGCGCGCCTGACGAGCAGGAACCCGGCCCCGAAGCGGGCGAGATCGAGGTCGGGAAGTTTTGACAATGCCTGCCCAGGTTGTCGTGGTCGTCGACTTGACTGGCGGAGTCGTTCGGACCGTCGTGGTCGTACGAACCGTTGCCGGTGGCGCGTGAATCGTCGTCGCTGGAATGGCTCTGGTGATCGGCGATGGGCTTAGCGTCGAGGAAGGAACTTCGGAACTCGACGTGCCAGCGACAGTCAACGTGGTGCCTGCGACTGCGTCCGGGGGTACTTGCCGCCCCGGCACACCCACCGAGACCAAGGCGGATAGGGCGCAGCGGCAAACGTCAACGCGGGCGCTCGGCGTGTGCGAGGCCCGACACCATGAAACGTCGACCGCGAGCTCGTCGGCTGACGGCTGCAGTTCCCGCCGGATGGCCCGGTGCAGCCGAAACCGCAGCGAGCGGGCCGCCGGCTAGATGGCGTGCGCCGAGCGGCCTGCGTTCGGGACCTTGCCCGCGGCCATGAGCGGCTCGTACGCGCGCGGGGCCTCGAAGATGGCCCGCCAACGACCTCACCCGTTCGCGGTCGAGCAAGGTCTGTAGGCCGGCACGATTCCCGGCCCTCACGTCGGCCTCGGCCCCCTGGGCGGCGAGCGCCCCAAGGTAGGTTGCTTTCGATGGCTGGTCCGAGCAGCAAGACCCCGGCGGTGGAGTTGTCGGTCGGCGACCGTACGGTGCGGATCTCAAACCCGGACCGGGTGTACTTCCCGGCTCTGGGTGCGACGAAGCTGGACGTGGCCCACTACTACATGAACGTCGGCGACGGGATTGTGCGGGCACTTCGTGATCGGCCCTGCATGCTTCACCGGTTCCCGGAGGGAGTCAGCGGCGAGAAGGTGCACCAGAAGCGATTGCCGCACGGCGCTCCGTCCTGGATCGAAACCGTCCGCGTCGACTTTCCGTCCGGCCGGCACGCCGACGAGCTATGTGTGACAGATCTGGCCAGTGTGATTTGGGCGGTTCAGATGTCGACGATCGAGTTTCACCCGTGGAACTCGCGCCGGGCGGACACCGAACGCCCCGATGAATGGCGGATCGATCTGGACCCCATGCCGGAATGTGGTTTTGACACCGTCCGGCGCGTGGCCCATATCGCTCGAGAAATCCTCGATGAACTCGGCGCGGTTGGCTGGCCGAAGACGTCAGGAGGGTCGGGACTGCACGTCTATGTTCGTATTCAGCCGCAATGGGGCTTCGGTGACGTGCGCCGCGCCGCTTTGGCCTTCGCCCAGGAGGTCGAGCGCCGCGCCCCCAATGACGTGACCACCACGTGGTGGAGGAAAGATCGGCCGACCGACAGGGTCTTTGTCGACTACAACCAAAACGCCCGTGATCACACCATCGCCAGTGCCTACTCGCTGCGTGGCGTCCCCGAAGCCACCGTTTCGACGCCGATCACCTGGGACGAGGTCGACGATGTGAGCCCGCGGGACCTCACTATCGCGACGGTCCCCGCTCGGGTCGCCGCCGTCGGGGACCTGCACGAAGGAATCGACGAAGCGGTGTTCTCCCTCGAGCCTTTGCTCGAGTGGGCGGAACGAGACGAGGCCCTTGGCATACCCAGCCCAGGTGGCGATTGAAGCATATACCCAAAGGCCCGACTGGGAGTTGTTTGCCGCCGCCGGGCGGTCGGGCACGTGGACACGCCATGGGCCCCGACCTGGACCCATGGCAACTGGTCGAGCCGTGGATTGCGACCACGAGCTGACCAGCTCGTCGCTGGCGGCCTGGTCCATCGCCACCACCCAGGCCGGTTAGCTGTGAGCGTCGACCTACAGGCTTGAGTTTCATCGGGTACCTGCCGACAAACCTCATGTGTTCACGACCCGCATGAAGGCAAAGGACGCGGATTTAGAGAGGTCTTTACCTCGATTTAGGTATCGGTCCGGTGCGATCGTCACTGAAGGTTTATTTGCGCAGACGGGGGAGACATCCCAGTGACCGACGAAGAGCGCTCGGCGAGACTGGCCGCACTGGCCGCCCGACGAGGCCGGTCGGCAGACCGCGCCCACGGATCGACCGCAGCAAGGACGTATGCGGCGCCGGTGCCCCAGCTGACGTCCCCCGACCAGCTCGGAACGTTTGGGACGCAGCCGATCACCTCTTGGCCTATCGACCCATCCGGCATGAGGACCATCGCGCCCGACGTCATTGATCCACGCGGAGCTCGGTCGATCTCGGCCACGGCGCTCGAGCCAGCGACGTTTGAGGCTGCGGCCAGTACGCGGACTATGTCGGCGGCGCCGTCCCGGCCAGCCCGTCGGAAGACCCGCCACCGAGCGGCCGGAGGCCGAATCGTGGCAACGGTCTTGAGCGTCTCGGCACTGTTGGGCATCGTGACCGCATTTCTCATGAATCCGGCGCATTCCGTGGCTGTCGCGGCGCTCCCGCGGTTGGCGACGGCGGCCACGCCTACCACCCCGAGTATCGCCGCAGGGGCACCGCCGCCGAAGGCCAGTGGCACAAGTCCTGAGCCGCCCACGTCGGCGCCTACAACGGTGGCGACGGTCGCCGCGGCCCATAAGCCACCCGTTACTGTTCCCACGGCCACGCCTGCGGCAATCGCATCCAGAACGGTCGTCACCGCACCGAGGACGACACAACGGACTGCCTCTCCCGTCCCCACCACAGCCAGGGTGACTGTGTCGCCCGTCACCACCGCCGTCACCACCCCGGCCGCGTCGCCCACCACGGTCAGGGTTTCGCCGCCGACGACGACCACGACGGGGGCCAGCCACCCATGAACATGGGCAGCGCCTCGCTCGCCGAGGAAACTCGCTTCCACGCCATGGGCTGTGCCGCCCACATCGTCGTGGTCGGGGGACGTCGAGGCCTGTGCGCCGACGCTCGTGCCACGGTCGACCAGTTTGAATCTTTGTGGAGCCGGTTTCGGCCTGGCAGCGACATCTCCCGCTGCAATGCCAGCGGTGGCCAAGCGGTCGACGTGGCGCCCGCGACGGTCACGCTGGTCGCCCGGGCCATCGAGGGATGGCACCGCACCGGTGGACGCTTCGATCCCACCGTGCTCACCACCCTCGAGGCCATGGGTTACGACCGAAGTTTCGAGCAGATCCGCTCGTCGGTCCATCCATCGACACCGACCGCAGCTCCCGGCTGTGGCGCCATCGTGGTCGACCCGGCCGCGTCGACGGTGACCATCCCCCGGGGCGTGCGATTCGACCCCGGCGGCATCGGCAAGGGTCTCGCCGCCGACCTGGTGGCAGACAAGCTGATCCGAGCCGGGGCGGCGGGCGCCTGCGTCAACCTAGGTGGAGATCTGCGGGTGGTCGGCGACGCTCCCACTGCCGACGGATGGATCGTCGGCCTCGAGGATCCCTATGACAAGCAGCGAGAACTGGCCCGCGCGGTCGTTGTTGACGCCGGGGTGGCAACAACCTGCCGGACATTCCGGACCTGGGAACGCGGAGGAACTCAGGTCCACCATGTAATCGACCCGGCGACGGGCGCCTCGGCATGGACCGACTTGGCGTCGGTGACCGTAGTCGCCGCGACCGCCTGCTGGGCCGAGGTACTGGCAAAGGCGGCGTTTACTGCGGGTCCAACCAAGGCGGCAGCGCTAATCGCCGGGACGGCGCGATCGGGCGTACTGGTTGATGACGGCGGGTTCGCCCATGCGCTGCCAGGATGCGAATGGGAAATGGTGACGTCATGCCCGCGGTGATCAATGTGAACCAGAACGTCTGGTGGTATTTCGCCCGTGCCGGAGGGCTGGTGGCATGGGGACTTCTGGCGGCCGCCGTCTTTTTCGGGCTGATACATGCGGGCCGCCTGACTCGCAAGAAGCCAACTCCCGCTTGGAACCTCGATCTGCACCGGTTCCTCGGCGGACTGGCCGTCATCTTCGTGGCCATCCACGTCGGCGCGCTCATGGCCGACCGATATGTGAACTTCGGTGTGCAGCAGGTGTTGGTGCCATTCGCCACGCACTGGCGACCCGGTGCGATCGCATGGGGCATCACCGCCATGTACCTGGTCCTGGCCGTCGAGGTGACCTCGCTGGCGATGCGCTGGTTGCCCCGAAAGCTCTGGCGCAAGATCCACATGCTCAGCTTCGTGCTCTTCGCGGTTTCCACCCTCCACGCCATCCAATCGGGGACCGACACCGCCAAGCCTTGGGTGCGCGGTATTGGGATCGTGCTGCTGACCACCGCCACGGTGGCCCTTGTCCTGCGGATCGTGGAAGGGAGGTCCAAAGCCGCTGCCCGAGCTGGCCGACCTCCAGCCGTCGCTGCACCGGTTCACGCGGTCGATACCTCGCCGGCGGCACCCGCGGTGCCGAAGTCCTCGTCAGCTAGGGGCGTAATAGAGCCCATGGATTGGGACTCCAACCGCCCCTTCCCGAGGTGTGAGCCCATTCACGTGCCCAGCGCCAGGTCCATCCCGGCCGCGCCCTGGCCCGCCGCAGCTGGCACTGCTGCGGACCGGCTTCGGCACACTCATGACCCGGCGGTCCACCGGACCGACCGGCCGGTTCTCGTGGGCTATGGGTCGATCGACCGCGGGCGACCGGCCCCGACAGGCGACGATGGCGAGCGCTTGCGTCCCGGGCGACCATACGCGTTGGCGACGCCTCCGCGGGATGGCGCTTCCTTGCCAACCCTGGGAGGGCGAGCGACAGCCGGATCTGGAACAGTCAGCTGGGATCGCGTACGGTCACCCAGCCTCACCGAATCCCCGCTGGCGGGAAACTCCGTGCCGGGGCGAGCCGCGTGGCCACCGCCGTGTCGCACACCCAAGGTGCCTCGATTCGCCGAGCCGCCCGTTGCGGGCCACAAGCCTCGGAGACGATGATTCTGGCGAGTAGGCCAATACGAACGCTTCAGTTGCGCCAAGAGTGCAGGCGCCAAACGCTCGAAGTCGTGGCGCGGAGCTTGATCGGTGAGCGATTGGGGCCTTCCCGAAGTTCCGCCCACGGCGGGCTGAGGGTTTCGTCAGCCGCCGGCCACATCGGCGACGACGAACATAGGCGGCGTGGCGGTCGAAGTTCTCGCGGCGACGGTCGTACAGGGTCGTCGTTCTCGGATCGGCGTAGCGTGCTGCGATCTGCACGTCGCGCAGCGGCACCCCGGCGTCGGAATTGGTACGTCGCGCCTGCGCCCGAGAAGTGCGGGGACCGATCGGCTTCGGCTCGACCCTGCGCTCGATAACACTGCGCCGTCCCGCCAGGTCGTGTCGTACTGGATTGGCTTACGCCGCACGAAGTCATATTCATACGAGATGCGTCCGCTTCGGATGCCCGCTGCGAATGCCCTTGGATTCGGGCCGTGCCGTCGTGAATCAGCGCTGTCGACGGGCGACGACAATGATCTCCGGTGACGACAGCGATGCTGGACTGCGGTCCCAGTCGCCATAGAAGGCCACCGGATCGAAGCCCGCCGCCGAGAGATGCTCACGTAGCGCCCGATCGTCCAGGAATCGCAGCGAGCTCTCGGCCACGATCGCCTCATCCTCATCGACGAACCGGTACGTCGTTTCGAAGGTGACGATGTCTCCGGTTACTTCGACGATGCGGTAGCTGACGATTACGTCGCCCAGGTCGTTGACTTTGATTCGGCGCACCGACGCGTCGGGGCTCCAGCGCTCCCAGGGGCGGGGCACAGGATTGCGGGTCTCGAAGGCCAACACCCCCTCTGGCAGAAGCCGTCGCCGGGCGTTGCCAAGTACCGCCGCGACATCGGCGTCGGTCAGGAACACCTGGAAGACGTGGCCGGTCATGACGACTAAGTCGAACACCGCGTCGATGTTCAGTGACCGGGCGTCTCCTTCCATCCACTCGACTCGTCGGTCAACGTCGTTGATTCGGGCCACGTCGATCATCGCGGCCGCGGGGTCGAGGCCGGTGACCTGATGACCCGACGCGGCAAGGAGGATTGCCAGCGTTCCCGTCCCGCAGCCGATGTCCAAGATCCGTGACTGATGGCGTCCAGCGAGCCCCAGATAGAAATCGGTGTCGGCACCTACCGGATTCAGGGCGTCGTAGAGACGAACGAGTCGAGGGTCGAGATAGTTCTCGTCGGGCACTCGACTTTGCGCCCGCTCAGTGGGTGCGTCGGATGGGCTCGATGGCAATGATGTAGTCGGTCAGGCGGGCGGCGACCTCCAGGGCCAGGTCCGCGGCGTCGAGGTCAGGGTCGGGCCATGTTTCCGACAGTCGCCGCCAGCTGGGTCTGCCGATGAAGGCCCCGATGATTGCCTCATCGCCGATCTCTGGGCGCCATTGACGTTCGGCGGCAAGGAGGTGTGCGGCCACGGCATCGTTGTCGGCTTCTTGGGGGTGCTCGGCGTGAAATCCCACCTCAAGGGCAACCACAGTCGCTTCTACGACGTGGTCACGGCTTATCACCTGCGCCTCGTAGTGCTCCCGTGGGGGCGTCTCATCTTCGAACCAGACCTTGATGCCGAACCGGCGGGCCCGGTATCGGAGCTGGCCCAACTCGCGCGGTACAAGCCCTCGAAGGGCATCGGCCACCTCGTCGAACTGCGACAGCTCCATCAGGCTCCAGCATGGTCCACG
>JAUTXN010000347.1 GCA_030838045.1 Acidimicrobiaceae bacterium
GCCACCGTCACCCTCCCGCCCCCCGGTGCGGCCGAGGACCAGGCCCGGCGCTACGTCAACCGCGAGCTGTCGACCCTCGACTACTTCAGCCGCGTCCTGGCCATGGCCGAGGACAAGACCGTCCCCCTGCTGGAACGGGCCAAGTTCCTCGCCATCTTCCAGGGCCTGCTCGACGAGTTCTTCGAGGTCCGCGTCGCGGGCCTGAAGGACCAGCTGGCCGCCGGCCTCCTCGGCACCGACCCGGCCGGCCTCTCACCGGGCGACCAGCTCCGCGCCATCAAGTTGGAAACCGCCTGCCTCGTGGAGCGCCGCGTCCGCGCCTTCATCGACGAGGTCGTGCCCGAACTCGACGAGCACGGCATCAGGCTCTCCAGCTGGGACTCACTCCAAGACGACGACCGCGCCTACATCGAAGAGGTCTTCCAGGAACGGATCTTCCCGGTCCTCACGCCCCTCGCGGTGGACCCCGGCCACCCCTTCCCGTACATCTCCAACCTCTCCCTCAACCTGGCGGTGATCGTCTCCGACCCGGTCACCAAGGAGCGCCGGTTCGCCCGGGTCAAGGTGCCGCCGCTCCTGCCGGGCTTCGTCGTGACTCCCGACGGCGAACGCTACGTCCCCCTCGACCACGTCATCTCCGCCCACTTGGGCGCCCTGTTCCCGGGCATGGACATCGAGAGCCACCACCCCTTCCGGGTGACCCGCAACGCCGACCTCACCCTCGAGGAGGACGAGGCCGACGACCTGTTGGAGGCGGTCGAGATGGAGCTGCGGCGGCGGCGCTTCGGCCGGGCGGTTCGCCTCGAAACCGAGGCGGCCATGACCGACGAGGTCCGCCACCTGCTGTGCCGGGAGCTCGACCTGGCCGACGACGACGTCTACGTCATCAAGGGACCTCTCGACCTGGCGGGCCTGTGGGCGGTGCACGCCCTCGACCGCCCGGAACTGAAGGACGAGCCGTTCGCACCCGTGACCCCGGCCCGGCTCACCAATGCCGACGACGAGCCGGTCGACATCTTCAATGCCATCCGCCAGGGCGACATGCTGCTGCACCACCCCTACGACAGCTTCGCCACCTCGGTCGAGGCGTTCATCAAGCAGGCCGCCCGGGACCCCAAGGTGCTGGCCATCAAGCAGACCCTGTACCGCACGTCCGGCGACAGCCCCATCGTGAAGGCGCTGATCCGGGCGGCCGAACGGGGCACCCAGGTGGCGGCCCTGGTCGAGCTCAAGGCCCGAGGCGACGAGGCGGCCAACGTGGCCTGGGCCCGGCAGCTGGAGCAGGCGGGCGTCCACGTCGTCTACGGCCTGATCGGCTTGAAGACCCACTCCAAGACCGCCCTGGTGGTGCGCCAGGAGGACGACGGGATCCGGCGCTACTGCCACATCGGCACCGGCAACTACAACTCCCAGACCGCCCGGCTGTACGAGGACCTCGGGATCTTGACCATGGACCCGGAGGTGGGCGCCGACCTGACCGACCTGTTCAACTCCATCACCGGCTACAGCCGGCGCACCGAGTACCGCCGCATCCTGGTGGCACCGCTGTCGCTGCGCGCCGCCATGGTCGAGCGCATCGAGCGGGAGGCCGAGTGGGGCGAAGAGGGCGTGCTGATCTGGAAGATGAACAACCTGGTCGACCCGGGCATCATCGACGCCCTCTACGCCGCCAGCCAGGCCGGCGTGCGCATCACGCTCATCATCCGAGGGATCTGCTGCCTGCGCCCCGGGGTGCCCGGCCTGTCGGACAACATCGCGGTCCGCAGCATCGTGGGCCGGTGGCTCGAGCATTCACGGATCTACTTCTTCGGGCGCAGCGGAAAACAGGTCGGGGAAAGTGTCCCCGCCAACGGTGACGCACCCGTCGCCGGGGGAGGATCGAACGGTTCCGAGGTGGGACAGGGCGGAGATGCCGATATCGTCGGCAACATGCCCACGGGTGGAGAGTTCTACATCGGGTCGGCCGACATGATGCCGCGGAACCTGGATCGCCGGGTCGAGGTCATCGTCCCCGTCGACGATCCTGAAGGATGCCGGCGTTTGCGCGAGATCCTGGCGGCCGAGTTGGCCGACGACGCATTGGCCTGGGAACTGCTCGGTGACGGCACGTGGGTGAAGATCCCGGCCGACAAGGGGTTCAGCGCCCAGCGCCACTTCCAGGACGAGGCCGTCGAGCGGGCTCGCCGCCGTCGGGAGCCCGATCCGCTCAACGCCCTCGGACGGGGGGTCGGATGAGCGCCGGCGACCCCATCCGGGCCAGCGGGGGCGTGATCTGGCGGCCGTCGGAGTGGCTGCCGGGCAAGGTGGACGTGGTGCTGGTCCACCGGCCGTCCTACGACGACTGGAGCCTCCCCAAGGGCAAGGCCGAGGGCGAGGAGAGCGACGAGGACACGGCGCGGCGCGAGGTCCACGAGGAGACGGGACTGGAAGTGGAGTTGGGGAAGGAGCTCCCGAGCACCCGCTACCTCGACCGCTACGCCAAGCCCAAGGTCGTGCGCTACTGGACCATGACCGCCACCGGAGGCGAGTTGAAGCCCAGCCAAGAGGTGGACATCGCCCGGTGGCTGCCGTTCGACCGGGCCCGCCAGATGCTGTCCTACGAGCGCGACCAGCCGGTCCTCGACGCCCTGCCCGAGGCACTCGGCCAAGCGGACTAGGCGCGGCGGTGGCGGCAGACCCGCAGCCCCACTACGCGGCACCGGGGTGGTTCACCCGAAACGTGTTCAACCGGGCGGTCGCGGGGCTGACCCGCCTCGGAGTCAGCGTCGTCGGATCGCGGGTGCTCGAGGTGAAGGGGCGCACCAGCGGCCAGCCCCGCAGGACCCCGGTCAACCTCCTCGTCCTCGACGGCCGCGAGTACCTGGTGGCCCCCCGGGGGGAGACCCAGTGGGTCCGCAATGTCCGCGCCGACGGCGGCCGGCTGGCCCTCCTGCTCGGGCGCAGGCGAGAGGAGCGGGTGGCCCACGAGTTGGGTCAGGCCGAGGCGATCCCGGTCCTGCGGGCCTACCTGAAACGGTGGAAGGCCGAGGTGGGCGTCTTCTTCGACGGCGTCACCGCCGACTCACCCGAGGACCAACTGCAGCAGGCGGCTACCAAGCACCCGGTGTTCGCACTGGACCGACCGGGCGCCTGATCAGATGTTGTTCGGGAGCAGCCGTATGGCGTTCTCGAACACGAACCACAACGGCACCAGGCAGATCGGGACCCCGGCGACGAACGGGATCCACTTCCAGTAGCGCCGCCGGCCGGCCCAGAGCCGCACGCCGACCCACAGCACCAAGAAGAGGCCCCCGTACAGCAAGGTGGCGGGCCAGGCGCCGTGGTCGCCGGTACCCAGGTTGGTGCTGGCCGCGATGGCAACCGGGGGGGCGACGGTCAGCGTCGGCGCGGTCGGGAGGTCGGTCAGCTGGGCCACCACGATGAGGCGGCTGGTGGCCGAGAACCGGGGGTTGCAGGTGGTGAGGGTCAGCCGGTTGTCCGACGTCGGGCCGATGACGGCGACGTCGGTCGGCTTCACGATCTCGATCTGGTCGACGGTGTAGTGGAAGGCGCCCTTGTCGGTCGTCACGAAGATGCTGTCGCCGCGCTGGAGCTCGTTGACGGAATAGAAGGGGGCGCCGTAGGTCGTGCGGTGCCCCGCGATCGACGCGTTGCCTGGCTCACCTGGCAACGGGGTACCGGGATAGTGACCCGGGCCTTGCCGCAGGGCGGACTCTGTCACACCCTCGACGACGAACTTGTCCACGCCGATCTTCGGGATCCTGATGTGGGCGACGGCCGTGCCCTCGGGGGGCCCGGGCACCCCCGTCGCGGGGGCACCCAGTGCCGGGCTGTCCTCGGCCGGTGCCCCGGTGGTGGCCGGCGCGGGGGCGGCCGCCGCCGCGGGTTCCTTGAACTGGTGCTTCAGCTTGTTCTGGCTGCTGGCCTCGGCGAAGCCGGTGCCCCACAGCTGGTACGCCACGAAGAGCAACACGATGATGCCAGCGGTGATGAAGTCGAATCCGACCTCCCGGATGGTCCTGCGGACGCGACCGAGGGGTGGTTTCCATGCCGCGTGGGCCGGGCCCCGACGAAAGCGCCCTCGACGGGGCTGGGACGACCCTGCCTCATCGGGAATGGCCACGCTGTCGGAACCGGCGACACCGTCGGTGGTCGTGGCCATCGTGAGCTCAGTGTAGGCGGGGAGCCCTGCGGAGTAGCGCCGGGCCTCGGACAGGATGCAAGACTGCGCTACGTGACGCTGTTGCTCATTCGCCACGCCGCCGCGGGGAGCCGCAAGGACTGGAAAGGCGACGACCGGTCGCGCCCCCTGTCACCCAAGGGGCAGCGCCAGGCCAAGGCGCTGGTCGAACAACTGGAACCGTGGGCACCGTCTCGCGTGCTGTCGAGCCCCTACCTGCGCTGCATCGAGACGGTGAGGCCGTTGGCCGGCGAGTTGGGATTGAAGGTGGAGGCGGTGGATGCGCTGGCGGAGGGAGCGGGACTCGACGCCGTGCATCTGGTGCGTTCGCTGCACGACACCCACGTGGCGCTGTGCACCCACGGCGACGTGATTCCCGAGATACTCGTGGCCCTGGCCGACGAGGACCACCTCGACCTAGGCCCGGCACCGCGCCAGGCCAAAGGCTCGACGTGGGTGCTGGAATCGAAGAACGGGCGGTTCATCAGCGCCACTTACGTCCCGCCCCGCCAGTAACGCCGGCGCTCAGCGGCAAGAATGGGTTCATGCAGATCTCGGCGCGAGCCGACTACGCCATCCGCGCCCTGGCGGAGCTGGCCGCCGCCGGCGCCGGCCCGGTGAAGAGCGAGCGGCTGGCTCACTCCCAGCAGATCCCGGCCAAGTTCCTGGAGAACATCCTGTCCGAGCTGCGCCACGCCAGCATCCTGCTCAGCCAGCGCGGGGCCGAGGGCGGGTACTGGCTGGCCCGGCCGGCCCGCGAGATCACCATGGCGGACATCATCCGGGCCGTGGATGGCCCGCTGGCCAACGTCCGGGGCCAGCGGCCCGAGACGCTCGACTATCAAGGCGCGGCCGCCCGGCTGTCGGACGTGTGGATCGCGGTGCGGGCCAGCCTGCGCAGCGTGCTCGAGCAGGTGACCCTCGCCGACCTGGTTGACGGCCCGCTGCCCGCCGCGGTCGTCGAACTGGCGGAGCAGCCCGACGCCTGGCAGCCGCATTAGCCGCAGCCGGCGAGGCTTTTCCCCCCTTGGCGAACGCTAACCGAAGCGGCCGGTGATGTAGTCGTCGGTGCGCTTGTCGCGCGGCGTCGTGAAGATCCGGTCGGTGCGGTCGTACTCGACCAGCACCCCGCAGCGGACGCCCTTGTCGTCCACCTCGGCGGTCATGAAGGCGGTGCGGTCCGAGACGCGGGCCGCCTGCTGCATGTTGTGGGTCACCACGATGATGGTGTAGGTGTTCTTGAGCTCGCTCAGGAGCTCCTCGATCCGGATGGTGGCGATCGGGTCGAGGGCCGAGCAGGGCTCGTCCATCAAGATCACCGAGGGCTTGACGGCGATCGCCCGGGCGATGCACAACCGCTGCTGCTGGCCGCCCGACAACGAGAAGGCGTTCTGCTTCAGCTTGTCCTTGACCTCGTCCCACAGGGCCGCTCGTTGCAATGACTCCTCGACGAGATCCTTCAACTCCGAACGGGGGAAGCCGTTGACCTTCGGGCCGAAGGCGACATTGTCGTAAATGGACTTGGGAAACGGGTTGGGTTTCTGGAACACCATCCCGATCCGCCGGCGCACCTCGATCGGGTCGACCTTGGGGTGGTACAGATCCTCGCCGTGAAATGTGATGCGGCCTTCGAGGCGGGTGCCCGGGATCAGGTCGTTCATGCGGTTGAAGCACCGCAGGAGCGTGCTCTTGCCGCAGCCCGAGGGGCCGATGAGCGCCGTGATCTCACGGGGCCAGATATCCATCGTCACATTTCGCAGCGCCCGGTAGGAGCCGTAGTGGAAGCTGAGGTCCTGGAGGGAGAAGACCGGATCAGCCGTTTCGGGCGTGTCCGGCTGATCACGGCCCGCGCCCACTTCGGGCTTTCGGCTCAGGCCCGTCGTGAGGACGGTGGACTCGATCACTGTGGTGTCGTCGGGCATTCCCTTACCTGTGGCCGGGCGCGGCGTGGCAGGCATCATTCTGGCGGGCCATGAGGGGCAAGTAGCTCCCGTCTTCTGATGTTCAGCCGTGGTTCACCCGCCGTTCACCTGGACCACGTTGGCGCGTTACCCGCGGTTTCTAGGTTCGTCGCCATGTCCACTGTGCTGTCCTTCCGACGCCGTCGTCGTCAGCGTTTGCTGGCCGTCGCGGCGGTAGCCGCCCTGAGCCTGGTGGCCGGGGCCTGCGGCGGCTCCAAGTCGACGACGTCGACCACCACCCCGTCGGGCGGTGCCACCACGACGACGATCAAGCTGGCGCCCGCCACGTTGAACGGCTCGGGATCGACGTTCCAGCTGGCCTTCGACCAAGAGGCGATCAGCCAGTTCCATGCGGTGTACCCGGCCGTCAACGTGACCTACGGGGGGGGTGGGTCGAGCAAGGGTCTGACCGACCTGCAGAACAAGCTGGTCCAGTTCGCGGGAACCGACGCTCCCATCAAGGACTACGGCCCGTACGGAGGCGCCGGGGCGGTGCTGTACTTCCCGACCGTGGCCGCACCCATCACCGTCGCCTACAACGTGAGCGGCGCGAGCAAGACCCTCGTCTTCTCGGGCGCCACCTTGGCCAAGGTCTTCGCCGGCAAGATCACCACCTGGAACGATCCCGCCATCACCGCGGACAACACCGGCGTGACCCTGCCGGCCACCAAGATCACCGCGGTGCACCGCTCGGACGGGTCGGGGACGACGCACAACTTCACCCTCTACCTGGGCAAGGCGGACGCGGCCGACTGGACCTACGGCAACTCGACGACGTTCCCGACGACCCTCGGCGGCGCCACTGGCAATGGCAACCAGGGGGTGGCCCAGACGGTCCAGTCGACCGACGGGAGCATCGGCTACGTCGACTTCGCCACGGCCCAGGCGGCGGGCCTCAAGGTGGCGTCGATCAAGAACAACGCCGGCCAGGCCATTGCCCCCACGTTGCCCGCGGCATCGGCCGCCGTGGCCGCGGCGACCATCAGCCCGGACCTGACCTACGACCCGACCGACGCCCCGGCGGCCACCGCCTACCCCATAACGTCGCCGACCTGGATCGTCACCTACAAGACCCAGGCCGACCACAACACCGGACTGGCCCTGAAGACGTTCCTCTCGTTCCTCTTGACCACCGGACAGACGTCGATCGCACAATCCACCGGATACGCGGCGCTGCAGGGTGACCTGCTGACCAAGGCCCGGGCGCAGCTCGACGCGTTGGTCATCCCATAGTGGGGTGGCCGGTGCCCCCCGGTCCCGCCGGTCCCGCCGGTCGCCTCGGCGGCAGCAGTAGCCTTGATGGCGCCGGCGACGGCGGGCCAATCGGTCCGCCTTCGCATCCCCGCATGGCCCTTCCCCGCATGGCCCGCCCCGTCCGTCACCCTCGTCACCCTCGTCGACCAAGCGCGTGGGAGCGCCGCCGATGACCGCCACTGCGCTCCACCCACAGGGCCCGGCCCCGCCTCCTGCGCCGCCGACGCTGAAGGCCAGCCGTCCCCGCCTCGCGGACAAGTCGTTCCGGATGATCACCCTGGCCTGCGGGCTGGCGGTGCTGGCGATACTGGCCCTGATCGCCGTCTTCACGACCAACAAGGCGATGCCGGCGTTGCGCTCCGAAGGCCTCGGGTTCCTCACCAGCCGCAACTGGAACCCGTCGCCGGCGTCGGGCCACGCCCACTTCGGCGGTCTGGCCTTCATCTACGGCACCCTCGGCATCTCGTTCATCGCCCTGGCGATCTCGGTTCCCGTCAGCCTCGGTTTGGCCCTGTTCCTGAGCGAGGTGGCGCCCCGGCGGCTGCGCCTTCCCGTCGTGTACGTGATCGACCTGATGGCGGCCATCCCGTCGGTCGTATTCGGCCTGTGGGGGATCCTGGCGCTGCAGAAGCCCCTCGGCCGCTTCTACGGGCACGTGTCCGACATCTTCGCCGGCGTGCCGCTCCTCGACCGGATCTTCCGGGGGTCCTCGGGGCGGAGCTTCTTCACCGCCGGGCTCATCGTGGCCATGATGATCACCCCGATCATCACCTCGTTGACCCGTGAGGTCTTCGCCACTGTTCCGTCTTCGCAGAAGGAGGCGGCCCTCGCGTTGGGCGCCACCCGGTGGGAGATGATGCGCACCGCGATCCTTGGCTACGGCCGCTCGGGCGTCGTCGGGGCCGTCATGCTCGGCCTCGGCCGGGCCATGGGCGAGACCATCGCGGTGGCGCTGGTGATCGGTTCCGTCCCCTCGATCACCCTGAGCCTGTTCCACCCCGGAGACGCCATGGCCGCGGTCATCGCCAACCAATTCGGTGAGTCGTCGGGGACCTTCCAGGCGGCCCTGATCGCCCTCGGCGTGGTCCTGTTCGCCATCACGATCGTGATCAACATGGTCGCCCGGGCCTTCGTGACCCGCGCCGAGCGAGCGTTGGGGCAGGCATGAGCGCCCACGCCTCGCCCGGGACGCCCGCACCGCCGGCTTCGTCGCTGTTGGCCTCGTCGATCGCCCCGGGGCGACGGTTCCGCAACCGGTTGGCCACCAGTCTCGTCTTCCTGACCGTCGCCGTGGCGGCCATCCCGCTGCTGTTGCTCATCGCCTATGTCGTGCAGCGGGGCGGTCCCGCCATCAGCTCGAAGTTCCTGACCAAACCCATCCCCCCGCCGCTGCGCAAGGGCCCGGGAATGGGGCCGGCGATCGTCGGGACCCTCGTCATCACGTTCTGGGCGACGGTGATCGCCGTCCCGCTCGGGATTCTGGGCGCCATCTACGTGACCGAGTACGGGGCGGGCAACCACCTGGCCCGGGTGATCCGTTTCATGAGCGACGTCATGGCCGGCGTTCCCTCCATCGTCATGGGTCTGTTCATCTTCACCGCCTTCACGCTGAAGACCCACAAGCTCACCGGGCTGGGCGGGTCGCTGGCCCTGGCCTGCCTGATGCTGCCGATCGTCATCCGTTCCACCGAGTCGATGCTGGCGCTCGTCCCGAGGGAACTGCGCGAGGCCAGCTACGCACTGGGTACGACGAAGTCACGGACGGTCCTCACCGTGGTCATGCCCGCGGCGCTCCCCGGGATCACCAGCGGGTGCCTGTTGGCCATCGCCCGGGCGGCGGGGGAGACGGCGCCACTGCTGTTCACCATCGGAGCGCTGCAGTCGCGGTCCAACTGGAATGCCTTCAAGGGTTCGAACACGACCCTGTCGGCGCAGATATTCGTCAACGCGTCCCAACCGTTCGCCGGGGCCCAGCAGCGGGCCTGGGGTGCCGCCTTGACCCTGATCGTGATGGTGTTGGTGCTGACGGTGGTGGCGCGCATCGTGTCCTCCCGCCTGACCGTGAAGGCGCCCTGACCGGCATGACCGTCGGGGACGTCCGCTGATGCGAGCGGCGGTGCTGCGCCGGGTGGCGGTCGCCCTGGCCCGGCTGAACGCGGTTGTCGACCGGCCCGCGCCGACGTACGACCGGGAGCCGGTCGTCGGTGCGGGGTCCGTCGAGCTGCGGGCGGGCAACGCCCCGGCGCTCGCACCCCGAAGGGGGACGGCCACCGCCGTGCTCACCGCCCCTGCGGGCAACGCCGCGTCGAGCGCAGGCGGGAGCGGCGCCAACGCAGGTGCCAACCCAGGTGCCCGTGCGGGCGCGGGCGCGGCCGCGGGAGCGGGCACCGGAGGACTCGACGACGTTGGCGGGGGCCACGGCGCAGGGCGCAGCGATGGTGACGTGGCCGCCCCGGAAACCGAGGTTCCGACCAGCGTTGACGGCATGCTGCGCCTGGTGGAGGCCGCGGTCGCCCGGGCCACCTCGCGCCTCGCCGAGGTGGAGGCCACCACCAATCGCCTGGCCGCCGCCTTGGCCCATGTCCCCGAGGGTGTGGTCATTGCCGACCAGACCGGGGCGATCGTCTACCGCAACCCCCAGGCGGCCAGCTTCGTGGGCGCCCGCCACAGTGAGGCCCTGGCCGAGCGATCCCTGGGTGAGCTCCTCGCCTCCGCCCTCGACGGGCGCAGCGTCGAGGAGCACATCGAGCTGTTCTCCCCGCCCCGTCGCACCCTCGCCATCCGGGCCCGGCCATTGGTCGAAGCGGGTCAGCCGGCGGGGGCGATCGCGATCATCGAGGACGTCTCCGAGAAGCGCCGCCTCGAAGCGGTCCGGCGCGATTTCGTCGCCAACATCAGCCATGAGCTGAAGACCCCCGTCGGTGCCCTCAGCCTGGTCGCCGAGACGCTGGAGGACGAGGACGACCCGGCGATCGTCGCCCGGCTCTCGCACCGCATGCGCACCGAGGCCGAACGCCTGGGCCGCATCATCGAGGACCTCCTCGACCTCTCGCGCATCGAGGCCCAGGAGGCGCCGAGCACCGATCCTGTGCCGGTGCATCTCGTCGTCGGCCAGGCCGTCGACCGCCTGCGCCCGGTCGCCGACCACCGGGGCATCCGCCTCCAGGTCACCGAAGCGCCCCGGGATCTGATCGTCCTCGGTGACCGCCGCCAACTCATTTCGGCCATGCACAACCTGGTCGACAATGCCATCAAGTATTCCGAGCCTGGATCCGCGGTCCAAGTCGACGTCTCCCATGACCCTGACTGGATCGTCCTCAGCGTGGCCGACCGCGGGATAGGCATACCGTCGCGGGACCTGGAGCGGGTGTTCGAGCGGTTCTACCGCGTCGACCGGGCTCGGTCCCGGGACACGGGGGGCACCGGTCTCGGCCTGTCCATCGTGCGCCACGTCGCCGGCAACCACGGTGGTGAGGTGACCCTCGAGTCCCGCGAGGGAGAGGGGTCGACGTTCCGGCTCCGCCTGCCCAACGGGTCCCGAGCCGCCGACGGTCGCGACCCGGAGCCACGCCGTGGCTGATCCGCCCACGGTGCTCGTCGTCGAAGACGAGGAGTCGTTCATCGAGGCCCTGGTGGTGGGATTGAAACGGGAGGGGTTCCTGGTCAAGGTGGCCCGGGACGGTGTCGAGGCGATCGCCATGTTCGACGTCGTGCGCCCCGACCTGGTGCTGCTCGACGTCATGCTGCCCCGCCTGTCGGGCATCGACGTGTGCCGGGAGCTGCGTTCCCGTTCCCGGGTCCCCATCATCATGGTCACGGCCAAGAGCGGCGAGATCGACACCGTCGTGGGCCTGGAAGTGGGAGCCGACGACTACGTGACCAAGCCCTACCGGCTCCGGGAACTGGTGGCCCGCATGCGGGCGGTGCTCCGGCGGGCCCCGGCCCTGGACGAGACGCCGTCGGGCGGCGAGGTGCTGGAGGTGGGCGACGTCCGCCTCGATCCCGAGCGCCACGAGGTCTACGTCCGTGACCGGTCCGTGTCCCTGCCGCTCAAGGAGTTCGAGCTGCTGGAGTTGCTGTTGACCAACGCCGGACGGGTGCTGACCCGCGAAACGCTCATCGACCGGGTGTGGGGACCGCACTATGTCGGCGACACCAAGACGCTCGACGTCCACGTCAAGCGTCTGCGCTCCAAGGTCGAGGACGACCCGTCGGTCCCCCGCCGCATCACGACGATCCGGGGGCTGGGCTACAAGTTCGAGGCCTCGAAGGGCTGACGACGGCGCCGAGGCGCTACCAGGGCAGGTGGTCCCGCAGCCGGGGCCGGCGCGACCCTTTGTGCCCGTCGGTCGGCATGACGTCGTCGTCGCCGGGCTTCCACTGCGGGGACATTGCCATGGCGGCCATGTCCATATGGATGTTCGGCGAGCCCGGGGCGAATGGCTTCAGGGCGTCGGGGAGACCAGAAGGCGGGGAAAACGCGATCCCGTTGGTGGCTGGTCGGCCGTTGCCGTTGCCGTTGCCGGTGTTGGTCGACCGGGCGCCGGTGCCGGTGCCGGCCGTGACGCCAGGTGTGACGTAGGCCCGGGGAGCCGGGGCCGGCACCGCGGCCGGGCCGGGCGCGCGGAGCCCGGCGAGGGAACGGGGACCGGCGGGCGGGGTCGGCAGTTCGACCTTGTCACTGGGCCTGGGCGATCGTGATTCCAGGATCTCCGACAGCCGGGGCCGGGCCGGGGCCGGGGCCGGGGCCGGGGGGCTGGGGGGACCGGCGGGGCGCACCTCGGTCGGTGCCGTGGACGTCTCGGCGGCGGCGCTCGTGGGCAGCTGCCATGTCGGACCGGGCGCCGGTCCCTCGACCCGGTTGAACTGAGGGGGGCGCACCACGTTGTTGGCCTTGGGCGCGTCGAACTGCAGCGCCGTGCCGGGCGGTCGGCGCAACGGCGGCTGCAGGGGCGCCAAACGCTCCTTGGGCTCCGCCGGGGGGGTGGGAGCGGCCGGTCGGGCCCGGGGGGCGCTCAAGGGTCGCCGGACGGGAGCGTCCTGCTGGGCGAGCGTCGGTCGCTCGGGTGAGGGGAGGACGATGTCCTCCGACTTGACCGGCGGGTCGTGCGCGTCCTCCAGGGTCGTTGACCCGGCCAACATGGCATCGTCCTCCGACCCGTGGGTCGGGGCCTCGAAACCGACGGTTGGGTCGACGTCCCGTGACACGTCGCGCAACGCCTTCCAGAGATTCGACATATATGCGTCATCGGCCCATTCCGACTGAACCTTAAGGTCCTGTTTTGGGGTCTTTTTCGCCGCCTGCGGGGCGGTGTGAACCCTTTAGGCTGAGATCGTGGATGCCCCTCTGTCCGGCTCCTCGATGGTCGAGGCGCTCGGCAACGCGTTTCGGCTGAACAGTGACCGAACGCGCTCGGGGCAGGAGGCGTTCACCGCCTCGCCGTTCAGCCGGCTGATGATCACCCACGTCCTGTCGCTCGGGGGCGACGCCCTCGTGACCCTGGCCCTGGCGGGGTCGATCTTCTTCAACACCGACCCGCACGCTGCTCGGGGCCGGGTCGCCCTGACCCTGCTGTTGACAATCGCCCCCTTCGCCGTCGTGGCCCCGCTGCTCGGACCGATCATCGACAAGACCAAGGGTGGCCGGCGAATGATGGTGGTCGCCACGGCCATCGGTCGCGCCGTCGCCTGCCTCCTGATGGCCCGGTACATCAACAGCCTGCTGCTGTTCCCGGCGGCCTTGCTGACCCTCGTGTGCTCCAAGGGGTACACCGTCGCCAAGGCCACGCTCGTGCCCTCGGCGGTGGAACGGCCCCAGGACTTGGTGGAGGCCAACTCCAAGCTGGCCGTCAGCGGGGCGATCGCCGGTTTCGTCATCGCCATCCCCGGGGTCGCCATCTTGAAGTTGGGCAGCGCCGCCTGGCTGCTCCGGGTGGACATCTTGATCTTCCTGGCCTGCGCCGCCACCTCCCTGCGACTGCAGGTCACCGAGGAGCGGATCACTGCCACGCCCGAGGTCGATCACACCGACGTACTCGTCGCCGAGGGCGAGTTTCCGGTGCCGGGCGCCCGGCGCGAGATCCGCGCCAAACCGTTGCCCCCCGGATCCATCCAGGTGGCGGCGTTCGCCATGGGAACGCTGCGGTTGATCGTGGGATTCATGACGTTCCTCGTGGCCTTCGGGTTCCGCAAGAGCCACGCTCCGGCGTGGTGGTACGGGGTGGTCCTGGCGTGCAGCATCGGCGGCAACCTGCTCGGCGCGGCCGCCGCCCCGTGGCTGCGGTCACGCCTGCGCGAGGAGATGATCCTCGCCGCGTCGTCGGGCATCGTGGCGGTCGCGGGAATCCTGGCCATCGTGTTCGACACCTTCAACGGCCGCCCCGAGGCGGCGCTGCTGGCGGGCGTGATCGGCGTGTCCGCCGGCGTCGCCAAGCTGGCTTTCGACGCCCTGGTGCAGCGCCACGTCCCGGCGGCTTCCCAGGGTCGGGCGTTCGGGCGCTTCGAGGCCGGGTTCCAGCTGGTGTGGGTGATCGGGGCGCTCGCCCCCGTCGTCATCGAGATGACGTTGCGCACCGGGTTTTTCGTCATCACCCTGGCGGCGGCGCTGGCGGCGGCGGTGTACGTCGCGGGCACCCGAATGGCCCGGCTCGGCCAGCTGCCACCGTGGTGGCCGGGCGTGCGCACCAAGGCCACCAAGGCCGGCCGCATCCCCGCACGCAGACTCCCGGAGCGCACGGCCCGCGCACGCACCGCGCGCCCACGCACGGCGCCGGCACGCACGGCCCCCGGAGCGGCCGGAGCCACCGCTGCGACACCGAGCACCCCGATCGGCGCCACCATCCCGTTCGGAACGACCCCGTGGACGGCGCCAGGCCCCGACATCGCAGACGACGAGGACCGGCCGTGGCTCGACCCGCAGCCCGACCTCGGCACCTACCCGCCGCCGATCCCCGGTCCCCCGCCCCTCGGCCACGGCATTCGACCCGTCCCGCCGCCACTGGCCGGCCCCCCGCCCCTGGCCGCACCCCTGGCCCCGCGCATCCCGCCCCTGGCGGGCGGTGCAGGCAATCCCCCGGATCCTGCCGACCCGGCCGAGTGAGCGTCCGGGCGGTGGTGCTCGCCGACACCCACATGCGGGCCGGGAGCAGCCGCCGCCTGCCCGAGGCGGTCTACCGGTTGCTCGACGGGGCCGACGTGATCCTCCACGCCGGCGACCTGGTCGACGCCAGCGTGCTCGACATCCTGGAGGCGATCGCCCCGACGTATGCCGTCCTCGGCAACAACGACCACTCCCTCGGCGGCCGCCTTCCCGTCACACGGACGCTGGAGCTCGACGGTGTCAGCGTCGCCATGATCCACGACAGCGGTGCCCCCGCGGGCCGCCCCCGCCGCATGCACCGCCGGTTCCCCGAGGCCGCGATCGTGGTGTTCGGCCACAGCCACATCCCGCTCGCCACGACCGGCGTCGACGGCCAGCGCCTGTTCAACCCCGGTTCACCGACCGAACGCCGCTCGCAACCGCACCGCACGGCCGGCGTCGTGGAGCTCGCCGACGGCGCCGTCCGCGACACCCGGATCGTCACCGTCGACGACTGACTCAGAAAAAGGCGGCGGGTCGACCCCGCGTCGACTGGCAGAACTGCCCGTCAGCGTCGGCCGACGAGGTCGGCGCAGCGTCGGCCGACGATCAGTCGGGCAGGTCGATGCGGGCCAACCACAGGCCCGGCGCCGAGATCTCGGCCGGGGTGGGCAGCTCCTTGGCCGAGTGCCACAGCCGGGCCAGCCCTTCCTCGCCCGCCCGCTCCAACACCCCGGC
>JAUTXN010000370.1 GCA_030838045.1 Acidimicrobiaceae bacterium
TGATTGAACGAATCATGGCGCTGGAGGCCGAGACTGCTAACCTGCGTCGTGACCTGGCGAGCATTCGCGAGGGGCTCGGGGATCTGCTGGGAGAGCCGAATCCACCACCGGAGTCAAGACATGATTAAGGTGTGCCGATCGGCCGTAAATCGCTGCACAAGGCTGCACAAGCGCCGTTGAAGACAGATGTGACAAGACGGACAAAGAGATACGTCATATGGAGTGGAAACGAAGCAACGTGTGAGGCGTGTCACACATGGGGATAGCTCCCGTGGCGTTCGCGTCGTGAAGCGGAGTCGTTTTTCGTTGTTCCCGGATTACGACCGGTAACTGAGGAGGCTGGCAACAAATGATCCGATTTCGCAAGCGAGGTTTGGCGCTGATGGGGACTGCGGTTCTCACCGCGGCCTCGGTAGGGGTGGTCCCGGCGGCAAGCGCCTCGACCCAACCCCGTGCCTTGGCCGCAGCGAGCACGCCGTTCACCAACTCGCAGTTCCTCACCTACGCCACTGGCGCCCAGGTGCATCTCAGTGCGGTGCAGACCGCCGCGAGCACGCTGGCCAACATCGAGCAGGCATTCTCTGCCGTCTCGGTCAACTCCGGCAACCTGTCCACGGCGATCTCCGACCCCGCCACCGGCGCCCTCCTGCAGCCTTCGCTGCCCGCGGCCAACGCCTATGGGCGCGGTGCGGGACTTGAAGTGGGCTTGGGTTTGCCCGCCGCCACCGCCGATCAGATCAGGCTGGGCATCGCCGAGGCCAGCGCACCGCCGCTCGGTCCGGTCGTGACCAAGACGGTCCTGCCGATCAACCTTCCCGGCATCCTCACCGCGGGCGTGCTGAAGGGCATCGCGGCGGCGGCGTACCTGCCCACGTTCTGCCCGGTCGGCCAACCGCTCGCCTACGGCGAGGGTGACGCCGCTGGTGTGAGCGTGCTCAGTAACCTGCTGTCGCTGTCGGGCACCCAGACGCAGACGGCGCAGTCGCAGTCACGAAGCGACCTGGTCGCCAACAGCGACGGCACCTTCGGGCTGCAGAGCAGCGTCTCTGAGCACATCGCCCCGATATCGGTCAACCTGGGTACGGGCCTCTCACTCCAGATCAGCCTGGGTGGCTCCGGGGTCAACGCCCCGATCACCCTGGCGACGCACGCCGACGGCCATGGCAACAACACCAGGGCCCTGACCAACACCGGCACGCTGGTCATCAGTCTGGTGACCCCGCTTGCGACGACCAACATCGTCAACGTCAACCTGAACACCATCCTCGGCCCCGCCGGCCTGGTCGTCGACGCCAACGCCCTGCCCATCGTCGGAGCGCTGCTGACGGGACTTGGCATCACGTTGAAGCTGACCGTCGCCGGTCAGCCGCACGCCATCGCCTCCTTCCCGACCGGACCCAACGCCATCAGCGCCGCCTACGACCTGCTGTCGCTCGACGTGGGTCTCGGAGCACTGAAGGTCGCCGGCCTCAAGGTGGGTCACATGGAGACCGGGGTCGACCTGGCAAGTGGTGCGATTTCCTGCACCGTCCCGGTGGCCAAGGTCGCCAATCCGGCCGTCGTGCAGGCCGGTAGCTCCTTCACCTGGACGATCCTGATCCCCGCCACGAGCACGGTGCTCGGTGCGTCGACCTGCGACCTGACCGCCATCAGGGCGACCGACAAGATCTCGGTCAACTCGGGAAGCCCGACGTTCACCATCGACAGCATCAGCAACGGTGGTACCTATAACGCCTCCACTGGGACCATCACGTGGAGCAATCTTGGGACGTACCACCCAGGCGACCCGCCCATTGCGCTGAAGATAGGCGTCTCCGTTCCGTCCGGATCCTCGGCCGGTGTGCTCCAGGACACCGCCAACGTGACGGCTGGCCTCGGTAACTGCACCGGCGGCGTCACTGGCGTTGCCACCGCAATCGGTGCTGTGCAGAACGCCATCATCGGCGGCTCTGTGACGCTGATCGCCCCGCAGGTGACTGCGGCCGGCACGGGCCTGGCCGCCACCGGTACCGGTCCCATGCTTCCGTGGATCGCCGCCGGCCTGCTGCTCCTGGCTGCGGTTACCCACCGGGTGCTTCGCCGGGCTCGACACAATCCGTAGCACCAAGCATCTGTAGCTGGTGAATGAGGCCCTCGCCTAGGCGGGGGCCTCATTCGCGCCCGGGAAAGCTACCGCCTGGGGTGGCGTGCTTCCTTCGGGCTGCGCCGCGTTCGTGGTGCGCCGCGCCGGCCGGTCCCGGCTCCGGCTGGTCCCGGCTCCGGCCGGTCCCGGCTCCGGCCCGGCCGTCCGGTAGGCGGTGCCCTGTAGCCTCGTGCTCATCGTGACCGATCGCCCGTCGCCTCCTCCCCTGGCCCAGAACGCCTACCGCGCCATCCGTGCCGGCGAGGTCACCGAGGGCCACGTCGGCCAGCGCCTCCGCCTGGCGGGATGGATCGGCGCCAAGCGCGACCACGGCGGCTTGTTGTTCATCGACCTGCGCGACGCGGGCGGCGTGCTGCAGTTGGTGTCGCACCCCGACCGGCCGGGATTCGACACCTTGAGCCGCCTGCGGCTGGAGAGTGTCATCAGCGTCGAGGGTGAGGTGGTGGCTCGAGACGAGAAGGACTTCAACCCGAAGCTCGCCACCGGCACCATCGAGTTGGCGGTCGACTCAATCGAGGTGCTGTCGGTTGCCGACGTCCTCCCCTTCCCGATCGACTCGGCGGCGGAGATCTCCGAGGAGGCCCGGCTGCGCTTCCGGTACCTCGACCTCCGCCGAGGCCCGGTCGTCGCTCGGCTCCAGGCGCGAGCACGGCTGGCCCAGCTGGTGCGCACGCACCTCGCCGGCCGTGGCTTCTTGGAGATCACCACCCCGATCCTCACCGCCAGCAGTCCCGAGGGCGCTCGGGACTTCCTCGTGCCGAGCCGGCTGTACCCGGGCGAGTTCTATGCCCTGCCCCAGGCACCGCAGCAGTTCAAGCAGCTGCTCATGGTCGGGGGGGTCGAGCGCTACTTCCAGATCGCGCCCTGCTTCCGGGACGAGGCGTCACGGGCCGACCGCAGCCCGGGCGAGTTCTACCAGATCGACTTGGAGATGGCCTTCGCCACCCAAGAGGACGTGTTCGACGAGGTCGAGCAGCTGATGGCGCACGTCGTCACTGAGTTGCCGGAGGACGGGCTGGCGCCGGTAAAGCGGGCCAAGGCACCCTTCCCCCGCCTCACCTACTCCGACGCCGTGACCCGCTACGGCACCGACAAGCCCGACTTGCGCTTCGACCTGGCCATCGCCGACCTGACCGCCACACTCGGTGGCGCGACGGAACTGCCCATGTTCCAGCTGGCCCATGAGAAGGGTCATGCCATTCGGGCCCTCCGGATCCCCGGTGGTGGTCCCCGGCCCCGCCGGTGGTTCGACGCCTTCGCCGACGCCGCGGCCAAGTCCGGGGTCACCGGAAGCTGGTTGCAACTGGAGGAACGGTCCGGTGCCCCCAGCGCCACGGACGAGTCTCCGGTTCTGCCGGCGAAGGGCCCCCTGGCCCGGAAGTTGACCGAGGGCGAGGTGCGGATGATCGTCGAGGCGGTCGGCGCCGTGCCGGGCGACGCCGTCCTCACCGCTGTGGGTCCGCCGCAGAAGGTCAGCCAACCGCTCGGGGTGCAGCGCAGCCTCGTCGGGAGGGAACTTGGCCTGGCCGATCCAGACGAGTTGGCGTTCTGCTGGATCACGGATTTCCCGATGTACGAGTGGAACGACGAAACCCGAGGCTGGGACTTCTCGCACAATCCGTTCTCGATGCCGCAGGGCGGCTTGGAGACGCTGCAGACGAAGGACCCGGGCGACATCCTGGCCTACCAGTACGACCTGGTGTGCAACGGCTTGGAGCTGTCATCGGGGGCGGTGCGCAACCACCAACCCGAGGTGATGGAGGCAGCCTTCGCCATCGCCGGTTATGGCCCCGATCGGGTGCAGGAGTCCTTCCCGGCCCTGTGGCAGGCCTTCCACTACGGAGCCCCGCCCCACGCCGGCATCGCCCCGGGCTTCGACCGGCTCCTCATGATGCTGCTGGATCAGGCCAACCTGCGCGAGGTGATCGCGTTTCCGCTCAACCAAAGTGCCCGCGACCTCCTGATGGGCGCGCCCAGCGTTGTCAACGAGCAGCAGTTGAAGGAACTGCACCTGCGCGTCGTGCCGCCGGCGCCACCCGCCTGACGCCACCACCCCCCGGGGGGCCACGCCCGCCACGGAGGCTGCCGGCGCGGCGCGCGGCATGAACAGGGTGTGACCACCACACTTCCTGACACCCTGACCGTCATCGCCCAGAGCATTGAATCCGTGGCACCCGCGGATGCCCCGCCGGCCTGGGCCGAGATCGTCGGCCCGCTGGACGAACCCCGACAGATGCGCTGGCATCCCGACGTCGAAGGCCTAGCAGGCTTCGTCGCGCCACTGGACTGCAGCGCAATCGTCACGGTCGGCTACGGCTGGGCCCACAGCCTCGGTGACGGCACACCCGCCGGGCGAGCTCTGCTCGGCCCCGACGGACGTCGTCGCTGCCGGGTCGTATGCGCCATGACCCGTTCCGGTGAGGTCGCCGGATACTTGCGCGACGGCCCCGACATCCTGATCGACGAGGCACCCACGGTCGGCCGCATCATCGACTACATCCGGCGGGCGTTCTGCCTCCCGACGGCAGAGCCGGAGGAATCGACAAGCCGCTTCGTGAGCTATATGTGGCTGAGCAACGTTCGGGGCGCGGGCCGGCGAGCTGACCGCGCGCTCCCCTGGTCCACCGTGATCGGACAGCACCCCGCCATGAAAGTCGCCGAAGAGGCGGGACTCACCATTCCCTACGCCCAAGTGGTCCCGATACTGCGCATGGTTGCCGAAACCTGGACCTGGAGCTACCTGGTCGAACAGGCGGCGTCGCCGGGGTGGCTGGCCGATCTCCTTCCCCCTGGTACCGCCGGCTGGATGGACGAGGGGGTCTTCTCACGCTGGCTGCTCGGGAACTTCTCGGACATCATGAACCTTCTCGATCAAATCACGCCGCTCATCGAGCCGGCCGCAGCCAAGAGACTTCGCCGCGTGCTCAAACAACTCGACGTTCTCGACAAGCGCCCTCATCCGAGTTGGGGCCGCGTCTCGAACACCTGACGATGCACCGCATAGGTGCCTCTCGACCAGGAAAGAGAAGAGGAAATGTCGCTCGTTCGGTTGCTTCCAGCTTGGCTGCACGCCATCGCTGACTATGCGGTTGGGCTGTCGTTGATCGTCGTCGCCCTCGCCGTTCACGCCTCGACCGGGGCCACCGCCACTGGCGTCGTGGTCGGTGCCACCGTGTTGGCGGTGAGCATGTTGACCCGCTACCCGTTGGGCGTCGTCAAGGTCCTGCCGTTCACGGTCCACTCGGCCGGTGACTACCTCGCCGCCGCCCTGCTGTTGGTCGCTCCCTTCGCCCTGAACTTCGCAACCGGCGATCCCGCCCTGACCGCCTTCTACGTGGTCGCCGGAGTCGCCGTACTGGCCGTCAGCCTGATCACGAACTACCAGTACAGCCCAAGGCGTCAGGCCGTGCAGCCGGCCTGGCAGTACAGCGGGTAGTCCCCTTCTACCCGCGTGCGCACCGAACCGGTGGCGCCTTTCGGTCGGCAACGTCGACCGGGGCGCCACCGTTTCGCGTCGTCAACGGTGGATGTCCCACGACTGGCCTGCACTCCCTCCGCAGAACGCCGACGGTCCCCTCAGGCGGATGCCGGCATTTCGGGGACGGAGCCGACCAGCTCGCAGGCGCGCCGGACCACGTCGGCCCGGTGGGTGAGCACCGTGGGCAGCACCATCGGGCGTGAGCGGACGACGTTGGCGCCCTCGATCAGCCCGCCCACCGACTTCACCCGCTCGCTCAGGCGCAACGTGGCATAGCCGCTGAGAGGGGCGACCAGGAATGCGATGGCCCCGGCCACAAAGCCCCGCTTGCGCCGGACCACTTCGGCGATGGCGAGATACTCGATGTTGAACAGGGCGAAGCAGCCCAGCAGTTTCACCGTCGACTTCACGCTTTCGTTGCGGGGAAGCTTTCCCACCCGTTTCATCACCTGGTAGGGGAGGGCGTGGACGGCGACACCGACCAATCCGGGCGGCAGGGCCAGCGCCACTTTCACCATCGACCACGCCAGTGCGGCCTGATAGTGGCGGCCGTAGCGGGCCGTGACCTGGGCGTCGGTGACACCCATCAGGTCCAGGTCCCGCCGGTACGCCTGGTACGCCTCTTTCAGCTTCCGACCCGCCGTGCCGTCGAGGTCGAGGTCGACTAAAGCGAGGGCGACGGCGACCCGCTCCCGATCGGCCAGCGCCGGCCCGGCCAGGGCCAGCCCGGACGAAGACGAGGAACCGGACCGCGGACCGGACCCCAAAGACCCCGAACCCGAACCCGAACCCGACCCGACGGCCGCCCCGAAATCGTCGCCGCCCCCGCCGGGCACGGGCGTCACCACCAGGTCCGCGATGGCCGCCAGCATCTCGGCGTCCTGCCAGGAACGGTAGGTGGCCACCACCTCGTGCAACTGCTCGGCCATCTCGTCGGTCAAGCCCCGGGCCGCCGCTCGGGGGTCCTCCCGATAGGCAGCCACCCACGTCGCCACCGCTCGGGGCGCGCCCACCCTGACCAGTGCCCGCGAGCGGAAGGTGGCCTTGGCGTCGTACACCAGGCCGACCGCGACCGTTGCCAACCCCTCGGTGCCCTCGTCGGCCGCGGCACTCAGGGCGATTCTGGCGGCACCGGTATGCAGTGGTTGCAATCCCGGCTCGTTGTGGCTGATCCCCTCGGGGAACACCGCCACCACCCCGCCGCGCGCCAGCAGTTGGCGAGAGGTTCGGAAGGTGGTCTCGTTGCGCTCCGCTCCCTGGTGCTCGGTATCGCTGTCGGACTTCCGGTACACCGGGACCACCCCGGCCAACTTCAGGAACGGGCGCAGCGGGAGGATCCGGAACAGCGTCGACTTTCCGAGGAACCTGGGGTAGCGCCGAAGGGCGGTCATGAGCAGCAAGCCATCCACGAGGCCGTTCGAGTGATTGGCGATGACCACCAGCGGCCCGTGCCGGGGCAGGTTGTCGGTGCCTTCGACCTCGACGTGGCGGAAGAACACGTGCGTCAGGAGCGACGCCAGCCACGTCATGACCCCGTCCGCCACCTGCCGCATCACACCGTGATGTTAGAACCGGCCAGACCCGGCCCCGCCGCCGCCGCCCTACCACCCAGGGCGGACGCGACAGCCGACAGCCGACAGCCAGCCGCCGCAGGGTCAGTGGGCGAAGCCGGTTCGCTCCTCCGTCGTGAGATGGCGCCGGCCCTCGAGCCGCTTGATCACCAACGCCAGATCTTCCATCAGGTCGTCCGCCAGGTTGCGCCCGAACCCGTTGCGGACCACGATTCGCAGGACGGCCATGTCCTCGATGGCGGGCGGCATCTTGTACGCCGGGACGATCCAGCCCCATGCCCGCAGGGCCTCGGAGACATCGAACACGCTGAACCCGCACGCCACCGGATCCCGCAGCCGGAAGGCGAACGCGGGGATGCAGAAGTCGTCCGACACCAGCTCGAACACGTCCATCCGGGCGATCTCATGAGCCAGATACTGCGCCACGTCCCGGGACGCGCCTTGCACGGCCTTGAAACCGTTGAATCCCAGCCGTAGGAAGTTGTAGTACTGGACCGCCACCTGCGACCCCGGTCGGGAGAAGTTGAGGGTGAACGTCGGCATCTCCCCGCCCAGATAGTCGACCTTGAACACCAGGTCATCGGGCAGGGCGGCCGTGTCCCGCCAGACCACCCAGCCGATGCCTGGGTACACCAGCCCGTACTTGTGACCGGACACGTTGATCGACTGGACCCGGGGTATGCGGAAGTCCCACTCGAGGTCGGGGTCGAGGAACGGTGCCACCATCGCCCCCGACGCCCCGTCCACGTGCATGGGCACGTCGATTCCTCGCTCACGCGCCAACCCGTCGAGGGCGGCGGCGATCTCGGCCACCGGCTCGTACACGCCGTCATAGGTCGACCCCAAGACGGCGATCACGCCGATGGTGTTCTCGTCGCACGCGGCAACGGCCCCCTCGGGCGTGAGATGGGTCGCCTCCGCGCTCACCGGGACCAGACGCATCTCGACGTCCCAGTAGCGGCAGAACTTCTCCCAGCACACCTGGACGTTGGCACCCATGACCAAGTTGGGTCGCCGGGCCAGGTCGTAACCGCCGGCCGCTTCCAGGCGTTGCCGCCAACGCCACTTGAGGGCCATGCCGCCGAGCATGCACGCCTCGCTGGAGCCCGACGTCGAGCACCCGGTCGCCTCCTCCCCCTGGTGCGAAGTGGCGTGCCAGAGGTGGGCCAGGATGTTGACGCAGCGCCGCTCCAACTCCGCCGTCTGGGGGTACTCGTCCTTGTCGATGAGGTTCTTGTCGGCGCACTCGGCCATGAGCTGCTCGGCCTGGCGCTCCATCCAGGTCGTCACGAATGTTGCCAGGTTGAGCCGGGCGTTCCCGTCGAGCATGAGTTCGTCGTGCACCACCTGATAGGCGCTGTCTGCGGGCATCCCGTCGCGCGGCATCCGGAACCGCGGTAACGGGCCGACCTCCCCGAACTGGGTGAACTGGGGGCGGACACTCAGTTCCTCGTCGGAAGCTTCGCCCTCGACGTAGCGGTGCAACGCCATCTATCGCTCCTCCTCAACCTCGCTTCCCCATAACCATGTCACGCGGCGGGGAGAAGGAGCCGCAGGGGGGCCGGTCAGACCGTCCCGCCCGCCGCACGCACGTCCGGCTCAGACCGACACGGAGCCACCACCGCCACCACCGCCACCACCGCCAGCGCCACCACGGACACCGCCACCAGTGCCGCCACCGCCGCCGCGGGCGAGGGCCAGCACCGACTGGAAGCCCCCGTCGAGATCGGTCGCGCGGTGCAGGCCGAGCAACTGCAGCGTGGCCGCGGCCAAACTGGAGGCGTACCCCTCGTCGCACACCACGACAATCTCCTGGTCCGGTCCGGTCACCTCGGCGATGCGGTACGGCGAGGTTGGATCGAGGCGCCACTCGAGCTGGTTGCGGTCGACCACCACGGCACCGTCCATTTCGCCGTCGCGCTGGCGCAGGCCGACCGGGCGGGTGTCGACGATCAGGGCGCTTCGAGCTCGCAGCAGGGGCAGGTCGGTCGCCCTGGGCCGAGATGGGAGCGTCGCCCTCGCCTGCGCCAGCAGCCGGTCGATGGTGGACCCGCTCACCCGACCAGCTCCCCAAATTCTGTGCGCCGTGGCTCGAGGAAGTTCCCCGGCCGGTGGTCGAAGAACGTCATGGTGGACAACGGCGGAGCGTACACATGCACGCTCAGCGCCCGGCCCGGCCCCGGGTTCCACACCTCGTGCACCCGGGTCGAGGACAGGGATACCGAGTCGCCGGCCCGGAGCGTGGCCGTTCGGAGCGGGTGACGTTCCGCCAGGTCGGTGTAGGTCTCGACCAGCTCGCCTTCCGCGACGTGCGCCACACCGCACGAGCCGCCGTGGTCGTGCAGCTCGAGGGCACCGCCGGCCGCCCAGGCGATGAGCCACACCTCATAGTCCGCCGTCGCCAGCAGCTTGGAGTAGCGACGGTGCACGCCGGGGGGCAGTGGCAGCGAATCGGCCGTGACGACCGACGCCAACCCCTCGGCCATCACTGCCAAAGCACCTGGGGAAAAGCCTCCCCGCGATCGGCCCGGGCGAGCCGGAAGGGGCGGGCGAATGCCCCTTCCGGCCGAGCCCGGCGGGAGACCTACGGACAAATCATGGATCGGGGGCGCGAAGGCAGACAAGAAAGGCCTCCTTTGGGCCAGGACTTCAGAAGATCGCAGCTACGGCGACGCCGACAGCGGCACCTGCCCGAACCCTATCCCGACAAAACCGATCGGACAAGTCATATTTCGATCTGGTCAACGAGAGACGGGAAAACCGACGCCCAGGAGAAGACGCTCGCTCTCTGCCCAGAGGCGCTCGGCGGCATCATCGCTCTGGGCGGCGCGGCTCATCTTGGCCTCGCCCCGGTTGGCCCAGTAGCCACCCGTCTGGCCGCTCAGCGACGGATCGAAGGCCAGGAAGATGACCGTGTCGGCGCCCGCTTGGGGGGTGACCTCGAAGGGACGAATCAGGCGATTACCCAGCGCCATCAGGCCGTGGGCGTCGCCGTCCATCCCGAATCCGCTGCGCACCGGACCGGGGTGAACGGCGTTGGCGGTCACCACCGACGGGTCGAGGCGCCGTGCCAGACCGCGCGTGAACAAGAGGTTGGCCAACTTCGTCTCGGCGTACACCGCCATGGAGGAATACCGATGCTGATGTTGGAGGTCGTCCCACCGCATGCCTCGAACAGCCAGGCGGTGGGCCGCCGACGAGACGTTGACGATGCGCGCCGGGGCCGACGCCACCAGCGTGTCGAGGAGAAGGCCGGTCAGGTAGAAGTGGGCCAGGTGGTTGACGCCAAAGGTCTGTTCGAATCCCTGGGCCGTCGTCTGGCGCCTGGTCCAAATCCCCCCCGCATTGTTGACCAGCACGTCGACGCTGCCCCAGCGCTCCTGGATGGTCGTCGCCGCGGTCCGCACCGATATCAGGTCGGCCAGGTCGAGCTCGACGACGCTCACGTCGTCGGTCGCGGCGCGCTCCTTGACCTCTTCGGCCGCAACTGCGGCCTTCTCCAGGTTGCGGCACGCCAAGACCGTGGTGGCACCCATGGCGGCCAGCGCCACGGCTGTCTCCTTGCCGATACCGCTGTTGGCGCCGGTGATGACCACGACCTTGCCGTTCAAATGCCTACCCCCGCCCACGTCGCTACGCTGAAGCTCGTGAACCAGGACGCATCCTCATCAGACGAGCGGCCCCACTGGCGGGGCGTCAACCACTTGGCGCTGATCACCACCGACATGGACGCCACCGTCCGGTTCTACCACGGGGTTCTCGGCGCCCGGCTGGTCGCGACCCTCGCCACGCCGGCGTTCCGGCATTACTTCTTCGAAATAGGCCCACAGAACGCCATCGCCTTCTTCGAGTACCACGACGTCGATCTGGCCCCCTTCGCCAAGCCGGCCGGCGTTCCCGATCCGCGTGCGGTGCAGTTCGACCACCTCTCCCTCAACCTGCCCGACGAGGACGCGCTGCTCGCCCTCCGACGCCGCCTCAAGGCCGCGGGCTGCGAGGTCACCGACGTGGTCGACCACAACATCTTCCGCTCCATCTACTTCACCGATCCCGACGGGATCGCCCTCGAAGCCTCCTGGTGGGTGGTCGACGCCACCGGCCGCCCCACCGATTACCGCGACGAGCAACTCTTCGCCGACCAGGAGCCGGTGGCCGCGGTGCGCGAACTGGCCGAATCCGGCGCTGTGGCCTGGGTCCCGCACACCAAGCTCAGCTAGGCGCACAGCCCACGTTCGATTGGCGTGCGAAAGCGCGGCGTGATCCGGACGTCGCCGAGCGACTTCTGCAACCGCTCGGCGACGGTGTGGACCGCCGCCACGCCGTCCGCGCCGATGTCGCGCAGCAGGCGCAGCGCGATCTCGCCGTCACGGCGGTGAGCCCAACCGCCGACAACTTCACCGGCCCACCACACGGTCGGCCCGGCGTTGCCCGACCGGTCGAACAGGGCCGCCCGCTCCCCGTCGCCGAGGAACCAGGACCGCTCGGCCCACCCCATCACCGTGGGATCGAGTGCCGGCAGCAGCGCGGCCCACGGTTGGACGGGCACGGTGGGCACCACATCGTCGGGGAGCACGATTCCCGCCATGCCGCCCAGGTCGACCTCGGCCGGCTCGATCTCGGAGAGAACCCGTTTGGTTTCTCCCGCCGTCCAGCCGGTCCACCAGCGCAGGTCGGCGGGCGCGGCCGGCCCGAAGGCGGTCAACCACCGCCGAGCCAGCTCGACTCGCGCCACCTCGGACGGGGGCTCCGGCAGGGCTGGGCCCAGCCAGTCGGCCTGGGGCACCCACCGGTACTGGCTGCTGATCCACGACCCGCGTGGCCGGCCTCGCACGATGCGACCATCGGCCGACAACAGGAACAGGACCCGGGTCGTCACCGCGGTCACGCCGGCCCATTTCTTGGTCTCGTCCCCGAATGAGATCTGTTCCCGCAGGCCCGGTACGGCGGCGCTGAGTTCCTGGCCGAGAGCCTGACCGCGCGCTTCGAGCGCAGCCATCGTCGCCTCCTCGACCTGCCTCAGCCAGCTGGCTCCATCGGACGCGATACCAGCCTGTTCCAGGAGCTGGACCAGCTTCCGCCGCTCGGCGGCCGCGATGGCCCGGGTACAGGCCGAGTGAACCACCGAAACGAGTTCCGCCGGGACGACGAACACGGTCCTGCGCATACCGAGCATCCGAACCAGTGAGCGCTCGTCGTACAACGCCCGATCGATGCTCGCCGTGTCGCCGGTCACCGTGCGTGCCAGGCAGGACAGGTACACCGACGCCGGGTCGGTCGAGTGCAGGGCGACCAGGCTGCGGCCCACGTCGGTTGGGCTGGCCGCGGCCGAACCCGGTGCCAGGTGGTGGCGGGTGGCCAGCCGGGCCCGTCGCTCCTCGACTGTGAACCGCGTCACGGATCTCGACCCTAGCCAGCCGATCGGGCCGAGGAATCGACGCGACCAGCCCCACACGCTCGCCGTCCGTCAGCAACTACAACGACTCCCCGTCACGGCGTGCGCGCCGGCGGCGGCCACGCCAGTTGGGTGCTGACGGTCGTCGTGGCGACCAGACACCCCCGGCGGTACACCCGCCGGTCCTCGCTCGCGGTCGCGATGGCCGCATCAGCCGACGGGGCCCAGATCGCCAGCAGATCGGCCGGATCGCCTGGGGCGACGGCGACCGGCGGCCGACCCATGGCAATCCGCGCGGCCGTGCTGACCGCGTGGTAGGCGTCGATTGGGTCCAGGTGACCGGCGGCGACGAGAAGCCCCGCCGTTTCCAACGGGTCGGCCCTCCCCAGCGGATTGAACGGATCACGAATGTTGTCGCCCCCCGCCGCCACGTTGACGCCGGCTTGGCGCAGCGCCGCCAGTGCCGTGAGCCCACGAGGCGCCGAGGTGTCGACGCCCCGTGCCTGGAGGTAGAGGTTGGTCTGGGGCAGCGTGACCACACTGATGCCCGCCGCCGCCACCGCAGCGGCCACCCGAGCCTGGACCGCCAGGGGTTGCGCTCCGAGGCGCACACAATGGCTCGCAGTCACCGGGTGGGGAAACCCGCCCGCCACCAAGCGGGCCAGATCGGCCAGGCCCAGACGGCCGGGGGCCAACGTTTCGTCGGTGTGCAGGTCCATGCCACAGGCGAACTCGGCGGCCGTCTCAACGAAGAACTCGAGGCACGAAAGGGGATCCGGGTCGACGTGGGGTGCCCCGCCCACCAGATCAGCGCCGGCAACCAAGGCGGCCCGTAGCAATGCCCGATTGTCGGCACCGGCCACGCCGGTCACCGGTCTCGATGTCATGGCGACGATCTCGATGGTGACGATCGACTCGAGTTCGGCCCGAACCTCGACCAGCGCCTCCAGGGCCCGCAACTCGATGCCCTCCCCGACGTCCACGTGGGTCCTGATGGCAGTCACGCCTCGAACGACGCCCGCCAGGGCCGCCTCCCGAGCCCGAATCGCGATGTCGGCGGTGGTCAGGGTCCTCCGGTACTGGTACCAGGCCGCGATCGCGCCCGCCAGATCGCCAGCCGGGTTGCTGACCGACCGGGCGGTATACGCCTTGTCGAGATGGGCGTGGGGCTCGATGGGGCTCGGGAGCAGCACCCGACCCGCCAGGTCGTGGATCTCCTCGTTCGGGCGGGGCACGAGCCGATCGAGCGCGACGTCACCGATGTGCGCACCGTCGATGCGGACGTCGGCCACCCGCCCGTCGAGGAGGGTCGCACCTTGCAGGAGCACGTCAGGGCCCGAGCAGCATGAGGGTGGGCATGCCCGATGGTCGCCTCCCGCCGTTTCGAGACTGTTTCTGGGCCTTGAACAACTGACAGCTTGTCGAAAGGTGCGTTACGGGGTCGGGGTTGCAGCGAAGCGTCGAAGACGATATCCATAGATGCGACCTACCGCCGACCTGACGCAGTTGTGGTGCCCGCTCCCGAGGCCGATCCCGAACAGCAGTCCGGCCGGCGCGCCGGACTGTCTTCGCAGCCGCTTCTCTGCCTCCAACACGTTGCCATGACCTTCCCCGATGGGACCGATGCGATTGCGGAACTCGATCTGGCGGTCACGGCGGGCGAGTTCGTCGCCGTCGTCGGCCCGTCAGGCTGCGGGAAGTCGACCCTCCTGCGGATCGCGTCCGGCCTGACCACGCCCACCAGCGGAACGGTCGAAATTCGGGGGACACAGGTCGGCTACGTGTTCCAGGACGCCACGCTGCTGCCGTGGCGCACGGTGCTGGGCAACTTCGAGGTGCCCGCAGAGCTGCGCACGGCGCCGAAGGCGCAGCGGCGCGCCCAGGCCCAGCAGGCGATCGAGCTGGTGGGTTTGAGGGGCTTCGAGCAGCACCACCCCCGTCGGCTCTCGGGCGGCATGCGCATGCGGGTCTCGCTCGCCCGGGCCTTGACGCTCGATCCCGAGCTGTTCCTCTTCGACGAGCCATTCGGCGCACTCGACGAAATCACGCGGGAGCGGTTGCAGGACGAAGTCCTGCAACTCTTCGAACGGAAGCGCTTCGCAGGGTTGTTCGTTACCCATTCGGTCTTCGAGGCGGCGTTCCTGGCCAGCCGGGTCGTCGTCATGTCGACCAGGCCCGGCCGGATTGTCGGAGAGGTCGAAGTGCCATTCGCCTATCCCCGGCCACCGTCGCTGCGCTTCGAGCCCCACTTCGCCGAGGTTGCGGGCTCGATCTCGGCACTGTTGCGCCGGCCCCAGCGATGACACACCCCGATCTCAGACGCAGCCGGGTGGCGATCACCAGGGTCGTCCCACCGATGCTCGTCGCCCTGGCCTTCATCGCCGCATGGCTGCTCGTCAGCTACGAGGTCCTGTCGGCCCGCCAGCGATTCCTGCTACCCCCGCCGCAGCGAGTCCTGCAGGTCGGGTTCCTCGATCGCCACAACCTCACCGAGATCCTGCGGGGGTTGTGGTCGACGACGGAGGTGGCCGTCGCCGGACTGTGCATCGCCATCGTGTTCGGCATGCTCTTCGCCATCTTGATGGCCCAGGCACGATGGGTCGAACGGTCTTTCTACCCCTACGCCGTGGTGCTCCAGACGATCCCGATCATCGCCCTCGTCCCGCTGATCGGGTTCTGGTTCAAGTTCGACTTCCGGTCTCGGGTCCTCGTCTGCGTTCTCATCTCGCTGTTCCCGGTCGTCACCAACACGTTGTTCGGCCTGCAATCGGTCGACCGGGGGTTGCTCGACCTGTTCCGCTTGCACGGCGCGGGCCGGTTGGCGGCGCTGCGCAAGCTGCAACTCCCGGCTGCCCTGCCTGCGGCCTTCGCCGGATTCCGGATCGCCGCCGGTCTGTCGGTCATCGGCGCCATCGTCGGCGACTTCTTCTTCCGCCAGGGTCAACCCGGGATCGGCCGGCTGATCGACGTGTACCGAAGCCAGCTGGCGTCGGAACGATTGTTCACCGCCATCTTTTTCTCGTCATTGCTCGGTGTGGTCCTGTTCTGGGTGGTCGGCTTCATCGGCCACCGAGCCGTCCGGTCGTGGCACGAATCTGCCGAGGACCGCCGATGAGGCGCCGCGCCGGCGTCGTTCGCCCGTTGGCAGTCCTCGGAGCGTCGTGCTTGGTCGCGTTGGCGTGCAGCGGCGGCGGAGGGAGGACCACCGCACCGACGACCGCACCGACGGACACACCGACGGACGCACCGACGGTATCGCTCAAGGGCCTCTGTCCCGACAAGATCGTCCTGCAGACCGACTGGTTCCCCGAAAGTGAACACGGCTTCAGCTACCAGCTGATCGGAACCGGTGGCACGACCGACAAGGGGAAGGGTACCTATACCGGCCCCCTCCTCGACCCCAACACCGGCCGGCCCACCGGCGTCAGCCTGGAGATTCGCGCCGGAGGCCCCTTCATCGGCTTCCAGCCTCCGGTCGCCCAGATGTACTCCGATGACAGCATCTTCGTCGCCTACGCCGATACCGCCGACCAGATCCGCAACTCCAAGAAACTCCCGACCGTGGCGGTGATGGCTCCCCTCAACCGGACCCCGCTGATCCTCATGTACGACCCGACCCGCTACCACTTCACCTCACTTGCCGATATCGGCAAGTCCGGCGCAAAGGTCCTCTACTTCGAAGGCGTCGTCTTCATGGACTACCTCGTGTCGAAGGGCCTGATCAACAAGAGCCAACTCGACGGTTCCTACGACGGTTCGCCCGCTCGCTTCGTTGCCGACAACGGTGCCGATGTCCAGCAGGGCTTCGCCACCCGCGAGCCCTACGAGTACGAGCACACCATCAGCGGCTGGATGAAGCCGGTGAAGTACCTGCTGGTCGACGACGCGGGCTACAAGATCTACCAGTCGGCGCTGGTGGTGCGGCCCGAGACGATTATCCGGTACGGCGACTGTCTCCGCCGGCTGGTCCCGCTGTTCCAGGCGGCAATGGTCAAGTACCTGGCCCGCCCGCAGCCGGTCAACGACCAGCTCCTGGACATCGTGCGGACCCTGGCCACCTCCTGGACGCTTTCGAAGGGCGGCAGCCAGTTCACCGTCGACCAGATGAAGTCGCTCAAGATCGTGGCCAACAGCCCCGACGGTTCCTACGGAAGCTTCGACGACACCCGGGTCCAGACGGTCATCGACGAGGTCCTCCCGATCTTCAAGAACCAGCACCTCGACTCCTACAAGCCCGACGTGAAGCCGTCTGACCTGGTGACCAATCAGTTCCTGAACACGTCAGTCAAGCTCCCGTAGGCGGCGGCGCCCCGCGGGGTCAGTTGCCTCCCGGCTCCAGCGTCACCGTGATCGGGGAGAATGCCGTCCCGTTCACATCGACCCCCGCTCCCTTCAGTTCGTTGAGGGCCTTGGTCACGTAGTCGTTGGTGTAGGCCGCGGCATCGGGAGCCTTGGTGATGACGGTCTTGCCGTCGGCGTTCTTGGTGCCCATGGCGATCTGGACGGTGCGGTCCCAGTCGGCGGAGTCGATGTAGCCCGCGCCCTTGGGTGACGGCCAGACCAGCTTGTTGATCTCGTTGGTCTGCCAGAGTTGATGGCTGTTTCCGAGTTTCGAACCCTTGGCCACCACGATGTCCCGGCACTTGGCGGGGTTGTCGCGGCAGTAGGCCCACCCCTCGATCGAGGCCTCGATGAACTTCACCGTCGTGTCCTGGAACGCCGCGTCCTTCAACTTGTCGGTCGAGGCCCAGATGGCGTCCTGCAGCATCGCGGTGCCGACATCGTTCCAGTTGATGGCATTGAAGTCACTCGGCTGGTACAGCTTGCCGGTGGCCGGGTTGTTGGCTTCGAGCACTTGGGCGTACTCGTTGTAGATCATGGCCTGGGCGGCGTCGATGTCGCCGCTCAACAGGGCCTTCATGTCGAACTGCTGCTGGACGAGAGAAACGTCCTTGCCGGGGTTCAGGCCCGCCTTGCCCATCCCCGCGAACAACTCGAACTCGTTGCCGAACCCCCAGTTGCCCACCTTCTTGCCCTTCAGATCGGCGGGGGCAGTGATGTTCTTGTTCTTGAACGACACCTGCAGCGTGCCGGAACGCTGGAAGATCTGGGCCACGTCGGTGATGTTGGCCCCCTGCTCACGCGATGCCAGCGCCTTGGGGACCCACGCGATGGCAAAGTCCGCTCCTCCTTGCGCGAGCACGGTCTGAGGAACGATGTCGACACCTCCTTCGAGGATCTGCACGTTGAGGCCGTGCTTCTTGAAGAAGCCCTGGTCCACCGCCGCGAAGTAGCCCGAGAACTGGGCCTGGGTGAACCACTGGAGCTGCAGCTTCACGGTCTTCAGCGCTCCGCCCGCCGCGGTGGTGGAGGCGCCCCCTCCGGCCACGGTGGTCGCCGTGGTGGCGGTCTTGCTGCTCGAGCAGGCACCGGCCACCAACAGCGCCACGACCGCCACGACTCCGAGGAGCGGGATCTTGGGTGTGCTTCTTCTCATCGAGTCTCCTCCAACGGTGGGGTGACGGTAGGTGGAATGGACCGCTCAGCGCGAGCGGCGGGCCGGCTGCCACGGAATGACCATGCGCTCGGCCAGAATCGTAACGAAGTAGAACGCCAGGCCGAGGACGCAGGACGCGGCGACGAACGCCCAGGCCCGGCCGTAGGCCGAATTGGATGCCGCCGACACGATGTGGCTGCCGAGGCCGTCCTGGAGGCCGCCGAAGTACTCGGCGACGACCGCCGCGATGACGCTCAGCGACGAGGCGATCTTGAGGCCGGTGAACAAGAAGGGCAAGGCGTTGGGCACCCGGACCTTCCGCAGCACCACGCCCGGCGATGCCGCGTAGGAGCGCATGAGCTCCTCCTTGGTGGCATCCACCTGCGTGAGGCCCCGCAGGGTGTTCATGAAGATGGGGAAGAACACGATGATCGTGACCATGAGTCGCCGGGGTATTGCGCTCGTGGTCGAGAACATGTTGTTGAAGATGGGCACGAGGGCGATGATCGGGATGGCGTTGACGGCCACCGCCACCGGGATGGTGAGCTCGCCGAGGAATCGGAACCGGCTGGCCACCGCACCCGCCCCGACCCCGAGCACGAGCCCCGCGACCAGGCCCACCACGGCGTTGGTTCCGGTGACGCGCGCCGCGTGGATGATCCCACTGCGGTTGGTCGCGATCTGGTGCCAGATGGCCGACGGCGCCGGTAGGAGGTAGGGCTTGATGTGGCGGACCTGCACGAAGAGCTGCCAGGCCACGAGCAGCCCGACCCCGACCACGATGGGTGGCAGCACGGCCCTGAGCCGCCCGCCGGCCGACACGCGGACCGAAGCCGCAGTCACGGCGACCCCCGCAATGCCTCGCGCACCTCGGTGATCTTCTTGAAGAACTCCGGCGTCTCGCGCGTGTCGTCGTTGCGCGACCCCAGGTCCACCGAGACAATCGTCACGATGCGACCCGGCCGGGGCGAGAGCACCACGACCCGGTCGGACAGGAAGACCGCCTCGGGGATGGAGTGGGTGACGAACACCGCGGTGGTGCCCGTCGCCTCGCAGATGCGGTTCAGCTCGGCCTGCATGTGCTCTCGGGTCATCTCGTCGAGCGCCCCGAACGGCTCGTCCATGAGCAGCAGGGGCGGATCGAACGCCAGCGCCCGGGCGATGGCCACCCGCTGCTGCATCCCGCCCGACAGCTCCCAGGGATGGTGGTCGGCGAAGTCCTCCAACTTCACCAGCTTCAGCATTTCCGAGGCCCGGCCCTGGCGGCGGGCGCGGTCCCATCCCCGAAGTTCGAGGGGCAACTCGATGTTCTTGGTGACGGTGCGCCACTCGAACAGCCCTGACTGCTGGAACGCCATCCCGTAGTCCTGGTCCAGCCGGGCCTGGCGGGCGGATTTGCCGTTGACCGTCACCGTTCCCGACGTCGGGTCGGTCAGGTTGGCGATGAGGCGCAGCAGCGTGCTCTTGCCGCACCCCGACGGGCCGATGAGCGAGACGAAGTCGCCCCGTTCGATATCCAGGTCGATCCCGCCCACGGCCTCGACCTGGCCCGTCCGTCCCGGGTTGAACATCTTGGAGACACCCGCCACCGACACTGCGGGTCCGCCCGAGGTTCCCGCCGAGGTCACGTCTCGGACCCCACCGGCGGGCGGTGGCGCATCATGATCAGGTCGAGCATCCCGACCAAACCGGCCACCGCGAGACCCAGTGCCGCCGCACCGATCATGGCCGTGTACACCTTGGCCGGGTCCGACGTCGCCTCACGCGAATACTCGATGATGAGACGCCCGATCCCGCCCTTGGTCCCCGTCGAGATCTCGGCCACCACCGCCCCGACCACCGACGAGGCGGCCGCCAGTTTCAACGCCGGCACCAGATACGGGACAGCCGCGGGCAACCGAAGCTTCAGCAACGTCTGGCGCCATGACGCAGCATAGGAGTCCATCAACTCGACCGCTTCGTCACCCGGCGCCTGCAACCCCCGCAACCCCCCGATCGCCACGGGGAAGAAGGCCAGGTACGCCGCGATCACCGCCACCGACATCCACAGTTGCCACCGGACGCCGAACAGCGTGAGGTTGCCGCCCCAGCCGACCACCAGCGGCGCCAGGGCCACCAGGGGGACGGTCTGCGACAGCACCACGTAGGGCAGCAGCCCCCGCTCGGCCACCCGGAACCGCTGCATCACCACCGCCAGCGCCATGCCGACCACCACGCCCACCACGAATCCCGCCATGGCCACCCGGAACGTGAACCACGCCCCCGCCGCCACCGTCGCCCCGATGGAGTGGCTGGTCCCCCGCCGCTCGGGCTGGCCGAAACGACGCAGGATGTCCCACACATGGGGCATCGAACCGTTGTCGCTGCGGGCCGGGAGTCGCCAACCGAACACGTGGTCGTCCACCGACCGGCCGAACCACTTGTAGCCCTCCCACAGGGCCGCCAGCACCACCAGGGCGAGGACGAACATGACGAAGCGCCGGACCCGGCGCCGCCACGCCTCCACCCGGGCGCCCCGTTCGGGAACCGCCCGTACGGGAACCGCCCGTTCGGGAAACGCCCGCACCTGTGCGACCCCGGCCACCGCCGCGCTCCCCTGGTTCCGGCTCGGCTAGGACCGGGCGGTCACGTGCGCCGCCACCGACGGGACTATGTGATCGCCGTAGGCGCGCAGCGTCTCCTCTTTCCCATCATGTTGTAGATAGATGGCGAACTGGTCGACCCCCAGCGCCGCCAGCTCGGCCAGCCGTTCGAGGTGGTGGGCGACGGGCCCGAGGATGCAGAAGCGGTCGATGATGGCGTCGGGCACGAAACTGGTGTGGGCGTTGCCCGCCCGACCGTGCTCGTTGTAGTCGTAGCCCTGACGGCCCTCGATGTAGTCGGTGAGGGCGGTGGGCACCGTCGCCCCGTCGCGGCCGTAGCGGGTGACCAGGTCGGCCACGTGATTGCCGACCATGCCCCCGAACCACCGGCACTGGTCCCGCATGTGATCGAGATCCGACGACGGGCCGACGTAGGCCGGCGCGGCCACGCAGATGGTCACCGACTCGGGGTCGCGACCGATCCGGGCGGCCGCCTTGCGCACCGCCTCGATCGTCCAGGCGGCGATGTCGGGATCGGCCAGCTGCAGGATGAACCCGTCACCCACCTCCCCGGCCAGCTGCAACGCCTTCGGCCCATAGCCCGCGACCCAGATGGGGAGCCGGCTGTTGACGCCCCAGGGAAAGCGCAGCGTCGACCCGTTGTACTCGGCCGAGCGCCCGTTGGCCAGCTCCCGGATGACCCCGATTGCCTGGCGCAGCGTGGCCAGCGTGGCCGGGCGGCCGTTGGTCACCCGCACCGCCGAGTCGCCCCGCCCGATCCCGCACACCGTCCGGTTGCCGAACATCTCGTTCAAGGTGGCGAACAGCGACGCCGTCACCGTCCAGTCCCGCGTGGCCGGGTTGGTCACCATGGGCCCGACGGTGATCTTGCGGGTGGCCGCCAGGATCTGGCTGTAGATGACGAATGGCTCCTCCCACAGGAGGTGCGAGTCGAAGGTCCAGACGTGGCTGCACCCGTAGATCTCGGCCTGGCGGGCCAGTTCGACGACCTGGGCCGCGGGCGGGTTGGTCTGCAGGACGACGCCGATGTCCATGCTTACCGGGTCCGGGGGAAGCCCAGGTCGATGCTGCCAGACGATGTGACAGTGGCCGGATCCGGCCACCGGGACGTGACCACCTTGGTCCGGGTGTAGAAGCGCACACCCTCAGGGCCGTACATGTGCGTGTCGCCGAACAGCGACGCCTTCCAGCCGCCGAAGCTGTAGTACCCGACCGGGACGGGGATCGGGACGTTGATGCCCACCATCCCCGCCTGGCACTCGAACTGGAACCGCCGGGCCGCCCCGCCGTCGCGGGTGAAGATGGCGGCGCCGTTGCCGTACGGACTCTCGTTGACCAGCTTCAACGCGGCGTCGAAGGTGTCGACCCGCACCACACTCAGCACCGGCCCGAAGATCTCGTCGCGGTAGACGTCCATATCAGGCGTGACGTCGTCGAGCAGCGACACGCCGAGGAAGAACCCGTCGCCCGGCACGCTGGCCTGCCGGCCGTCGACGACCACCGTGGCGCCCTCCTGCTCGCCCCGGTCGATATACGACGCCACCTTCTTCAGGTGATCTGGGGAAATGAGGGGGCCCATCTCGCTGTCGGCGTCGCTCCCCGGTCCCACCCGGACGCTGGGAACGCGGGCCTTGATGGCAGCAATGAGGGGATCGGCACTCTCGCCCACCGCGACCAGCACCGACACCGCCATGCAACGCTCGCCCGACGAGCCGTAGCCCGCCGATACGGCGGCGTCGGCCGCGCCCTCGATGTCGGCGTCGGGCAGGACGACCATGTGATTCTTGGCCCCCCCCAGTGCCTGGACCCGCTTCCCGTGCTTGGTGGCGGTCTCGTAGATGTGGCGGGCGATGGGTGTCGAGCCGACGAAGGACACGGCGTCGATGTCGGGGTGCTCGAGGATGCGGTCGACCGCCTCCTTGTCGCCGTGGACCACGTTGAACAGGCCGTCGGGCAGCCCCGCCGCCTTCAGCAGCTCGGCCAGCAGGAGCGAGGCCGAGGGGTCTTTCTCGGACGGCTTCAGCACGAAGGCGTTCCCGCAGGCCAGGGCGTTGGCGAACATCCACACCGGCACCATGACCGGGAAGTTGAACGGGGTGATTCCCGCCACCACGCCGAGCGGCTGGTGGATCGAGTACACGTCGACCCCGGTCGAGGCCTGCTCGCTGTACTCGCCCTTGAGGAGTTGGGGGATGCCGCAGGCGAACTCGACGTTTTCCAGGGCTCGGGCCACCTCGCCCAATGCATCGGATGTGACCTTGCCGTGCTCTTTCGTGAGGATGGAGGCCAGTTCCTTGCGGTTGGCGTCGACCAGCTCCCGGAAGTGGAACAACACCTCGCTGCGCCTCGACAGGGAGGTGGCCCGCCACGCCGGGAACGCCTCCCGGGCGGCGTTGACGGCGGCGTCGACCTCGACAGCGGTGGCCAGTTCGACTTCGGACTGCTGCTCGCCGGTGGCGGGATTCCAGACCGGGCCCACTCGGCCCTCGCGGCCCGGCGGGCGTGGGGCGGTCCGGCCCCCGATCCAGTGCGATATGCGGGTCGGTATTTGAGTCGGTCTTTGAGTCGCGGCCTCCACTCCCCCATGGTATCGAGCAGTGGGCGACCGACGGCCCCAGGTCGGCCAGCCGCCCGGCGCTGCCGGCCGTGCGGCGCTGCGCCCGAAGCCGGAGTACAAACCGTCGTCCACACAACGGTTTGTGCTCCGGCCCCCGACCGCAGCTAGCCCTGGACCATCCAGTCCGGCTCGGAGCCGCGGGGCTCCGCCGACTCATCGCCCGGCGGCGGGCGCCGGTAGCGGAAGTAGCCCCAGAAGCTGAAGGAGAACAGGCCGAAGGCGAGGTAGGCGATGATGACGAGAATCAGGGAGTAACGGCTGGTATGGCCGACGTAGCCGCTGCCTGGGGTCAAGAGGACCTGGATCAGGGTGAACAGCCCAAATATGAAGAGGGACCCCCAGGCCGATTTGCT
>JAUTXN010000005.1 GCA_030838045.1 Acidimicrobiaceae bacterium
TTCCGCTCGCCGTCTGACCGGGTTGGCGCGAGCCGCTCGACTGCGCCACCACCCACGCCGCCAGGACCCCGAAGCCGAGGACCACGATGATCACGGCGGTCGTGCGCCAGCGCCGCCGGCTCTGCAAAGCGGCGCTGAGCAGCGCGCTCTCAGCCGCCTCGCTGCGCTGGGTCTTCCCCGCGGGGGCCGGGGCCGTCGTGGCTTTGCCGGGGCCCGTCGCCGCTTGGGCCGGGGCCGTCGCCGCTTGGGCCGGGGCCGTCGCCGCTTTGGCCGGGGCCGTCGTGGCGGGGGCCGGGGCCGTCGTGGCGGGGGCCGGGGCCGTCGTGGCGGGGCCCGTCGCCGCTGTGGCCGGGGCCGTCGTGCGCGGGCGGGACCGGGCTGGCCGGGCCGGGCCGCTGCTCGGCCCCCGCTTCTTGGTCGACCGGGTCGCCTTGGTGGCTTCGATGGCCCGCAGGACCGTCGCGGCGCGAACGGTGTAGTCGTCGGTCAGCGTCCGGTAGTCGTCATCGTCGATGTCGCCCGCCTCGTACTCGGCGTCAAGGTCGGCGAGCGACCGCAGCAGGAACTCCCGTTCCTGCTCCATCGTCTCGAGATCGGCGTCGCTTTCCGGTTCGGTTCCCGGTGTCGTTCCGGGTTCAGTCGTCGACATCTCGTCGGGCCCTTTCAACCAACTGGCGGTCCTCGTCACTCACGGTGATGCCGGATCGGGTCCGCCATCGGGCGAAGGTCAGACCCAGCCCCAGGGCCGCTCCCACGAAGACCACGACGGGCAGGGCCCACACCAACAGGCCCACACCGGTCGACGGTGGATTCAGGGCCGTGCCCGGATACTGGTGCACGATGTAGGCGGTGATGTCGTGATTGGAGCGGCCCGCGACGAGTTGTTGGCGTACCGCGGTGCGGATGTCCTGGGAGATGGGGGCGCCCGAGTCGGCCACCGTTTCCCCCGAGCACACCGGGCAGCGGATCTGGGAGGTGATGTGGTGTACCCGGTCATCGACCGACGCCGGCCCCGAGTGCCCGAGCGTGCCCACCGCCAGGGCGACGGCCAGCACCAGCGCCAGCACCGCCAGCGGCAGCCACCGCCGGAACCGTCTCACGACCTGCTCACGGGCCGCTCACGGAATCGACGCTGCTGGCCCGAGCCGTGTCGGCGTCGAGACGACCAGCTTGGCCTGGTTGAGCATCCCTTCGAGCAGGCTGTTGGTGACCGGGCCGACGACATGGGCCAGCACGATTCCCCCGGGTGTGACCAGGAATGATTCCGGCGGCCCCGTCACGCTGTAGGTGATCTTGGCGTTGGGATCGTCCACGATGGGCCACTTGCCGCCGCTCTTGGACATCAGCTCCTGGATGGGGCCGGTGTCGGGATCGTCGAAGCGGACGCCGAAGATGACGGCATCACCGGCGGCGTGGGCGTTCTGGAACCTGACCAGGTCGGCCTGTTCCTGCTGGCAGGGCACGCACCAGCTGGCGAAGAAGTTGATCAGGACCCACTTGCCCTTGTAGGCGGACAGGGCGCTGTTGCCGCCACCGACCGTGGGACCGCTGATGTCGGGCGCGGGTTGGTTCTGCAGCGGGCTGACGGCCAGCGTCCCACCCTTGGATGCATCCTTGCTGGTGGCCAGCACGGCGACGAGCAACGCCGCCACGCACCCGACCGCGATGGCACTGATAAGGGGGACCCGGGTGCGCCGCCGACGACCCGGGATCGGGGGCGGGGGCGGCGGCGACGAGTCGCCGGGCGGGGGCGGCCTAGCGGGCCCCGACGGCCCCGAGGGACCTGTCGGCCCCGAGGGACCTGTCGGCCCCGAGGGTCGCCGCTCCAGAGCCGCCTCTGCGGGCCCCGACGGCCCCGACGGCCGCTGCTCCGGGGGCTGCTGTGTGGGGGCGACGTTGCTGGCCGTCCCCCGCGCAACGCCAGACGACGTCATTGCGGCACCCCGGCGGGCACACCCTCGGGCGTCGGGGTCGGACCCGGAGTATCAGGCGAATCCGGCGCCGCGGGCGTCGGCGCTTTCTCCGTGGACCCGTCCCGGTCGGCCCGATCCGCAGCCCCCACCAGCGGGCGGGCGCCATTGCCGACCGCATCCGGGGCCCCGGCGACCGGCGCCGAGACCGGGTCGACGGGCCGGCGTCGCCGCCCCGGCCAGGCCGCCAGGAGCGTGCCGAGACCGACGATCCCCCCACCGATCCAGAGCCACATGATCAACGGCTGGATGATCACACCGATCGTGGCCGGGCCCCCGGGATGCAACGGGGCGTCGACCAGCTTGATGTACACATCGTCCAGCGGCGTACTGCGCACCGCCGGCGTGGCGATCGCCGCCCCGCCCCCGGTGTACTGGCTGATAGCGGGCCGGTACACCTTGCTGCCGTCGATGCGCACCTTGGCTTCTTGGGACAGCCGGTTGGCATGGGTCACCTGCTCGGTTCCCAGATACGTCACCTTGTGACCTGCGAAGGCGATGGTCTGGCCTGCGCTCACCGACTGTTGGGTCTGGTGGGCGAAGGACCGGCTGCCGGCGAATGCCACCGCGATGACCACAACGCCGATGTGGACGATCATGCCGCCGTTGGCCCGGCCTACCAGGCCTCGCCAACCCTGGCGGCGCGCCGCCAGCACCAGTTGCCGTGCCGCCGACCCGGCCGCGAATGCCCCCAGCCCGAACACCAGCAGCGGATTCAACCCTCGGACCCCGAACACCACGCACAACACCACCGCCGTGACCGCCAAGGTCAGCGGCCACTGGATGCGTTTCCTCAGCAACTCCCCCGACGCCTTGCGCCACGGAAGCACCGGGGCGATCGCCATGAGGAACAGCAGCGCGATCATGATCGGCATCGTCATCCGGTCGAAGTAGGGCTCACCGACGGAGATCTGCTGGCCGTTGATGGCCTCGGACAACAGCGGGAACACGGTGCCCAGGAGGACGACGAACGCGAAGGCGGCGAACAACAGGTTGTTGGCGAGGAACGCCCCTTCCCGCGACACCGGTGAGTCGATGGTCCCTGGCGACCGGAGCCGGTCACCGCGCCACGCGATCAGGGTGATGGTGACCGCGACCGTAAGGCCGAAGAAGCCCAGGATGAGCGGCCCGATGCCCGAGGTCGTGAATGCGTGGACGGACTGCAGCACGCCGGAGCGGGTGAGGAACGTCCCCAGGATGGTCAGGCTGAACGTCGCCAGGAGCAACGAGAGGTTCCACAGCCTGAGCATCCCCCGCCGCTCCTGGACCATCACCGAGTGCAAATACGCCGTGGCGGTGATCCACGGTAGGAACGACGCATTTTCCACCGGATCCCAGGCCCAGAACCCGCCCCACCCGAGGACCTCGTAACTCCACCACGCCCCGAGGACGATGCCGGCCGAGAGGAAGCCCCATGCGAAGAGGGTCCATCGCCGGGTGTCGATCAGCCAACCCTCGCCCATCCGCCCGGTCACGAGGCTGGCCACGGCGAAGGCGAAGGGAATCGTGAAGCCGACGAAACCCAGGTAGAGCATCGGGGGGTGGAACGCCACCAGCGGGTGGTTCTGCAGGAGCGGGTTGGGGCCTGGTCCGTCGCTCGGGATGGCGCCCGAGATGGTGCGGAATGGGTTGGCCGGCCCGACCATCAGCAGGAAGAAGAACGCCGACACCACGTAGGTGACGAGCGTTGCCCATCCCACCATCGGGTCGTCGATGCGGGCCCGGTACTTGCGGGCCATGGCCGCGATATAACCGGCCAGGATGAGGGTCCAGAGCACGATCGAGCCCTCGAGGGCCGACCACATGCCGGTCACCAGGTAGAGCAGGGGCGTGGAGCGGCTGGAGTTGTGCGCGACGAACGTGAGCGAGAAGTCGTGGGTCAGAAATCCCCGCTCCATGGCCAGTGCGGCCATGACGGCGCCCGCCAGGATGAGCCAGGTGTAGCTGCGCCCGGCGCGCAGCAGGCTGGGCCGCTTCTTGGTGAGTCCGACGGCCAGGGTGAACGCCCCGGCGAGCGATGCCAGCAGGCCGAGCACCACCGCGCTCTGGCCGATCGCGGCGTTCACGGGCCGGTCGCGGGTGCCGGGACGGTGGTCACCCGTTCCGGGTGCTTCGCCACGTAGTCCTCGGTGTGCTTCACCATGATGAGCTCGCTGGCGAAGTGGCCGTCGGGTTCGAAGTGACCCTGCAGCACGACCGGGATGCCGGACTTGAAGAGCTGTGGTGGACCGCTCTTGTGGATCACGTTGACCTCGACGCCGTTGTTGGCGATGACGAAGTCCACGTCCTGGCCCACCTGGCGCACCCCGGGCTGCACCGTTCCCTCGATCCGGAAGCGCTGGCTGCCCAGCTTGGCCCGCTGGGCGACTGCCTCGTCGGCGGTCTTGAAGTAGAGCGTGGCATTTCCGAGGCCCCGAAAGACCAGCACCATGAGCGCCGCCGCGAGGATGGCGAAGGCGATGATCTGGCGCCGGCGCGAGGCCAGCCGGGCCCGCGGCTTGATCGTCGCCACGCCGCCGAGGCCCATGGGACCGGCATCGGCGGATTCGCCCGCGTCGTCGCCCGAGGCACCCGGGCCACCCGGGCCACCCGGACCACCCGGGCCACCCGGGCCACCCGGGCCACGCGGGCCCGCCGGGCCGGCCGGTCCGCCTGGTTCGCCCGGCGCTGCAGGGCCGGGGTGTTGGGTTATTGCCACGTGCGCTCGTCGGGCGGCAGGGTCCGCGAGAGTTTGCGGCCCCGGAGGATCACCCGGACCGAATACGCCGCCAGGGCGCCGCACACGACGCTGTAGCCGAGGAACACATATCCCATCTGGGTCATGACTGAAGTCCCGCCGACGCCGCCGCCTCGGTCGATTCCCCCGACGCGGACCCCGATACCGCCGCCGCCTCGGGCCCCGATACCGGCGCCGTCTCTGGCCCCGATTCCGGCTCCGAGGGGGCGCCTTCGGCCCGGCGAGCCGCCAGCGCGTAGGCCAGCCCTTCGTTTTCCAACCGGCTCTCGAGCTGCTCCAGGCGCGTGCGGTGGAACATGAGCCAGGCGTAGATCAGGCCGAACGCGATGAACGACAGCAGCATCGTCCACAGCTGCGACCCGTGGATCTTGGGGTGCAGCGTCGCCAGGGTGTCGCCCTGGTGCAGCGTCCGCCACCATTCCGTCGCGAAGTGGTCGATGGGCACCACGACCGCGAACAGCACCCCGGCCACCGCCGAGCGGATGGCCCGCGACTCGGCCCCTCCGCCGGTGCGCCGCAGCGCCAGGTAACCGACGAAGAGGGCGCACAACAGTGCCGTCAGCGTGAGCCGGGCGTCCCAGGTCCACCAGACGCCCCAGGCCGGCCGGCCCCAGATCGACCCGGTGGCGAGTGAAAGGGCGCAGAACACCACGCCCACCTCCCCCGACGCCCCCGCCAGGCGGTCCCAGCGCCAGCTGCGGGTGCGGGGGTAGAGGTACAGCAAGCTGGCCAGGGCGGTGACCCCGAAAGCGACGAACGCCATGGTCGACACGGCCGGATGGATGTAGATCAACCGGACCAGATCGCCCTGGACCTCGTCGGCCGGGGTCGTGACCAGCCCGAAGTACAACACGCCCGCGCTGGCCACCAGGGCGCCGGCGCCGAGCAGGCGTGTGGTGCGGTTACCGGTACCGGTCTTGGCAGGCGACCGCTCGGTTCGTGTCACGGGGTCATGCCTCCTCCAGCAGGGTCCCGAAGGCGAGCACCCCGAGTGTGACGTAGACAACGGCGAAGACAGCCAGCAGGGTCACCCATTTCCAACCGTCGTCCAGGCTTTGGCCGAGGGCGACCTCCCATGCCCGGGTGGCCCCGATGAGCACGGGTGCCACGACCGGCAGGATGAGCAGGGGCAACAACGTTTCGCGCACTCGCAGACCCGCCGCCAAGACGCCGTACAGCGTCCCACACGCCGCCAGTCCTATCGTCGCGACCGCGGCCGTCGCCAACAACAACGCCGCCCCGGTCAGCGCCGTGCTGTAGAAGACGACGATCCCGATCGTGAGCAGCGCTTCGAGGGCGGCCAGCTCGAGGGCGACGGCGGCCGCCTTGCCGAGGAAGATCCCGGCCGGGTCGAGCCCCGACATCCGCAGCCCGTCGCCCGCCGCGTCCGCCGCCTCCACTGCGAAGCTGCGCTGCACCGCCAGCAGCGAGCAGAACAGCACCGCCACCCAGAACAACCCGGGGGCGGCGGTCTGCAGGAAGCTGCGGTCCGGCTCGAGGGCGAAGCCGAAAAGGACCAGCACGATGATGGCGAATGGGGCCACCTGGTTGGTGGCCACCCGGGACCGGGCCTCGATCCGCAGGTCCTTGCCCGCAATGAGCGCGGCATCACGCCACATGTGCCACCTCGAGGACCTCGAAACCGTCATGGGGTGGGGAAATCCCCGCCGGTTGGTGAGCCGCGGCGCCGGGGGGATCGGTGGCGGGCGTGGGGAGCCCCGACCGTGGCGCGGGTCGGGCCGGCAACACCTGGCCGCCGGCCATCGTGACCGTCCGATGGGCCAACGCCGAGGCCCGATCAAGCTCGTGGGAGGCCATCAGGACCGCCGCCCCGCCGGCCACGGCGTCGCGGATCAGGTCGTCCAGCAGATCTCGATGCTCGGCGTCGAGGCCGGCGTGGGGCTCGTCGAGCAGCCACAGCTCGGGTTGGCGGGCGACCAGCACGGCCAGGGCGGTGCGCCGGCGCTGGCCGGCCGAGAGCCGGGAGGCGCCCACCGACCGAAGGCGGCCGCCGAGACCCAACCGGATGAGAGCCGGCTCGACCGCGGCGCTCGGCGCGCCCGCCGCCCGGACGGCGAAGCGCACGTTGTCCTCCACCGTCAAGTCGTCGTACAGCGCCGTGGCGTGGCCCAGCAGGCCGACCCGGCGGCGGACCGCCCGGCGGTCGAGCGTCAGGTCGCAGCCCAACACCACGGCGCTGCCCGAGACGACCGCCAGCAGTCCGGCGCAGGTGCGCAGCAAGCTGGTCTTGCCGGCACCGTTGGCCCCTTGGAGCAGCACGACCTCGCCCATCTGGACCTCCAGGTCGGCGCCGGCGAGGACGGGAAAACCCCCGAGGAGGGCTACGGCTGAGCGGAGGCGGACGGCAGGGGCCATGACAACGCCCACAACGCTACTGGCGCGCCCCCTGTTTTCACCATCCAGGCCCACCCGTCAAAGGTTGAAATGGTTCAACCCGGGAAGCTTTATGAACCAGTTGGAGAGCCGGTGGACATTGTCGGTCAGCAGCAGAACGCCGAGGGCGGCAAGCAGCAGCCCCGACACCAGGTTGACCGCCCCCAAGTGGGCTCGCACCCACTCGAACACCCCGGCCAACCGGCCAAAAGCCAGCCCGGCGACGATGAACGGCACCCCGAGCCCCAGCGAATAGCACAGCAACATGAGCTCGCCTCGGCCCAAGGTGCTCTGCGAGTTCGACAGTGCCAGCACCGCGCTGAGCGCGGGCCCGATGCACGGTGTCCATCCGAATGCGAAGGCCATCCCCATGAGCGGAGGGGCCCAGGACCCCAACTTCGACGGCAGGACATGGAAGCGCCGTTCCCGCATCATCCACGAGGGCCGGATCAATCCGGCGAACACCAACCCCATGATGATGATCAGTACTCCGGCCGCTTCGGTGAGCCCGGTCTGGTGCTGCCGCAGGGTCTGGCCCAGCGCGCTCGCCCCCGCCTCGAAGGCCGCGAACACCACCGTGAATCCGGCGACGAACAGCAACGCCGCCCGGAGCATCGTCCGCTGGTCCGCCTTTGTGCTCACCTGCATCTCGGTGGCGCTGAGACCGGACATGAGCGACAGATAGCTCGGGACGAGAGGCAGAACGCAGGGCGACAGAAACGATGCCATACCAGCGCCGAACGCCACCACGAAACCGAGCGGTGAGTCGGCGATCAGGCCCTGAGTGCTCATAAGGAGCTCATATGCCCTCGAAATTGGGTCGGCGGCGCCCGCGGAAGGCGGCAATTCCCTCCACCGCGTCGGCGGAGGCCCAGGCCTGCTCGTACGCCTCGGCTCCTGCCGCACTGGCCGCTCCGTCTGCGGCCAGCTCGTTGAGCAACAGTTTGTGACCGGCGGCGCTGAGGGGCGCCAACCCCGCCAGCTCCTGCGCCCACGCCTCGGCCGCCGCCAAGTCCCCTGACCGCTGGGCGAACCCGAGGCGCAGGGACGTGTCGGCATCGAGTTCCTCCGCCCCCAGCAGCATGGCCCGGGCCGTTCCGTGGCCGGCCAGCAGGGTCAGGCGCTGCACCGTCCAGGAATCGACCATGAGGCCCAGTTTGGCGGCCGGAATGGCGAAACGTGCGGTCGGGTCGACGATACGGAGGTCACAGGCCATGGCCAGCTGCGTGCCGGCGCCCAGCGCGGCACCGTGAACCGCGGCGATCA
>JAUTXN010000058.1 GCA_030838045.1 Acidimicrobiaceae bacterium
GTCTCCACTCCGACGTCCTTCGGCGACGAGCCACACAAGTCGACGCCGGCCGACGGGATGGGCCTGGTCCAGCCCTGAGCCGTCGAGGAGTGACTCAGCAACGAGCAACGCCATCTGGGTGTCGTCTGTCCACTCGGCAGGCTCCCATTTTTCGGCGCCAACCATCTCGGACGGATCGAGTGGTAGGGATCACCGAGTACTCCCCAGACTCGATCACCGAAATTCCCCAGCCTTGAGGGGTTGGTGGGCCCGCCGCAGGAGGGTCCACCAGTTCGGTTGGGGGCTCCCCGACGCTGACGGTTCCAGCCGATCAGCACGAGGAGTCCCTCGCCCATGTTGTCAGGGAGTGAAGACGTGGAAGCAGACGCATTGTTCAAGCGGGGTTGGTCGATCTCGGCCATCGCCCGTCATCTCGATCGTGACCGCAAGACGGTCCGGTCCTATTTGAACGGGGAGCGGATCGCCGGGGTCCGCCGGTCATCGGTGCCGGACCCGTTGGCGCCGTTCACCGAATATGTGAAGGCCCGTTTTGTTGACGACCCGCATTTGTGGGCGTCGGCTTTGTTCGACGAAGTCGTCGAACTCGGATATCGGCAGTCGTATTCGACATTTGCCCGTCAGGTCCGTGGGGCCAACCTGCGCCCCCATTGCGAGGCCTGTTCGGGGGTGAAAGGCCGCGAGACCGTAGAGATCGACCATCCCGCGGGTGAGGAGATCCAATGGGATTGGGCGGAGCGGCGCAACGCCCCGTGGGGCGGGACCTCCTATGGCCTGTTGGGCACGTTGGCGTATTCGGGGCGGACCCGTGAAGTGCTGGCCGTGTCGATGGACCAGGCGCACCTCGTCGAGGCGATGGACGGCGTCTTGCGCCGTCTCGGGGGGACGGCCCGGAAGTGGCGGACCGACCGTTTGGCCACGGTGATCCGCCCCGGGACCGCCGATGTGCAGGCCAGCTTTGTGCCGGTGGCGAAACATTACGGGGCGATCGTGGTGCCGTGCCCGCCTCGGCGGGGGAACCGCAAGGGGGCGGTCGAATGCGGCGTGAAGTTCATGTGCGGCCGGTGGTGGCGGACCATGACGGCCACCACAGCGGAGGACGCCCAGGTCAGCCTGGACCGGTTCTGGTCGACGACGGGCGACGCCCGGCTGCGACCCCCGGGCCGCTACGCGGAGCCGGGCACCCTCGTCGACGGGGTGAGGCCGGCGTGGCCGACGGTGGGCGAGCTGGCCGCCGGCGAGGTGTTGATGGCCTTGCCGGCGGTGCCGTTCCCGGCCACCATCTCCGAGGCCCACCGCGTCGACGACCGGGCCACGGTGGCGTTCCGGGGGAACCGCTACTCGGTGAACCCGGGCCTGGGCGGCAGCGAACTCACCGTCTCCCACCGCCTGGGGACGACGACATTGGAGGTCTTCACGCCCGCCGGGGCGCTGCTGGTGGCGCACCGACTGGCGCCGCCGGGGGCGGGGATGATCGTGCGCACTCCGGCGCACCGCGCCGCGTTGGAGACGGCGGTGTTATCGCAGTTCTCCACCGCCCGACCCTGCGACCGCAAAGCCAACAAGCCGCCCGGGCAAGCGGCGTTGGTCGAGCGGGCCAAGCTCCTCGGTCCCGCCGGCACGGAACCGGTCGTAGACCTGGCCGCCCTGGACGACATCGTCACCCTGGCCTTCCCGGGCAGCACCACCCTCCCCGACGGGCAGGTCTCCGCGTGACCGCCACGACGTCGGACTACCAGAAGCTACGGGCCCATCTGGCGTTTTTGCGGATGACCGCCGCCGCCGAAGCGTTACCCGGCGAGCTCGACCACGCGGTCAAGGCGAAACTGTCCCACCAGGCGTTCCTGGAACGGCTGTTGGCGGTCGAGGTGGCCGCCGTCGACGAACGCCGCCAGATGTCGATGACCCGGTTCGCGTCGTTGCCGTCGCCGTTCACGTTGGCCGACTTCGACTTCTCCGCCCAACCGTCGGTGGACCCCAAACTCGTCGCCGAGCTGGGCACCCTGCGCTTCGTCGAAGACGCCACCAACGTGCTGCTCATCGGACCCCCGGGGGTCGGCAAGACGATGCTGGCCGTCGGCCTCGGACACGCCGCGGTGGCGGCGGGGATGCGGACCTATTACACCACGGCCGCCGACCTGGCGGCCCGCTGCCACCGGGCCGCCCTCGAGGGGCGGTGGGCCACAGTGATGCGTTTCTACGCGGGGCCGAGGTTATTGATAATTGACGAGGTCGGATATCTTCCATTGCCCGCCGAGGCGGCCGCAGCATTGTTCCAAGTTGTCGCGCAACGATATTTGAAAGGGAGCATCGCATTAACAACCAATCTCGGCATCGCCAGTTGGGGGAAAGTATTCAACGATGATCCCATGATCGCCTCCGCGATGCTCGACCGGCTACTCCACAGAAGCGTCGTGCTCAACATCAACGGGGACAGCTACCGGATGCGCTCCCACCGGGCCCGGGCCGAAGCGACCCGCCGGGCCGTCGCCGCCCCATGACCTCGACACCAACCAGGCAACGGAGGTCGCCCCTGACACGCCCCTAGACTCAACCCAAGCCCACCGACCCCCCAGGGACAAACTGGGGAATTTCGGTGATCAAGAGTGGGGAATTTCAGCGATCCGCAGCATCGCCACGTCGACCTGCAAACGGCCCAGCGACGCGTCTGTGTCGGCGGCGTGCTGGGCGAGCTTGCGATTGGCGTCTTCGGCCCTGGCGGCCCGCACGTCGGGGTGTCGTTAAGGAACGTGGCACCAGCCGCCAAGTTGGGCCGCAGAGGAGCGTGCCACCAACCGACAAGTAACCGTCGAGCCGAAACGGGAGTGCCCAAGGGGCTACGGCTCCGATCGGCTCAGGATGTGGGGGTCGGAACCGGGGGAGGGAGCGTCGGGGCTCCTGGGGGGGGATGTCCGCTGGTGATCTGCTCAGAAGCGCTGCGGATGGAACACGCGAAGGTTGGTCCAGTCGAATCGAAAGGTGACGATACAAACCATGGTTGACTCTGTCCCGGGCGAAGGGCAACCTGGGAGCCAACAGTCCGGCTTTCACCAGCGGAGGTGAAGGTACCATCGATTGAGATCACGACGGGCTGCTGATGATGGTTACGAACCAAGACCGTCATCACGAGTTGCTGCCCGTCGCGTCGGCAGCCCTGGTACGTCACGTCAGGCACCGCTACCGAGCGGTGATGAGTTGTGCAGCCAGCTAGTACCAAGGCCAGGATGGTCGTAAATAGAAGCTTTGGCATGGTGTTCTTCCGGTCAGGGGACGAGAGAAAGGCAGTTGTCGGTTTGCCTTCCTCTCGTCCGCGTGTGAGGACTGGGGACCCGGCCCTATAATCTATGGCCTCAAGATTTGCGGGTCGCGAAATACAGGCGTCGCCGCAAATCTTGGTTAAGTGTGGCGATATGCTGTGTCGGGCTCTATGCTGCCGCGTGGTAATCGTCTGGGAATCGGGTGTCGT
>JAUTXN010000063.1 GCA_030838045.1 Acidimicrobiaceae bacterium
ATACCTCCGCAACGTGATGGGACTCTGGTTGCTGCAGGAGTCGGTGCGGATCTGGAACGACCGCGGGCTGCCGGCCGACCTCGCGACGTTGTTGCACGATGCCGCCCGGGCCCCGGCCTTCGGCGCCCTGATCGACACCGGTGATCCGACCTTCCTGCCACCTGGTGACATGCCCGCCCGGATCGCGGCGGCATGTGCCGCCACCGGCCAGAGCCCGCCCCAGAATCAGGCCGAGACCGTCCGTTGCATCCTCGACAGCCTGGCGCTGGCCTATCGCCGGGCGGTCGGGGCCGCCCAGGAGCTGTCCGGGCGGTCGGTCGACGCGGTGCACATCGTCGGCGGGGGGTCGCGCAACACAATGCTGTGCCAGCTCACGGCCGACGCATGTGACCTGCCGGTCGTCGCCGGGCCGGTAGAAGCGTCGGCGCTGGGCAACGTGCTGGTGCAGGCGCGCGCCGTCGGTGCCCTCTCGGGTGGTCTGGCTGAGATGCGGGCCCTGGTTCGGGCCACCCACGACCTCACCCGGTATCAGCCGTCGGGCGACCCGCAGGTGTGGGAGATGGCGTCGCGACGAGTTCCGCAGTAGGGAATCAGAACGGAACGGGTTTCCCGTCGCGGTAGAAGCCCCCGGTCGGCCCGCCGTCGGCGAGATCGACGGCCCAGACGACACTCGCCGCACCCTGGGCGACGGGCCGTCCGCCCCGCCCTCCCATGTCGGTGGCCACCCAGCCCGGGCAGACGCTGTTCACCAAGATGCCGTCCGGCCGCAGCTCATCGGCCAATATCCGAGTCAGAGCATTCAGTGCCGCCTTGGAGGTGCTGTAGGCCGGGGTGCCACCACCCATGGATGCCAACGACCCACTCTCACTCGAGACATTGACGATGCGGCCGTGCTCGCTCGAGCGCAGGAGTGGAAGGAAGGCGTTGATCGCCCGCCAGGCACCGACCAGGTTGGTGTCGATGGTCTCGGCCACGACGGTCAGGTCGGCGCCCGCCGCCTGCTGCCAGGTGTCGTAGTTGATGGCTGCGTTGTTGACCAGGACGTCGAGCCGCCCGTAGCTGGCGCTGAGCTCCGCTGCCACGGCATCGAGTGTCGATTGGTCCGTGACGTCGAGGCGGCGGACCAAGACGTCGCGGCCGGCATCGACGAGCGGCCGGGCGGCCTCTTCCCCTCGGGTCCGGTCACGGCTGCCGAGCACGACCGTGTCGCCCGCGTCGGCGAGTTGGCGGGTCACTTCGAGGCCGATACCACGGTTGGCGCCGGTGACGACGGCGATGCGGTTCACGAGAAGCGCTCCTCTCTCCAGATTCGACATACTCCCTGACATGGCCGCTGCTGATGTGCGCCGTTACCGGGCCAACCGCCAAGCCGAGTTCGACTCGGCGTATGTCTACCGGGCCATGGCGTCGGCCGAGCCGAGCGAGCAACTGGCCTCGGTCTACCGCCGTCTGGCCGAGGTGGAGGAACGCCACCTGGGTTTCTGGGAGGACCGGATCCGCTCGGAGGGGGTGGATCCGGGTTCCCGGACCCCGTCGTGGCGGGCGCGCACCATGGGCTTTCTGGCCCGTCGCTTCGGCCCGCAACTGGTGTTGCGGACCGTCGCGACACTCGAGCAGATCGACCAGACCGGCTACGACGACCAACCCGAGACCGAGGGCACGCCGATGCGTGACCAGGAGCGGTCCCACGCCCGAGTGCTGCGGTATGTGGCGGGCGGGTCGCCTCGCGGCGTGGCGGGCGAGACATTGGGCCGCATCGAGGGCCGCCACCCGGCACTGGGCGGCAACGCCCTCCGGGCCGCGGTACTCGGCGCCAACGACGGGCTCACCTCCAACCTCGCCCTGGTCATGGGCGTGGCGGGCGCCCAGCTCACCTCCTCCGCCATTCTCATAACCGGCCTGACCGGGTTGCTGGCGGGGGCCTTGTCCATGGCGATCGGCGAGTGGATCTCGGTGCAAAGCGCCCGCGAGTTGTACCAGCGCCAGGTGCGCACCGAGGCGGCCGAGATACGGGCCGTGCCCGACGAGGAGGAAGAAGAGCTGGCCCTGATCTACGAGGCCAAGGGGATCCCCCAGGACGAGGCCCGCCAGGTGGCCCGGCGGCTCATGGCCGACGAGGGGGCGGCCCTCGACGCCATGGTCCGCGAGGAGCTCGGCCTCGACCCATCGACGCTGGGCGGCTCGCCCTATTCGGCGGGCGCCTCGTCGTTCGCGCTGTTCGCGATCGGGGCGTTCATCCCGCTGATTCCCTACCTGTTCGCCGGGGGCACGGCGGCCGTCGTCGCCGCCATCGTCTTCGCGGCCGCCGGCTTGTTCGTCATCGGCGCGCTCATCACGTTGCTGACCGGCCGCAGCGCCCTGTTTTCCGGCACCCGCCAGCTGGTCTTCGGCCTGCTGGCCGCCGGGGTCACCTTTGGCCTTGGGCGACTGATCGGCACGGTCGTCGGCGGGTAGCGGCCCGTCAGTCCTGGTCCGAGACGAGGCCCTTGAGCTTGTCTCC